>WFSE01000041.1 GCA_015486135.1 Lentisphaeria bacterium
CTGCCAATACTGCCAAAAGCCATCGGAGTGGTAACCTCCCCCACCGGAGCCGCCATACGCGATTTCCTCCAGATCGTCAATCGTCGATTCCCCAATCTCCACGTTCAAATCTATCCGTCACCTGTTCAAGGCGACAACGCTGCCGAGGAAATAGCCAAAGGTATAGAGTTTTTCAACCGCGTCAAATCCGTGGATGTGCTGGTGGTGACCCGTGGAGGCGGCTCGATGGAGGACCTATGGCCGTTCAACGAGGAAGTGGTGGCCAGAGCTGTAGCCGCCAGCGCGATTCCCGTCATAAGCGCAGTTGGCCACGAGATAGACTTTTCGATATGCGATTTCGCCGCTGATCTCCGAGCGCCCACGCCATCCGCCGCCGCGGAACTCGTTATCGGCGAGATGGAAGCCTTCGCCAACACGTTAGACGACTACGGGAGACGGCTCGATTCCGTATTGGACCTCTCTTGGGAACGGCTATCCAGACGCTTCGACATGGCCGCCTCCAGCCCCGTCTTCCAAGAACCCAAACATATCCTCCGTCAACACCAACAAAGGCTAGACGAGCTGGCGTCACGCGTGGACAACCTGGCGGACCGAGCATTGGAGCAGGCGTCCAGCTCTCTCGACAAAACACTCGCCGCACTAAAAAACATGGATCCGAAGGCCGTCCTTCTAAGAGGCTATTCAATAATTTTGGAACGATCTTCCGGAAAGACTATCACATCACCCGACATCCCTCCGGGAACGCCGCTCAAAGGCATCTTGGCCGAGGGCGAACTGGAAATGATATCCGAATGACGAATCGCAACAACGCAATATGGTGTCTAATTCCCGTCTACAACCACGCTGTAACTCTGCGAAAAGTGGCGAAGGAAACGCTGGAGCATTGTCCAAACCTCATAGTGGTCGACGACGGCTCCACGGATGCGGAAATCGCAGAAGTGCTTGACGGATTGAATCTCGTTCTTCTGAAGCACGACCGGAACTTGGGAAAAGAAGCGGCGCTCAAGACAGGGGCCCGCGAAGCGAAACGCCGCGGGGCGGCTTTCGTTATAACTCTGGACGCCGACGGCCAACACGACCCCGCCGATATCGAAAAGTTTCTTCCGCTTTTGGACAACAAAGCTCCACGGATAGTCGTAGGGGCCCGCGTCTTCTCCGACTCGGTCCCGGATCGCAGCAAATTTGGCAGGGGGTTTTCCAATTTCTGGGTCCGGTTCGAAACGGGTGTGGACGTTAGGGACACCCAGAGCGGGTTCCGCGCATATCCAGTCGAAGTTCTATTGGAAAAGTCCATCGCCTCGACCCACTATGCGTTTGAGACAGAAGTGCTTGTACGAGCGGCTTGGAGCGGAATTGAAATCGTAAATGTCGATGTCTCAGTGTTCTATCCCGACAAAGATGAGCGCATATCCCATTTCAAGGTATTCAAAGATAACTTACGGATATCGCTTCTACACGCCAAACTTACGGGGGAACGACTTTTCCGCGGACCCCGCGGCGGTGCTGGCAATCCCCTCCCCGCCTCCGGAGGAACGGTAAAAACTATACCCCATTCAGCCCCTTCGGCCACCGCGGAAATCGCGGAAATTCTGAATAGCCCCGGAGCTGTAGCCTTAATCCCCACGGAAACGGTCTATGGTCTGGCATGCGGCTGGAACGACGCGGCGGCTAGACAGCGGATGGCGGCAATGAAATCCCGCGAAAAGGACAAACCGTTCCAAATGTTAGTCGATTCGCTGGAAATGGCGATAGCGAACGGCGCGGCGCCATCAAAAAAAGCGGAAGCGCTGATTCGCTCCCTGACTCCCGGCCCCCTGACATTCGTCGTCGAAGCATCTTGCGAAAACCGTGGATTTGGCGACTCCATAGGCTTGCGAATACCCGACCATCAGCTGACGTTGGACGTGATCAGTCAGCTAGGACATCCACTCGCCGCCACGAGCGCGAATACCGCGGGGGCTCCCCCCGCGACAACCGTGTCGGAAGCTCTTGACTCGCTAGATTTTCCTCCGGACCTAGCCATAGACGCGGGAGAGATAAAGGGTTCAGCGTCGACGGTGGTCGACCTCCGAGGTGACACCCCCTCCGTCGTCCGCGAGGGTACCGTTCCAGCCGCGGAAATCGCGAAACAATGGAGTGCGTCGAATTGACAAAAGGGAACTCCAATCTATGGTTCCCGTGCGAGAGGGTGTCGACACATGGAGCACCCAATCCGAACGATTGACGCTGAATTCAGGAATAGCGGAATGGCCAAACACGACGAACACCACAACGACGCCCAGGAGGAAAAAGGCGATGTCCATTGCCTGGGATGCTCAATAGAACACGAGCTCAAAGTCCATGCCCCGTTCACGTTGCTTGGAACTCTTGTGGGCGCAGTCTTGCTTGGGGTGTTTCTGCTAATAAAGCTACCTGAAGGGACCTCCAAAATTCTTTTCGAGATATTCCACCCGACACACGTGTTTTTCAGCGCCATGACGACGGCGGCCGTTTACTACCTGCACAACAAGCGTTGCGGAATGTTTAAGCTTCTAGTGGTGGGCTACGTTGGATCCATAGGGATCGCCACGCTAAGCGACTGCGTGATTCCATATATTGGGGAAGTGCTTCTCAAGATGCCACATGCCCACCTGCATTTGGGATTCATTCATCTGTGGTGGCTTGTAAATCCGCTGGCGATAGCCGGGGTGATTGTGGCGCGTTTTGCCACCGTGAGCAAATTTCCTCACTTCATGCATGTGCAGATAAGCACTTGGGCTTCTCTCTTCCATATCACCATGGCGATGGGAGCCTCGCTCACCCCCGTCACCTTCTTCTTGATTCTGGTTTTCCTCTTCGTAGCCGTTTGGATTCCGTGCTGCACCAGCGATATAGTATTCCCACTCCTTTTCACTCCCGGAGCGTCCAAGAGGGAAAACCCCGAAATTCAGGAATAGTTTGCATAAAAACTTTCGAGAGCACGTCACGTCAGAAAAGGGGAATTGCTATCGTTCCGCCGAAATTCAAACATTCGATATAACGGCAATTGTCTGGTCGTCCGCCTGTGGCTCCCCTTGTGCGAAATTCTCCACGGCGGTTCTTATGCCCGCCGCTATTTTCTTCGGGCTGGCATCCTCCGCCTCCGTCGCTTCAAGGAACACCTGCTTCAATGCCTCCAGACCGAATTCCTCCCCCTCGGGAGTAAGTGCCTCGGTAATTCCATCCGAAAACAAAAGCAGGGACATATCCTCCATGAAGGCGAAAGATAGAATATCGAAATTGCCCACGACCTCCGGAGGGAGCAACCCGAGTGCGGCGCCATCAGGAAAAATGCACCTAACGGGGTGTCCGGATCGTTTGACCAGTAACTCCGTGTGCCCGGCACGGGCGTACTCCACCGTTCGGCGACGGCGGTCCAACAGGCAAAACGCGACAGTTACGAACCGTTCATCCCCCGTGTCATAGAACAAATCGTTGTTCAGACCGGCTATCATCTCGCGCAATGTGGAAAATCGCTCGGCGCAAGCCTTGATAAAACTTCTAGCAGTAGCCATCAACATACATGCGGGGATTCCCTTGCCACAGGCATCACCGACAACGACGAGAAGTCGGTCCTCGTCTATTTTCAGAAAATCGAAGAAATCGCCACTGACCTCTTTCGCCGAAGTGGTTGAAGCATAGATATCAAACGGAGCCCACGCTGGAGCGCTTTTCGGAGTCAATGATGTCTGCAGTTGCTTGGCAAAATTCAATTCCTGGCTAATGCGCTGTTGTTTGCTCATGTTGGCGTATACTTTCACGATATTGTTCGCCAAAACGACCTGTTCCGACATGAATTTGAGGACTCCGAACTGCTCCAGGGAGAACGGGGCGTTTCCATGAGTGTTGTTTATGGCGCATATCACACCGCAAATGCGTCCAGCATTTCTCATAGGAACCGCCATGAGGGTTTCAATCAGGATTGGGGAGTTGGCGAGACGCTCGTCTTCAGAAGCGTCCTCTAGCAGAACCCCCACTCCCGTAAGGGCTACTTCACCAATAATACCTTCGCCAACTTTTATTTTCTCGCTCTTGAGCGCTGATGTCAGGTAAACCGGCTTCGTCAGGACATGGTGCGAGACGCAGTGCGATGGGGGAAACGGTCCGGATACTCCAGATGCCACAAGATATCCAGCGTCATCCATTGTGAATATGCACAACGCCTTGGCACCAACAAGATCAGCCACATAGCGAGCGGTACGGGGCATAGCCTCTCTCAATGCGTCGGTTCCCGTCAGATTCTTTGCGAAAAGGCTAAGAAAATTGCCCGCTTCCGCCTTTTTGTGGAGGGCATCCACCAATGCGGCATTCAAACGCGACAAACGTCTTTGCGCCCAAAAGACAAATATTATCAACGCAACGTATAGCGCCACGGCGAGTACTACCCAGAACAGGTCGATATACATTTATATCCTCTTTGCGTTCGTCCCATCGGACTGGATTTGGGGGCGGTCCAAATTCCCGATCACCAAACAGGGTTCTAATCTAGGGCCAGGTACAGAAAACTCAAGGATGGCAATTCCAGAAGCATTCCGGCACCGAAAGCCATAATTCACCGTCCCTAAGCTAGTCTATTCAGTGGTTGACACGCCCCGGGATAGCGCGTAGTGTGATGAACCTTACAAAGGAGTTGCGAAATGTTCGTAAAAATATGCGGAATCACCAGGTCCGAGGACGCGGTAGTCGCGCTAGAGGCTAGCGCCGATGCGATAGGATTCGTGTCGTATCCGCCAAGTCCGCGCTATGCGCCACCAGAGAAAGTAGCGGCCATCCTCTCCGCCAGGTTGCCGCAGAAAAAGTTCTTGGCGGTTGGGGTCTTCGTCAATCCCGACATCAAGCTTTTGAAAGAATACATCGACGCTGGAGTCAACGTCATACAGCTCCACGGTGACGAGTCCGCGGAATTCGCGCTAGAGGCTGCGGAACTCGCGACGGTTTGGAAAGCGGTCAGGCCTCGGGACAAGACGGAATTGGCTCCATTCGCTAATTTCCCCGCAGATAAATTTCTCGTGGACGCGCACCACGATAGTATGCCAGGAGGAACAGGGCTACAAGTGGCCATCGAAACAGCGCTGGCTGCTGTCGGAATCCTTCCCAGACCAGTTGTTTTGGCTGGGGGGCTAACTCCTGGAAACGTCGCGGCAACAATCGCCGCCGTCCGCCCCGCCGGCGTGGATGTCAGTGGTGGAGTGGAAACAAGACCGGGCGTAAAGAACCACGAACTAATCAGACGCTTTGTAGCGGAAGCTAAATCCCCCGTACCTTAGGGCTTGCTGAAAAAGTCAAGAGACGGGTTAGTGGCTAGGCAATAAGCCGATCCTTCCGTTCACTATGCGAACCCTCCGGGCTTTGCGGAAGGACACTCCGAGGTGAAATTAACGCCGCCAATGGCCCATTATCGCCTTTCGCGGAATTGGCAATTGCCTCAAATCGAGCAGAAAACATTCGTCGTCTCCAAGGGGTTTGGGAGGTTTTCTCCCAAAACCTTGGAGATGACACCATTAAAGACGGTCCAACTCTATAAACCCGAGGTGTTTGGCAATTGCTACAAGCCCTCAATATCTATCTATGGCGTTGAGGTCCTCAAAGGCTCGTTTGACGCGCTCAACCATCGAGAGCTGTCCCTTGCGAAGCCATACGCGGGGATCATACTTTTTCTTATTGGGCTTGTCCGGGCCATCCGGGTTACCGATTTGGCCTTGGAGGTACGCCTCGTTTTCCTTGTAATAGTCCATCACGCCCTTCCAGGTCGCCCACTGCGTATCGGTGTCGATATTCATTTTTATCACACCATAGGAAATGGCCTCTCTAATCTCCTCGAGGGAGGATCCCGAGCCGCCATGGAAAACGAAGTTGACGGGTTTCGCGCCAGTGCCGAACTTCTCCTGGATGTACTTCTGGGAATTGTCCAGGATAACCGGGGTGAGTTTGACATTGCCCGGCTTGTAAACACCGTGGACGTTTCCGAAGGAAGCCGCGATTGTGAACGCGTCGCTCACGGCTAAGAGTTTCTCGTAAGCGTACGCCACATCCTGGGGTTGGGTATAAAGCATCGAGTTGTCGAGTTCGGAGTTGTCGACACCGTCCTCCTCACCCCCCGTACATCCCAGTTCAATCTCGAGGGTCATGCCCATTTTGGACATTCTCTCCAGATATTTCACACAAATTTCAACGTTCTCCTCCAAGGATTCCTCGGAGAGGTCAAGCATGTGGGAAGAGAAAAGAGGCTTGCCGGTTTCAGCGAAGTGCTTCTCGCCCGCATCCAGCAATCCATCTATCCACGGGAGGAGTTTTTTCGCCGCATGGTCAGTGTGTAGAATTACCGGGATCCCATACGTTTCCGCGAGCAGATGGACATGTTTGGCCCCGGAGATAGCCCCTAGGATAGCCGCCGACTGGCCTTCCGCCGGGCATCCCTTTCCAGCGTAGAAAGTGGCCCCGCCATTTGAAAACTGGATAATCACGGGCGAATTAACGTCCTTAGCGGCCTCCATAACGGCGTTGGCGGAATCGGAGCCCACCACGTTCACCGCCGGCAATGCGAATTTGTCCTCTTTGGCGATTGCGAAAACCGCCCCGACATCTTTCCCCGACACCACGCCAGGCTTGACCACGTCAGAAATCTTTGCCGCCATTGCTCCTCCTCATTTCCAGAACATACGTTTTCAAAAACAGATTCCACACTCTATCTTAATGGACATTTTTATCAATACGCGTACAGTGGAAAATATGAAAAAACACGATTGGCCGACAATGTGACCACGCGTTTCCCGCGATTGAAGCAATTGAGCGAGGACTTAAGATGCCCACATCCCGTACGGTTCGAGCGGTCCGATTCGCAATTTATCTCGCAAGATACGCGGTGAAACTACCGGCGTATCCGTTCATGAGTAGGCGCGAGGTTTTCCGCGACATCCACAAACGTGGTGTTTGGAGAACCCCCGAGACTGATTCCGGAGCTGGCTCCACCTTGGAATCGACCCAAAGCGTCCGGGATGCCCTTCCAAGAATAATCCGCAAGCTGAAAACAAGGACCATTCTTGATATTCCGTGCGGTGATTTCCACTGGATGTCGCATGTGGATACCAGGGATGTCCGCCTTGTCGCCGCCGATATCGTCCCCGAACTTGTCGAGGGAAACCGCCAACGTCATCCCGATATTGATTTCCGTGTTTTGGACGCATGCTCCTCCAACCTCCCCCAAACGGACATGATATTCTGTCGTGATTGCCTTGTGCACCTCTCACTAAAAGACGCTGTATCGGCTTTGGATAATTTCCGGCGTTCCGGTTCGCGGTATTTGATGGCGACAACATTTCCAGGGACTCGCATAAACCGGGAGACGATCCAAGGAGCATGGCGGCCACTAAATCTGGAGAGGCCCCCATTCGAACTAGGGCCTCCCCTAGAGATAATAAACGAGGGATGCGTGTCGCGTGGAGGACGATATACAGACAAGTCCATGGGGGTATGGGAATTGGGGGCCGTCCGCTGAATAATTGGCAAGCGCCAATTTTGCGCCACCACCGCTCGATTCTCCTTGAAAAGCCCATTAGCGCCCGTTAATTAAGCGTAGACGTAGCGAGTTTTCCACCAAATGAAGGAAGGTGTTAGATGAATCGGTCAAAAATCGTGGCGACGATAGGCCCCGCCAGCGGGGACGGAAAAATGTTGACCAAATTGGTTGAGGCCGGACTCAGCGTATGCCGTTTGAACTTCTCCTTTGGGGATGAGAAATCGCATATCCAGTCAGTAAGAACGATACGGTCAGTTTCGAAGCGCATGGGCAAACCATTGGGGATATTAATGGACCTGCAAGGCCCCAAGATAAGGGTTGGCACGCTACAGTCACCGCGGAAGCTTCAAAAGGGGGAACTCGTGGTTCTTTCCGGCTACGCTTCGCCGAAAAAGGCGCGCCACATTCCAACCACCTATTCCGGGATAGCCAAGGACACCAAGAAGGGAAAGACCATATTATTGGCGGATGGACGAATATCGATGCGCGTTGTTAAAACCGTTCCGGACACCCGGGAAGTTGTCTGCGAAGTTCTCAACGAGGGAACAATACTAACGGGGAAAGGGATAAATCTCCCCGACACCGACATAGGGTTGCCGGCATTAACCCCAAAAGACCGCCGCGACGCCCGTTTTGGATTGGATTTGGGGGTCGATTTCATGGGTTTGTCGTTCGTGCGGAAGCCGCGGGACGTGATGGATCTTAGGAATCTCATGAAAAGAGCGGGACAACAAGTGCCGATTATCGCCAAGATAGAGAAACCAGAAGCGCTATCTAATTTGGATAGTATCCTGGACTCGGTGGAGGGAGTGATGGTGGCTCGAGGAGATTTGGCCGTGGAGATATCCTTCGCCAAAGTGCCTCGAGTTCAAAAGGAAATAATCCGCGCGGCGAACCGCAAGTGCAAACACACGATTGTGGCGACAGAAATGCTCAGTTCAATGACCGACAATCCGCGCCCCACGCGGGCCGAAGCCAGCGATGTCGCTAACGCGGTGTTGGACGGCGCCGACGCGGTAATGCTCTCCAACGAGACTTCCATCGGAAAATATCCAGTAAACGCGGTGAAAGCGATGAGCTCCATAATTGGAGAGGCGGAAAAGATGCTGGACGACAATTTCTACCACCAGCAACTGGTGTTGCCGGAGGCCCATGAGTTGGCGGAGTCGATGTGCGCCGCCGCCTCGTTTCTATCGAACCACTTGGACGAAAAGGCGTTAGCGGTTATAACGCATTCCGGTAGATCGGCCAAAATACTATCGAAATACCGTCCGGACTCCGTCATTTTCGCCGGAACATTCGACATTAATGTCTATAACAAGCTAGCGATTCTCCACAATGTCGAACCAATTCTGCTCGACGGCCGTCTTTTCGATTCCAAAGGTGCCACAACCAATTCGATAAAAAGCTTTCTGCGGGTTCTCTCATCCCGTAAACTGGTTGAAAAAGGGGACAAGGTCGTCTTCCTCACGGGCAACATCAAAAGCAACGGCTGGATGGTAGACGACATAAAAGTTGCGATAGCATAGGGCTCATTGAATAATTGGCAAGTGCTTCATTATCATTTGGGTAAGCCTCTTTTTTTGATGTCGGCTCGATTCAAGTCTCTTGCCAATTCCGGGAAAGCCGGGGTGGACATAGGGAAGTGAAGCGTGTACATTCGCCACTTATGATAAGGTCGGGCAAATTTAATTTTGGCGAGAATTCGGCGTCATGTATGGTGGTAACATTGCTGGCGGTTATCGTCTTGTTTCAATTCGCCAACGCGGGATTCGCGGCTGAACGCACCCCCTGCCGGATAAAAGTATTTTCCCGGCATGGAGGAGGGAATCTCATCGCTCCGAACCGTTTTTTCCGCGCATTGGACACCACAATAAACGGAATTATCCCCAAACAGACCGTCTCCAAGAGTATGGTGTACGAACTAATCCTGCTTGAACCCGACGACATACGCAAGGAAATATTACGCGCCCGGAACAAATCCACATTGCGCGTAGGGATTCCGCAATCCCTTGATCCGCTTCACGGTGGCGACGAAAAATTGCTACCGGCGATAGGGATGGCACTACTACTTAAGGCTGGGCTATCGGTGTCGAAAAAACAATCCGCTCCCAGGTGGATTGAGTTGGCGCTATTGAGGAAAATTCGTCGCCGAGCGGCCTCCGACCGTATTTTGGGTGTGGTGTCATTTCCTGGAGTCCATGCGTTGTTAACGCTTCCGCATCCCCCAAAGCTCCTAAAGGCTTTGGAAAGTCCCCTACGCCAATCTGACGGTGCGGCCTACGAAATTCTCATGGAAACATGCGAAGTAATTCTGGATCGGGTGCTCATGCTGCCCGAGGGGAAAAAAGTTGTGAGGAAATTACTGGAGCTTTCGCTGCAAGGGCTTCCCCCTGAAGACGCGTTCAGGCAAGCCACTGGGGCGAACTTGCGACGATACGAGGTGTACAAGGGCAAGAGCGTGGAAGAATGGCTTACGAATGGAGCGGCTTCGGCTTCCCTTAATCTCCTTCATCCTGGGTCCGCCGCCTTCGGACTCAGGGAATTCAAAAAAGTCACGCTTGTCGAATATAGCCCCAGCCGTACCGATGGCGAACCGCATTATTGCTCCATAATGGAACTTCCAAAGATATTGGACAAAATTGAATCACCCGAAATCCTTATCAGGAAGAAGCAATGCGAATTGGAACGCCTAGCCTTCTCCCTTCCGGCGCCAATGCAAGAGGCCGTCTCAGCGGTAGGCGCCTCATTGGATATTCTTCGTCAAGGAAAAAACAAGGAAGAGGCCTTTGCAAAGGCTCTGAATTCGGCCATGGCGAATTTCAATGCAGCTTTGGACAGGTGCTGCGCCATGGAAAACATGCTAGACAATATGGAAGCGACTATACTCCCTCCCCTATGGCGGTACAATGCCGCGCTGGGGGTAGTGGCGAAATCGAAGCAACGGCGACAAATCAGGTGGCCCGAAATCACGTCCTTCTTGGATAAAATAGAGCATGACATGGCCTCGCAATGACTTTTTATAGGAAACTAACCTTTATATCCATATTATTCATCGCCACGGGCGTGGTGGTAGCGGTAGGTGTATTCAAACGGTCTTTATACAAACTGGTGTCCGACTTCCAACATCCTTTCACCGTTCCCGAATCCAGCGCCAAAACGCTGATGGGCAATAAATCCTTGACCCTAAAAGATAAAAGCGAATTGATCGAGGAGATTCTGAGGCTCCGGCGCTCCAACGAGCGACTTTCGGCGAATCTGGCATTGGCAAAGGAGTTGACGAGGGAAAAAGAGGCTTTGGAAAAGTTGATGAAGCTCCCTCCCCAGCCTGGCTTCACTCCTATTTTCGCTAGGATAGTAATTAGAGACCCCATCTTTTGGAACGTCAGGTTCTCAATCGACAAGGGGACCTCGTCCGGAATAGCGATTGGGGACGTGGCGCTAGCCTGCGTGGCGGGGTTGCCACGAAAGAGTGGAGTTGACATGAATTTCGCCGTGGTTGGCCGGGTAATCTCCGTATCTACCCACAGGGCCTGCATTGAAACTATAGCAAGCCGCGCCTGTCGCATAAGCGCGATTATCGTAGATACTCGAGCGGCTGGCATTACCGAAGGAGCCACTATAAAAGAGAGCAAGCCAATGATAAGACTTGCGTACTTGCCAGCATTTCGGAAGTACAAAGCCGGCACTCCGGTCCTGACATCGGGCCTAGCCACTCCTGGCTCCGAGGGGGTTCCCGCAATTCCCGCCGGTCTTTTGATTGGGACTCTGGCACCCCGCCCCGGGAGTGTAAACGCAGCAACGGTCGTCGACAACCTAACCGCCGAGGCAAAAATCATTCCAGCTATCGACTTGGATTCCCTGACACTGATAGCCGTCATGACCAGGCCCCCCCCGCGCCAAAAGACGGTGAAATGACATCCATGGTCGACATACACCGTCTCCCCGCTTGATTTAACGCATACACCACGTTATATTCTCATTTCGAGGCTTGATGTTGAATGCACGGCAACAAGTGGAGTCGCTAGAGATGAAGATGCTGATAAAACGGCGGAGACTGGGTACTACTTACACCAAGTCGCCCGCTCAGAACACGCAAGCTTGGTTCGCCGTTAATCTTGGAAAAATATTCTTCACCATCTTCATCATGATATCCTATCTAATCATCCTGTACGTTTTGATGGGGGTCGTTATATTCCTAGCGCAGGAAGTTGGAGACGCTTGGCACGACATCAACTACAAAGATGCCTATCAAGGCCCCTACGGCCTACTTCTAAAGGTCACGGGACTGGTTCTCATAGTGCTTTACGTGTTCAAAGACCGCCCATCCCGACGAGGCTAAAACTCGGCCGCAGCTCGGAGAACAACGAAAGTTTGGCGGTGTGGTTTCGATTTTTTCAGCGGGCCCCTTAGGCACGGGGCACCTGGCTAGCTTTTAGCAAGTTACAACTATTTCCCCTGACATCAACTCCAGGATTCCAATATGCGCCTAGCCGCCTTCAACGCATTAGCCCTATGGCTAATAGAGTCCTTCACGGCGGCGGGTAGTTCGGCAAAAGTAGCATTGTATCCATCGGGCACAAAAATAGGATCATAACCAAATCCGCCATCACCACGGGGCGCGTCTATTATCACGCCCTCCACGGTTCCCCTAGCGGTTTCATGGCTCCCGGCGGGAGATGCCAAAGCGACAACGCATACAAAACGCGCCCGCCTGTTATCAACATCGCGCAACTCGCGGAGCACCCGTTCTATTCTAGCGGAATCGGAGTCGGCATAGCGTGAGGAGAAGATTCCAGGCGCACCGTCGAGTGCGTCAATTTCCAAACCGGAATCATCAGCGAACGCATCCATTCCAGATGCGGTAGCGGCCGAGAGCGCCTTGATAATGGCATTCTCCTCGAAAGTAGAGCCCGATTCCTCCGGTTCCAGTATTCCTCCGACATCCGCCGGGGTCAAAAACTCAACTCCAAACGGCTCCAAGATAGTTCGGAACTCACATATTTTGTGTTCGTTTCCCGTTGCGGCAAGTAGTTTTTTCATTTCCCCTTCGCCTCCATCAACGCATCAAGAGCGGCGGAAGCGGCGGCCATTTCAGCGCTTTTACGACTACGCCCCTCCCCCTTTCCGACGACCTCGCCACCCACCCGAACCGAAACCGAGTACCAGCTATCGTGGTCGGGACCATCTTTTGATTCTACAACATACTCCGGGATATCCTCCTGCGAGCACCTTTGAATCATCTCCTGCAGCATTCCTTTAGGGTTTATCACCGCAATAAGCTCATCCGGCTTTGGGAAACGTCTTTCCATCAAAGGTCCCAACACCTTTTTCGCCAATTCGAGTCCCCCCTCCAAATACAACGCACCCGCCAAAGCCTCGAAAGCATCGCAAAGAGTGGAAGACCGTGTCGCCCCCCCGCTTGCGCGTTCCCCCTTGCCTAGACGCACATATTGCTCCAATTCCAAATCGGAGGCTAGCGCTGCCAGAGACTGTTGCCTAGCCATGGCGGATCTCATTTTCGTCAGGCGTCCCTCGTCGCAATCCTCGTAGCGATTGTAAAGGTGTTCCGTGATTATAATCTGAAGAACGGCGTCGCCAAGAAATTCCAATCTTTGGTTGCTATAGCTCAATCCCCGTTCGGCGGAGTAGGACCTGTGCGTAAAAGCCTCTACAAACACGCTTTTATTGTCAACCTCGACACCAAGTGCCTCCAGCAATACAGCCAGGTCCCTCTCCATACGCCTTTTCCCATTCTCCGGCGAGAGCCGGCTGAAAGATTACTTTGCGACGAGATAGGACCCCATCGCCAAATATTCGAGACCGCATTGGTAAAACATCGCCACGGCCTCCTCGGGAGAACACACCATGGGCTCGCCACGCCGGTTCAACGACGTGTTAAGCAAAATAGGCAATCCTGTCAACTTCTCGAACTCCGATATCAGCTTATGGAACCTGGGATTCGTGTCCTTTCTGACGGTTTGCGGTCTAGCCGAACCATCGACATGGACAATTTCGGGGACCTTGGCCGCCCATTCCTTTTCCACAATAAAGCTAAAAGTCATATAGTCGGAATTATGCTCGGTTCCAATAATCCCCGGAGCCTTCTCCGCCAAAATAGACGGGCAGAACGGGCGCCATTTCTCACGAAACTTTATTCTTCCGTTCACCTCGTCGGCGATTCCCGGAGTCGCCGGATTGGCTAGTATGCTCCGATTACCCAAGGCGCGGGGGCCATATTCCATCCGACCTTGAAGCCAAGACACTATTTTCCCATCCGCGAGGATTTTGGCCACGACCTCCTCGATATTCTCATGCCGTTCATAAGGCAATCGAAATCGCTTCAACACATCCAATATGTAGTCGTCGGAATATTCCGGCCCCAGATAGGCGTGTTTCATTGGTTTGACCTTCTCTCCGAGCGTGGTCGCGGCGTAAGCCGCCGCACCTAGGGATGTCCCCGCGTCATGCGCGGCTGGTTGCACGAAAAGGGTTTCCACTTCCGGCATTTCGAGAAGTTTCCGGTTCAATCTCACGTTCAAAGCGGTGCCTCCAGCGAAGCAAAGTCTCCCTCCATGTTTTTTCAACGTTTCCGAAAGATGGACCCTAACCATATCCATCACGGTATCCTCGAGAGTTTTCTGAGCGGCGGCGGCGATATGTATATATGGCTCGGACAACCCATCGCCGCTTCTTCTAGGGCCCAACAGATCGACCAAGTCCTTCGACTTGGAATAACGCTTGTGTCGCCGCATTGACAACATAGGCCACACGTAATCCTCGTTGAAGGTAAAATCTCCTCCGCCCGTTTTTATCATATCGCTCAAATCGATCTTCGATGGATCGCCGTATGGGCTCATCCCCATAACCTTGAACTCGCCATTGTTGGGCCTGAAGCCCAAGTGCCGGGTTACCAACGAGTAGAAAAAGCCCAACGAGTCGGGAATTATCCACTCTTTGATTTTGACAATCTCACCGTCCTTCCCCTCTCCCATCAAAATGGAGGTGAATTCCCCGCGTCCATCGCAAGTCAATACGGCGGCCCTATCGAAACCGGAAAAATGAAACGAAGATGCCGCATGCGCAAGATGATGTTCCACAAAATGCATCTCGGAGGACTTGATTCCGCGCCCGAATTTACCAACAAGCGCAATTGCGTCTTTTTTATACGCCCGATTCAAACGCCGCACACGCTTCACTGCCGTAAGGGCATAGCCCGGATACCTCCTCATGCGCCAAGCGAATCGCCACTTGAGTTTGTCGGCTATGTCCAAAGAGCGGCAAAGAGCAATAGCGTCGACATCCGACATCTTCACTCCAGCGGCATCTAAACAATAAGCGACGGCATTTTCGGGATTGTGGTTGGCCGAATGCTTTATCCGGTTGAACCTCTCCTCCTCAGCCGCAGCTACCACCTCGCCGTCAATCAATAACGCCGCCGAGGGATCGTGCGCCCTAGCCGGTGTGATTCCAAGTACTATCATTAGTCAATCCTTTCGGGGAAAAATTTATTCATGGCTATTTAAGTGGTGGTTCCGAAACAGTGCCCAATGTTCTGAGCGCACATCGAATCCACCAATAAGAGAATACCCCGACGAATAGCGCACACCAATGGAGGTAATAATCTCGTCCACATCATTGGAGTGGAACGGAGCGAAGACGTATTCGGAAGCTACAGCTGGCGCTTCGTCGCCAGCCTCCAAGGAGAGCACCACGCGGTCGCCGATCTGCGCCAATCCCGTCACAAACCACCCTGGAAAACGAGCGCAAGCGTCCTCCACCATTTTAGACTGAGCAACCGGATCGATAGCGATGTCGGACGTGCTTATTCCAATAATCTTATGTTTTCTCATTTAACACCACCGTCCGCAATTAAACTCATTCAAAATAGTATTCGCCCCTGGATTCCATCGAGGGTGCGTCACTTCCAAATCTAGCCTCAACATCCTCGGCATCGAAAAAGGATGCCGGAGACAACTCGACGACACAGTCGGGCGTTCCATCCGCTCTTTTGGGAACCCTGACACCAACCGCCTCCAACCAAGCAATATCGCGGGCAATCATCATGGAGCGGCAACTCTCTGCGGAATCAACCCCGGTCTTGTTCTTCACGGGGGCGAACTCCTCCTCGCGCCTAGCCTCGAGTACAACAGGATTCTCCGCCATAGGAATAGCATCGAAGATAAAGGTTTCAAGCTTAACTGCGTTAGGTTCGGTCGGTTCGACCAGCCTCCCCGAATCGTCGATGAATGGGACTTTCTTCTCCGCCCTGTGCCAAGGTAGGTTTAACTGCCCATCGCGGGTGAGACGTTCAACAAAGCCCCGGGCTAGGACATGGATAGCAGGACTACCAAGTTTGAATAGCAACTCCCCGTCGCCTCCCCTAGCCTCCGCCAGCTCCTTCGAGATATCGCTATACTCGATAATGGTCAACTTGCCATCGACTAGGCAGAAATTGCCGAGTTTCTCAAAGGGGCCAGTTTTGATCAGGGCCCTGGAACTCATCTCGGATTTATTCAAATCATGGAGTCCAATAAAAAGGGGAGACACAACCGAGACAAGAGGATTGTCAACTTGAAAATAGGAAATATGCTCCACTCCGTCGCTAGCCATGCGATCCAAGGCCCCGGACTTGCGCAAAGCCAGCAACGTTCCCCCATGGCCGTTCGGAGCCATGACCAAAGAATCTCGGGAACGCATTAGAATCCTGCCATCGAAGCCAATAGCTGGCATCTCCCCTTGGGAGAAAAAAAACACCGTATCGGCACCAAGACCAAAAAATCCGCATTCTTCGAAGAACGCTCTCGTGGCAGCATCGTTCGATGAGCTGGTCATTATGTACCATGCGATAGGACCGCCAAACTTGCTTCTAGCCCTCTTCAACGATTCCGCGAAATACTGGAACAACGTTTTTTTCTTCACGGGTGTCACGGGGTAGGCTCCTTTCGGACCCTCAAATCCCAAACGACTGCCTTGCCCCCCGGCAACAGTCAAAGCGCACACCTTGCCCGCCGCCAACAACCTCCGCCCCCTCTCCACGGCCTCTCCGTAGAAAGTGGCCATCGTATTGTCGACAGGCTCCAGGGGAAAAGAGAAAGGCGGCTCGACTTTCCCCGCAACAACCGTCTCCGGCTTGCGTAGGACATGGGTTTCAAGCAAAGATGCGAGCAACTCCAAATCCAACGTTTCAAGTTGGGCGAGGTAGCGCCTTTTCCCCTCGGCGTCCAACTCGTTCATAAAGCGCAACAGATGCCCTTGCCCGCAACCATTCAACCCGTCCACAATTTCACTCATAGCGCAGTCTTTCCCTCCGCTGGGATTCGTCGGATAACAGCGAAACGCTTCCTTTTATACTTGTTAAGTTTCCCTCGCGTAATACCACACAGTTCGCAAGACTCAAAGGAGTCCTTTTTCCTCCGAAACTTTAGCAAAAGAAAACGTCTTGATAGCGACGGAACATCTACGTTTTTTGGGACTTTTTCAGCAAGCCACACACAAGCGCCAAGGAAAAAAAACGGCGCACCAGTTGGCGCGCCGTGTATGCTCGTTTCTCATATTCTTAAAGATTGTCGCCAACCAAGTCGTATCCGACAAGCCCAGTAAAGAAATCGGCAATTTCCACCGGATGCAGGTGGAATCCAATCATTACGAGCCAACCAGCGTCGAAACCAACCGCCCAAAAATCGCGGACATGGCTCTTGTAACGCTCGTCGGAAGGTTGCAGCATCGTGGCCTTGTTGCGCTTGATGATGGCCTTGGGAACGGTTCCAAAAGTAGGATCAACTGTACGCACCTCGGAGGATATAGCTACGAGAGCGAACTCATATCCATCATCGTATCCACCGCCGTAACGACGTTCGAACCCTTTTTCAACAAAATAGTTGGCCCCGTACGTACCACCAATCTGACACCAACGCGTCAGACGAATCTCAACTCCGGACTTGGCACCCGCGCCCAAGGTCAGGGAAAAGATATCGCCAAAATCCAGGAACAGATTGGGAAAATACATCAACGCCTTGTGCTTCGAATTCTCGTTTCCGCCCCTCTTCTTAGTCTTAGGGGAGTTCTCGACAACTTGCGGCTCGGAGATATCCTCCACTATAACAACTTTACCCTTGTCGGGGGCGGCGTTCTCGTCGGTAACTTCTTTCACCTCCGCGGGCGGAGCCTCTTTGACCTCGGCTGCTTCGCCACCAGCGGCATTGTCGTCAACTTTCACCGCCGCGTCAAGCGCGTCGTCGGCCGCATCCAAATCAATATCGTCCTGAGCCATAGCGACACTGGACACGGATAGAAACAAAACCGCCACCAAACACCAAACATAGTCCTTGAACATTTTGCGCTCCCCTTCTTTCCTCATGCTAAAATTACAACCAAACACTTAATCCATCGCTGCCGCTCGACACGCCAACGACCTCCAAAGATAACACATATAAACGAATGCGCAAGCTAGCTTTACGCGTTTTTTCAAAGGCCCCCCCATGACGGGCGGCCAGCCCCCTGCGGACCTCGCGTTGCGCTCTATTTGCAAAAATGCGAAAAGCTGGTATCGTAGGTGGTCGTTCCTTGCGTTGTATTTGAGTTGATTACTCTAGAATCCCGCGAACGAGGAATGAGGGGCGGATCGGGTAAAGTCCGTCACCGCATTTCAAGGGCGTTCAGAGTTGGAACCGACGGAACAACTGGACCAATATTAATGGCTCGTTGCGCTAATTGCGATAAAAGTATCGATCCCGTGGTCGCCGCGGATGGCTCCGGGGCCTGCTGTCCTTTCTGCGGAAATTCTATCAGCGGAGCCGCCCGCATAACTGGTGGCACGGTCATAAACGGCTTCGAGATTATCGAGGAGATTGGACGCGGCGGGATGGGAGTGGTCTACAAGGCCAAGCAACTCAATCTACGACGCGACGTGGCGTTCAAGGTGCTGGCGGATGAATTGGCGAACGACTCCGAGTTCGTGGAACGTTTTTTCCTCGAAGCCCGCGCCGCCGGCAGCATGAACCATCCCAACATCGTCCAAGTCTATGACGCGGGTAGCACCCCCGACGGCGTGTATTACTTTGTGATGGAACTGATAGAGGGCGACACGCTTGAAATGCGGATTATAAAAGATGGCGCCATATCTCCGCGGGAATCGCTCCGAATCGCGGTCAAAATAGCGGATGCGTTGAACTACGCTTGGAATTTTCAAAAGCTCACACACGGCGATATAAAGCCCGAGAACATAATCATGAGCCACGTCGGCACCGCCAAGTTGGCCGACTTGGGGTTGGCAAAATGGGCGCATGACGAGACATCTTCGAACAGACTCATGGCAACTCCGCTATACGCCCCCCCGGAAATAATACGCGGAGAATCACATGTGGAGGGGTTTCGTTCCGACATGTATTCGTTCGGAGTCACCCTATTTCATATGCTGGCGGGGGCTCCGCCCTTTCCGGATGGCGAGCCCGAGCAAGTTCTCGACATGCATCTCAACGCCCCCGTGCCCTCCATAATAGACCGCAACGAACATATATCTCCCGCGTTCTCCAAAGTTCTCGAGTCTCTGTTGGAAAAAGATCCGAACGCCCGCCCCAAATCCTGGAAACATGTTTTGGACTCCCTGAGGAAAATACGGTCCCCGGAAACGGCGGGCAGGGTTTTCCGCACCCACGGACACAACGTGGAACACGCCGAACCATCCCTCGACTCCCCTACGGATGCGAACACCGCGACACCGAAATTAATCAAACTCCTCGTGGCATTGGTATTGGTTCTCGCAATAATCGCAGGGGGGATATTCGCCCAGAAACGCTCACAATCCACAAAAAAGAAATCGGCCGACACGCAAACGAAGACGACGGCCGCCAGTTTAACCGAAGCAGAGAAGGCTTGGCAACAACTCAAGCCAGCAATCGACGAGATGGACGCAACCGCGGCCGCCAGCGCATTGAAGCAGCTTGAAGAAAGATACGGAGACAAACTGCCGGAAGAAGCGCGTGTCGCACTAAAAGAGAAGCGCAAGCTAGCCAAGGAAAAAGAGGAACACGCCAAGACGCTAGAAAAGCAGCAGAAAGAGTTCGACACTGCGCTGCAGGCGTTTCTGGCGGACCTCGATTCGCTGGATATCAAAGATGATTCCAACGCCAACATCCAACGACTGAAGGAAATCGACCAACGTGCTGGCGAATTACTGGCATCGCTCCAGGATTCCGGCGTCAAGATCGCTCAGGACAAAAAGGAACTCTTGAGAAAAACGCGCCAACTGACACATGACAGATTAGAGGCGCACTACAAAAAGCTCCGACGTCAATCCATCGAGGCGGCGGTGCGGAAAAGACGCGAACGCATGGACGCATTGGCGAAAAAACGCACGGAGGAAGAGAAGGCCAGGATGGAGGATCTTGAAAAATGCGATTTGATAGACCATTACTACTTGGCGTTGGCATCCTATCTGGATAGTCATCTCAAATTGGATTTGGAACATCTCGCCAACATCGGAACCCAGTCACTCCCCCTCCCCCAACCCTACGCAAAACGCGTGGCATTCATTACAAAAACAGCGTTGCCAAGCGCATCGAAATTACCAGCCGTCTTCCTAGCGCACAGCAAAGATTTGACGCATAAGCGCTTGCCGACCGCGTTGTGCCAGGGAAAGCGGGCGCCCTTGGCTCGGTTTAAGATTAAAGGGATAGGCAAAACTGGCATCAAGCTGTTCATGAACAATAGCAAGGTTGTCATAGGGCAAACCCTCAAGTGGACATCCCTATCTCCCGCCGAACTCCTACTGCTAGCGAGCGATATGTTGCTAAAAGGAGGAGAGATTGATTTGAGTGAAAACGATGTGAACGCGATACTGGCGTTCGCCCTCCTGCGCCATCCGAAAGGCTTGCCCGCAACCTATAACCGCGCGAAAAGATGTCGCCCGAATATTTCCCGCATTTGGATGCAATTGGCAAAAGATTTTATGATAGCCCCCCAGGAAAAGACGGCCATGGAACAATTCGCTTCGATAAGAGCGTCGCTAACAAGTGGCGATGCCCAGAAGACGGTGGGAGCGTTCTTGGATTTCCTATCATCCAAGGAAAAAACAAAACTGGAATTCTCCAATAGATACAAGAAAGAATTCGAACGTCTCCTAAACGACATCGAACCATCCACCCCCGAAGTATCCGTTTGGCGACTTCTAAAGCAATGCGAAGCGACATCGAACATGTCCGAAAAGTTCAACATTGTAATGGTATTGGATGCCAGATTCGCCAACGTCCTCCCCTCGCTGGGGAAAAAAATCCGCGACAAAATCAACGACATCAAAAAGCGGTCGCTCGCCTTCATGATGGAAAAAAGTGGTGTTGAAAGCGTAGCCGACAACCGGGTTCCGTTCTACTATTGGGTCCGGGAGAAGCAAGGGGCGGCATGGGCGTACTACAACATAATTGTCAAAAGCAAGAAACTTAAAAAAGACAAAGAGTTGCTGCAAGTGCTCAAAATGGCAGCGGCGTTTGACAACGGAGACTGGCCAAACGCCATCAAATGCGCCGGGACGCGTCCCCCGCTTTCCAATCCACACCCCCAAAGAAACAAGTTAATCTTCAACTGGGGGCCTCCGATGTTGTTCGCCAGAGGAATGATTCGGGAACGCGTTGGGAATGGACAAGGGCGCAAAAACCTGATTGGCACATTCATATCGATAGTCCAGAAAATCCGCCGCCCCCCCCTGAAGCCGTTAGCAGCAGCGCTGGCGCTGGAGTATGCGTTATCCTCCAGGCAAACAAGCCACTTCCTAAAAAAATGCGCGTCCAGCTTTCCCTCAGCACAGGCTCCCCTAACCTCCACCGCCGCAGCAAGGTTCGCCCTGCTACGTTATTTAGTGTTTTTGGAAAATCCAAGCCATTCGGCTGGCGAAATACGCGCCAAAGGACATGCTATCGCCCAACAGCTCCACGCCAACGCTAAGACAAAAGACGATGCCCTGTGGGTGAAAACCGCCGCCGATCTGGCGTCGGGGCTGGATGTCGCAAAAACCCAACTGAAACTAGCAGCGGTGGCAAAGTTACGATTCAAGGACGTAGGTGCTAGAATCATGTCCTCAGCTATAGGCAGAAGACATGCTCCCAACATGGAGCACCCTTACGACGGCTCGGCAATCAAGCCGTTGTCCCCCGAGGAGCTAAAGATATTGGAAACAATAAAATCGTGCTTGGTGCCAAATATTGTCGCTGGCGACCTCTGGCGAAGAACTGTCATCCTCTCAATGGCGTCATGCTCTTCGATGGACGAAATGGCCGACTCCATAAAAATAGTTCCTCCTGGAAAAACATGGATTTCGACCACGCCATTCTACGCATCGCTTCTGCTATTGAAATCGGGCGCGGGTGTCGCGGTCGGCGACATCCAGAAAAACACCGCTTTGGCGAATCTAAAGCGCTATTTGCGCGCTTCGCCGACAGTCTCTACGGCGGAACTGAAGATGCTCTCGGCTCGACCGGACAAAATGGTGAAAGAACTATTCCGCGGCAATCAACCCGAAAAAGCTGTAGTAGCAGGACTGTTCGGGATGATGATTTTCGGCGACACCCCAAAAATGATCTCGGCGATATCCAAGGAACTCTTGTCCCATTATTCCTTGATGACTTGGGAGGAGCGAATGCTGACTTTCCAGATTCAAACATGGAGACTTCAATGTCTAGAATATTGATAGTGGACGACGAACTCAGCATCGTCGATGTTCTTAGAAGCCTTCTGGAACGCGAGGGCCATACGGTCGAAACCGCCTCCGAAGGGGCGACGGCGCTTAAAAAGCTCCGCGAAAGCGTATTCGACTTACTTATAACGGACATCAGGCTTCCGGAAGTGGATGGAATTACCCTCTTGCGCCAAGCGCGCGAGCTGCAATCGCATCTTGCGGTGATTGTTATAACCGCATACGCCAAGGTGGACAATGCAGTGGAGGCGATGAAGAACGGCGCATTCGACTATGTCACCAAACCGTTCAAATTCGACGAGATACTCCTAACGGTGCAAAGGGCGCTAACCTACGAGCAGACCCTCGCCGAAAACGAGGTGCTGAAATCCTCATTGGAAGCCGATTTTCACTTCGGCTGCCTAGTAGGAGATTCGGAGCCTATGAGGAGGGTCTACAAACTCATAGAGAAGGTGGCCCGGACGGAGAGCACCATCCTGATTACGGGGCAAAGCGGCACTGGAAAAGAACTGGTCGCTAAAGCCATCCATTCGGCCAGCGCTAGATTCGAAAAACCTTTCGTCCCGATAAACTGCGCTGCCATGCCGGAAACATTGCTGGAATCGGAGCTTTTCGGATACCGAAAAGGGGCGTTCACGGGAGCCAATTCAAACAAAAAAGGTCTCTTCGAAGCGGCCAACGGAGGTAGCATTTTTCTCGACGAGATAGGCTCCATTCCGTTAGGTATGCAAATGACACTTCTAAGGGTTCTGCAAGAGAAAGAAATCAGAATGGTCGGAAGCACCGAGGACATAAAAGTGGATGTCCGCGTCATTGCTGCGACCAACGAGAACCTAGAGAAAAAAATCGAAGACAAAACCTTCCGCGAAGATCTCTTCTATCGTCTCTCGGTCATTCCCATCGAACTGCCTCCGCTTTCGAAAAGACTTAGCGACATTCCCGCATTAACCGCGCATTTCCTACAGCAATTCAACAACGACAACTCCAGGAATGTCGAGATATCGTCGGCGGTAATAAAGGCGCTCCAGCATTACAGTTGGCCAGGCAATGTCAGGGAACTGGAAAACGTCGTGAACAGCGCTGCGACGCTATGCGACGACAACATAATTGACTTGGACAACCTTCCAGCCAAAATAACTGGAGAGTCAAGTCACTCCGCGCAATGTTCCTCCTCCGCATCCGATATGACATCCTCCAACACGATGGAGCTGAAAAAGTATATGAAAAGCGTAGAGGCCACCTACATAAAAAGCGTGGTGGACTCCTGCGGAGGCGACAAAGAAAAAGCGGCAGCCAAACTGGGGGTCAGCATCGCCACTCTTTACAGAAAAATGAACAATTCCAACTGCGATTAATCGACACCGTATGAATAGCCCCCTTAAAATCGCGATTGCACTCATATGCGCCTCCTCCACTGGAATGCTATGGTTCCTAGCGGCCTCCATCGCATTGTCACGTCTATCTCCTGGCAAAACCCGGAAAATCGAGGAAAAAGACAGAACAACAGCCCGTCGCATGGAAAAGTGGCTCGAACATAGGGAAGCGCACAGCACGTCCCTAGCGTTCCTAGCTGGATTGGCGGCGCTCTTCTTGATGGGCGCGCTCATAATCGCAACACACTCGCTTACGCCAAAGGACTTCCCCCTAGTATGGACTACCATTCTAGCGGCCCTACTAACCTTCGCCATATTCGTTCCGACTCTTCCCGCCGCTAGAATAATGGCGACGATATGGGATATCCCAGCATTGCGGAGCGCCATACCCGTTGCCATCGCCGTTGAAAAAACAATCCTAACTCCAGCAACGCTTTTGACGTACCTGCTGGACAAGTCACTCGCCCGCTGGATTCCGGAGGGAGACGACGACGATGTCGCCACCACGGAGGACGAAATTCTATCCCTTATGGAGCAGGACGAGATGGAAGGCGACAATGGCGCCGCGTTGGAAGAGGACGAGAAGAGGATGATAAAAGGGGTGTTCGAACTGGACCGCACAAGGGTCAGGGAAATTATGACCCCAAGAGTGGATTTGGATGCCATCAAGGCGGAAATATCGCTCGACGAAGCTATCGACGCGTTCATAGAAACGGGGCGGTCCAGAATCCCCATCTACAAGGACAATGTGGACAATATCGAAGGCATCCTATACGCCAAAGACCTCCTCGACAAAAAAAAGGTGCGGGGAAAACCCTTGGCCGAAATCGCCAGAAAACCAATATACATCCCAGAAACGAAAGATGTCGGCGACCTGCTCGAAGAGTTCAGGAAAAACAGGAACCATTTCGCCGTCGTAATCGATGAATATGGCGGCACAGCGGGAATCGTCACGATGGAAGATATACTCGAGGAAATTGTCGGCGAAATAAGGGACGAGTACGATGTGGAGGAAACCGACTCTCCGACCTATGTGCGCCTGGATGACAAAAACGCCATATTCGACGCCAGGGTCCCGACGGACGAGGTCAATGAATTACTTGACGCGAACATTCCCGACAACGACGAAGTGGACACCATCGGAGGGGTGGTCTGCGGGGCGCTGGGACGAATCCCAAAACCGGGAGAAAAACTCACCATCGCTGACGGTGAACTGGAGGTGAAAGTGCTCCAAGCCGACAAAAAACGGGTCCTGAAGCTGAAAATAACACGACTGGACAAACAAACGGAAAACGAATAGGCTCCCCCTCCCGGCGGCACACCGCGGAATTGGCAATTGCCACAAAATGCTAGTCGGCTTCAAGGGGGTTCATAGATACACGCGTCAAGCTTGACTCCTCCAAAAATGGTTTTAGCGTTATACGGACGAGTAAGTCGGGCTTGCTAAAAAAGTCGGCAAGGCCGAAATGATAATCATGGGAAAAAATCCGTGCCAGCGTCTAGCAACAAACGCATCTCCGAGGCATTCCTCCAAGCCGCTTGGCGGACGAAACGCCGTGGAGCGTCCCTGAAATTGGCGACCGGAGGCGAAGTCCGCATCCTCTTTCCGGGAATATGGAACCTCGACGCCGGCCCCGATTTTCTGGGAGCGGAATTGGAAATGGACGGTCTCTGCGTCAAAGGCGACGTGGAAATCCATGTGCGAACCTCCGACTGGGCGCGCCATGGGCATGAAAACGACAACCGCTACGATGGTGTCGTACTGCATGTGGTTGCTACGGACGACACCGATTCGGCGCCTCCATCGCTGAAACCGCATCTACCCGACATTCCCCTAGCCATTGCCGGCCCCGCTGGCAAACTACCAAGAAAGTCCAACCAATTCCCCTCTGGAACTTGCCAGCCGATTTTCTCATCCATGAGCGACCAGGAGCTCCGCGCGCTCTTCACCGAGGCCGGACGCGCCAGATTCCATATCAAAAGCGGCGCCGCCTTGACCATGATCCGGGAACACGGCGTGGAACACGCAACTAGACTGCTCATTTTCGACGCGTTCGGATACCAGCGCAACAGAAAAGCGTTCCAAACCGTCTGCCATAGACTGCGCGCGAGAGAGTGGACGAACCCCAGAGAGATGGAAGCCGCGATTTGGGGAGAGTCCGGACTACTGCCCGACCCGGCGGCGTTGGACTTGGCTCCGGAAATGGAAAAGTTCACAACGGAAATATGGAAACAATGGTGGAAAATCAGAGAAACCGCCTCCCCCACCATAAAGTGGCACCGCGCGGGAACCCGCCCCATGAACTCGCCGGAACGGAGGCTCGCGGCGTTGACCGTGGTTATCGAGAGAATGCACGGCACTCCGATGGCGACAATGATAGAACTTGCTGGAAATTCTCGTTCCCCCAAGGAGCTGATCAAAAATCTCACGGATATGTTCACCGTCCACCATCCCCTTTGGGACGGATGGACCAATTTCACCGCCGCCGTCAAACGCCCCGCCTCGGTGCTGGGAGCCACCACCGCCGCGGAAATCGCGGTAAATGTCGCCCTCCCCGCAATCAAGGCCTATGCCTCACTGGCGAATCCGGATAACGACAATAACGAACTGGCGCTCCTCGTGGAACATGCGTTCGAAGCCGCCCCTCCGCTTCAACAAAACAGAATCACAAGAACCGCGGCCCTGAAGTGGCTGGCGGCGCCAGCTATAATGAACCACGTCATACAAGACGCCGCGTCCCAACAAGGAGTCATACATGTCCACAAACGATACTGCGAACCGGCTGGACAAAACTGCGCGGATTGCGCTCTTCCCCTGCTAATAGACGGGCATGCGGAAAAATCGGGCGACACCTGACTCTACGCGCCACGATTCCCGGCAACGCTATTGATAATGGGACGCAAGTGGTTATTTTGACAGTCTCGGTCCGAAACCGCGATTTCCGCGCCAAACGGTGAATAGAAAATGGGAAAGAACACCTACAGCAATATCGTGTCCACAGCCCTGTTGATGGCGGTGGTGTTTTTCGGATGGGCGATTGTCACATCCAACGACCTAAGACGAGCGAGCGACAACGAGGTCGCTAAAAAACTCGACCAACTACGCTCGGAAATAGCGGAGATGAGAAAAGAAATCGCGGCTCGTCCCCTAGCCGCGACTACCGCGTCGAAATCCAATTCGGCGACCGCGGAAATCGCGAACGCCAAGTTCTACGATAAAAACGCCGACTTCGGGGGGAGGCTCGTCGATGTCTCCACCAGCGAGACAAGAAATATGAACTCCCTGATCAACAACGAGTCGATAGTCTCCTCGATATGGGACAAATGCTACGACTCCCTGGCGGAGCGCAACTACGCTCATCTTGACAAATTCGAGCCAAAACTGGCGGAAAGCTGGAGCGTCTCCGACGACAAACTGGTCTACACCATAAACCTCCGGAAAGGTGTTCTCTGGCACGATTTCACCGACCCCGTCACCAAAAAAGAATGGAAAGATGTCGAAGTCACCGCGGATGATTTCAAATTCTACGTCGATGTGATAAAAAATTCGAAAACCAACTGCGCTCCCTTGAGAACCTACATGAAAGACCTGGACCGCATCGAGGTCTTGTCGAAATACAAATTCAAAGTCTATTGGAAGAAAAAGTACTTCCTCTCCAAATCCATGACGCTCGGCCTAATCCCCCTCCCCAGGCACCTCTACCACGCCTACGACGGCCCCTTCGACGGAAAACGGTTCAACGACGACCACGTGCGCAACCGTATCGTCGTCGGTTGCGGGCCGTACCGGTTCGTCGGATGGAAAAAAGGAGGACGGCTTCTCCTGACGAGATTCGAGAAATACTACGGCACCAAGTACGGCGTCGCCCCCCCCATAACAAATCTAGCGCTGGATGTGATAAAACATAAAATCACCCAGCTGCAGGCGCTCCGATCGGGGGAGATCGACCGAATGGGGCTGACACCCGAACAATGGATCAAAAAAACCAATGGAACCAAATTCAACGGTCCGAACGCCCCCCTGCTCAAATACAAATATTCCGCCAGGATGTACCGCTACATTGGATACAATATGCGACGTCCCGTATTCAATGACAGGCGGGTTAGAACAGCCATGACCCACCTTGTGGACAGAAAACGGATCATCAAGGAAGTCTACCACGGCCTGGCTAGAATGATCACTGGAAACTTCTTCATCGACACCCCCTACTACGACAAATCAATCAAACCCTACGAGTTCTCGGTGGCGAAAGCGAAAAAACTGCTCGCGGAGGCGGGATGGCGCGACACCGATGGAGATGGCGTACTCGACAAGGACGGAAAAAAACTAGAGTTCACCATGCTCTCCTCGAACAACAACCCCAACTACGATAAGATGCTGCCGATGATAAAAGAGGACATGGCGAAGGCCGGTGTCGTGATGAACATCAGAAGCGTTGAATGGTCGGTTTTCCTCCAACTCGTGGGTGAAAAACGTTTCGACGCGTGCATCTGCGGCTGGGGACTGGGAATAGAAGGCGACCCCTACCAACTTTGGCATTCCAGCCAGGCGGATGTAAAGGAGTCCAGCAACCATGTCGGATTCAAAAACAAGAAAGCGGATAAACTAATCGCGGAGATTAGGGTCTGCTTCGACTCCAAAAAGCTCGTCGAACTCTGCCACCAATTCCACCGGCTGCTCCACAAGGAACAACCATACACGTTCCTCTTCTCCCCTTACGCGCTTGTCGCGCAAAGCAAACGCTACAAAAACCTCCGACTGGACCTCCCGGGTGGACCACCATCCAGAATCCTCTGGACTCCTAAAAAACTCCAGAAAACTCTGGAGCCGTAAAAAAGCCTTTCTCCTCGCGGAAACGCAAATGCCGCAAAAAGAAATCAGGGGGGCATTAACCTGCCCTTAATCTCCTCGGCGGGACTTGGTTAATCTTCGCCTTTGTCCTTGGACTTTTTCCCGGGCTTCTTATCCTTCACATCCTTCTTTTCCGTCTCTTTTTTCTCGTCTTTAGGGGCATTACGGACACAGCGGAAGCCAGTAATACTATCTTTATCTGTAGGAGCCGTTGCTGAACGTTGTCCACAGCGTCCTATCGCACTATAAGATCCTCCACGTAGTACTTTCCATTCGCCTTTTTCGGGGCCATGTGGATTGTTTACCAGACTGTTTTTATAATAATCTCGCCCATACCAGTCATTACACCATTCTTCCACATTTCCCAGCATATCATACAATCCCCATTTATTTGGCTTCCTTTCTCCTACTTTCAACATCCGCGGGAAAGGCTTGTTCCAAACAAAACGCTTATTTTTCATAGCTCTTTCGTGCCTATAGCGGTAGCATAGTTTTTTGTCAGAGTATTCTTCAGCTTCAAGCCAGCAGCTGGCATATTCTTTAAGTTTTGCTTGGTCGTCGCCAAAATAAAACATTGTTTTACTTCCAGCCCGGCAGGCGTACTCCCACTCCGCCTCGGTTGGAAGACGGTATCCGTTTTTAGTGAAATCGCATTCCCACGTTTTTTCGTCATAACAGGGCTCCAATCCTTCCGATTTAGAGCGAGCGTTGCAGTATTCAGCGGCATCATTCCA
>WFSE01000042.1 GCA_015486135.1 Lentisphaeria bacterium
ATTCCGCTAGAGGGAAAAGTGCGTTTCGACGTGGTCGATGATGCCCGCTCCCCCTTCGACACATCAGCGCACTCCGGCGGACACTGGCAGGAGGTGGCATATGTCTGTTTTGTTCTGCAGGAGAAAATTGGGACTGCCATGCACTCTTCTGTTCTCCTACTTGATTGTCGTTATTGGATACGGTGTTTTTTCCTATCTATCGTCGCGGGAAAAAGAATTGGAAAACATCGACGAAAGCCTTCGTCTCGTAGCCTCGCAGGCCAAATTCATACTCCCCCTGGACTTCCACGACAGAGCAGTGACGCAAGACTCCATATCCAAGAAGGAGGATTCGAGCAATGTCGTCAAACTATCGAAATACGTATCCAGCTCCACCGCATCCTACGGAGTCAACAAGGTGTTCACCCTCGTCGTAATCGACGGCATCGTGCACGTTACTGCTTCCAGCCGGACTCCAGAGGAGCTAAAGACCTCCAAGGAAACGCCATATTTCACCCCTTTGGGAGCCCCTCCCCCAGCCGTACTAAAAGCCCTTCGCTCGCACAAGCCCGTGGTAACGGACAAATTGGACGACCTCACCCCGGCAAGAACCCTCCTCCTTCCAGAAAAAAGCCCAAGTGGCAGACCATACCTTGCATGTTCCGAGATGGTGATGACCGAGGTCGAAAAAAGGGTCGACGCGTATATGTGGCGCTCCCTAGCAACCTCCGGTTTTTTTATCCTTATGGCAATTCCCCTTGTCTTAATATTCCGGAAAACGGACAAAACCCATATCGAGGAATTCGAAAGCATTCGGGAACTGCTACACGACAAAACTCTCAACAGAACATCCGTCATAGAACGAAAGCTGAACGAATTCATCTCTAAACGCAAGTCGAAAGAGAAAAAGCCCGACGGCGACACAAAAAAGAATTAGGGTTTGCTGAAAAAGTCGGAAACGTGTCGATCCTCCGTCGCCCTCCGGGCTATGGCGGACTTGTGATTAGGCGACAAGCCGATCCTTCCGTTCGCTATGCGAACCCTGCGGGCTTTGCGGAAGGACGCTTCGCGCCTGCTGGATATAGGTGCCCCAGCGAAGCGAAGGGCACCCTTAAATCACACGAACGTGTGTCGCGGAATTGGCAAGTGCCTCAAACCGTTAGTCATCTCCAAGGGGCTGCTGGGGAGGATTACACGATGTGTGCGCCCAAAATCTTGGAGATGACACCGCAAAAAAAACTTAACCCAATAATGATTAAGCTCTTGCCAGTTATTCAGTGAGCCCTATTTCAGATTGAGCTGCTTAAGGGCTTCCTCGTAAGTGGCGTTCATCTCCTTGAGCATGCCTCCCAAGATGTCTTCCGGAGCCTCATGATGTTCAAGCAGGAAAACCCAGTTGACAATCAGCCTGCGTTCCGCGGCTTCCTTAAGGGTGAGTTTATCATAAGGCTTGGCGGCAATTGTCTCGAATTGCCCTTGGAGAGAGGCTATCCGTTTTTTAAGGTTGTCGTTAATGTATTTGCCCATTTCACGGTCGAATTCGCTCGCGAGAATCTTCGCGAGTTCGTTCGCAACCTCCTCGTCGGCAATATCCGAATGCTTCCTCAAAGCCTGAGCATGCTCCTTGACGACCCGGCTAACTTCTGGATAGACATCCTTCTCGAAATGCTCGATTATGTAATCAACCTGAACATCTATCAGTTTTTTCGCATGCTCCCGCATGGTTGGAATAATCTTCTCATGGGTCATCCTGACCAGCGATTCGGCGACATCGGGCGCGTACTTTTTGCATGTGCTCAGCACCCATTGCCTATTTGCGTCCGTAAGCAGGTCCCTATCGATAACGATACGTATCTTGGCCGAAACATTATCAGGAGTCGCTTTTGATTTAAGCAGGCTCATAATCACGGCAGTATAAACGAACACAAACACAACCAGCAACACATAGATAATGGATGCCCATCTAGCGCTTTTTTCGGTTTTTCTGCGCAGTTCGCAAATCTTTCCCGACAAAGCATCAATCTGTTTTTCAATATCTCTATCTTTCATCGCACACCTCCGGGAACCGCGCCGACAATAGTTCTGCCTTTATGAGGATTTATCTGATAGATCACCAGTTCGAGCATTGACTCTACCATCTGCAGCTTCACATAGTCCATTGTGTTGGGATTCGTGTGATCAAGTTCCTTGTACTCGTCACAATCCTTGAACTTGCTAACGCTCTCTTTCAGTCCGTCAAGTTCGAGCCTGATAGAGTCTATGCGCGTTTCGATTATGTTAGTGATTTCTATCACAAAAGTGGCCCGTGCGGAATTAAGCACCTTCTCAATGTCATCGGGAGAGATGTCGGGATACTTCTCTTTAAGAACACCTTCAACATCAACGAGCGATTTGGCCAGAGACTTGACAAGTTTGGATTTGACGTCGTTTTCAAGATATTGCTCCATATCCTTGACGAAATCGCCTCCTTTGGATTTGAATTGCGGGACTTCCTCCTTGAAACGCTCCACAATCTTATCCGAAAGATAGGGAATAATTTCCGATTTCAAATCCACGAGCATCCCCTTGAGATGCGGATTGGTATCTTTAACCTCCCTTAAATCCTTTCCGAGCGTTGTCAACAGTTCCTTGTGATAATCACTGTCGTGAGAAAGCTCTTTGGCGAAATTAGTAACGTTCATAATGAAAAACGCGATTGCCAGGATAATCAGCAGCAAACCGACAACACTTACAAGATTACGCTGTTTTTTGGACCGCTCAATCGCCTCCAGATGCTCATTCAGAGTCCGCAACTTTTGCATCAATGCCTCGTTGACCGCATTGCCCTCGCCGGATTTTCCATCCGGTTTCTCCTTTCGTTTCGACACGGCGCACCTCCTTCAGCAAATTAACGTCCAGCGCACCCACCAGCCCTGTCGGCAATATTTAACAGCCGTTTTCCAAACACTATTCCGGCAAACAACTGGAAGCATTCCCGAAAAAGACATAGCTTCGTGCGCTCCTCCGCCCTATTGTACACAAAAAAAGAACCTTTTTCCAGTAAAAAACGTTGTAACTTCAATTTTTTACCAGAATAACGCACAGGCGGGGTCACTGAAAAAGTCGCATCTTTGCTATTTGCCGAGAGGAAACGCCTCAACGCGTTTCTTCTCCAAGCATCCCAACCTCGACCGCGGGAACACGCCATTTCTCCCGAAAAGCCCCCCCCATCGTCTGGTTTGCTTCGCCAGGGCTTGCCTCTTTTCAATTGGCAGGCTAAATTCGGGCTTTCGGACAGGTGCCAACTTCGCCACACGAGCGGTGTCGGTCGCCATGCGGGGAAAAAAGGCCCGCCCCCCGTGGAGACTCCAGCAATAGGAGACCATGTTCGTGTCGAACCGTCAATTGCGTTTAGCTTTGCTTTTTAAGGAATAAAACAGGGGCTCTCCCGTGAACAAACAATCTTTGAAACATGCCCCTGCCAAGATGCCGGAGATATTCTCCAAGCGCAAGGAACTGGCACTGTCCCTCCTCCCCCTGGGGATTTTGGCGTTTTTCGTCTATTGGCAAGTTTCCGACCACATCCGCCTTCGCAACGAGAGTCGAAACGTCACCAGATTAATGAAACGGGATGTCTCCACAGCCTTGGTCGGAGCGCTGAACTCCCCTCCCAAATTCGGCCCAGTAGTAGTGGACAAGTTGATCAAAAGCAAAATACTCAACCTTATGACTCCTCGGAAAAACACTCCACTAATGGCGGTAGCCCTGAAAAACCAAAAAGGAATAACGATACTGTCGGTGAGCAAAAAGGGGGTCCCGAATGATTGGTTGACAACGGCCCCCGGCACTGGAAAAGACATTTTGCTAGTCGAACGCCCATATACCGAAATAGCCAAAGAGGCGGGAATAAGCGCCCCCTCCCCGGTTGTAGTGGGAAACAGCGCCGACGCATTCAAGGTTATGGCATCGCTATCCACCCCGGCGGATTCGGAATTGTTTCCCGACACCCCTCCAGAGTCGGGACTGGTGGCGGAACGTTTGAAAGGGGTTATGGCTTCGGAAAACTTCAAGGAAAAAACCGTCGCCAGCGTGGTCTACCTACTGGACGTGAGCTTCATGCGTCAAACATTGCGCCGAGACATCCTCGCTCGCGGCGGCGTGCTCCTCTTCTGCTGCCTAGCCTTCGCAGGCTTGTCCTGGGCAATCTTCAAACACAACAAAAACGCCAAACTGGAAATACTTCTGGCGCGCGAACGCGACAAAAACCTCCATGCGGAGGAAACGCGGCTCATGGCCGCCGGACTGGCACACGAAATTAAAAACCCACTGAACTTGGTGCGGGGACTGGCGCGCTCCCTGACGGACAATGGAAAAGAAAAGCAGACTCCGTTAAAGGCAAAAACAATCATCGATGAAGTCGACAAGGTGAACGCGCGATTAAACAAATTCATAGAATATTCGAATCCAACCCTGCCGAAATTCGAAAAACTCTCCATTCGGAAAGCGGTGGAGGACGCGGCCGCGCCGTTGGCGTTCGACTGCGAAGACAGGCAAGTAACACTCGCAATCGAGGTGGAAGACATAGAGGTCGAAGCGGACAGGGAAGCGCTGGAGAGAATCATCTTCAACCTGCTCCACAATGCTATAAAATCGCTGGACGATGGTGGAAAGGTCGAAGTGGTGTCCCTGCAATCGAAAAAAAGAACCCTCTTGGCTCTGGAAATACGAGACAATGGCCCTGGCATTCCCGACGGGGCGGAGGAGGAAATATTCAAGCCATACGTCTCGCTGGCCTCCGGGACCGGCCTGGGACTGGCAATCGTAAACCGCCTATGCTCCATCCAAGGCTGGACCGCTCGGTGCGTCGCCAATCCTGGAAAAGGCGCTATATTCCGGGTGGAGGGAATAAAAATCGCCAACGACAAACAGGAACGCGGGTAACTATGGAAATCAAAAAACATAGCATTTTGGTTGTGGATGACGACCACCATCAGAGTGGAATGCTGGCGTCGTTCCTACGGGATGCCGGATTCGACGCGTTCGAGGCGGACAACGCCGACTCCACAATGAAAATCATAGCGGAAAAGGATATCGACGCCGTTATATCGGACATGCGCATGCCTGGAATCGGAGGGCTCGAACTCCACAAACAGGTGCGGGACGCCGGACATACGCAACCATTCCTATTCGTGACTGCGTACCCCGACGTGAAAGACGCGGTGTCGGCGATGAAAGACGGCGCAGTGGATTATATCGAAAAACCAGTCGACTTGGACGAGGTGCTCGATCTGCTCCGAAACTCCCTGAACATCGGAAACCACGACACCGAAAAACCCAAACGGGACTTCCAGCCCCCCCCTGGCGTGGTGGCGGAAAGCCCCAAAACCATCGATGTATTCCGCGACGCCGCGTTAATCGCGCCTTCGGATGTCAACGTCCTCATCCATGGGGAGAGCGGCGCGGGAAAGGAAGTGCTAGCGGACGCATTACACCGATGGAGTAAACGGGCCAACAAGCCCTTCCTCAAAATCAACTGCGCGGCAATCGCACCCACCCTCTTGGAAAGCGAGCTATTCGGATACGAAAAAGGCGCTTTCACTGGTGCCTCGAAAAAACGCATGGGACTCTTCGAAATGGCCGACAAAGGAACAATCCTACTGGACGAAATAGGAGAAATGCCCCTCCCCTTGCAGGCTAAACTCCTGCACATCACGGAAAAGGGACGGTTCATCCCGGTGGGAGGCAATTCGGAATGCGTCGTCGATATTAGAATAATCGCGGCTACAAACAAAAAACTGGAGGAGGAAGTCGAAAAAGGAACCTTCCGGGAAGACCTGTACTATCGACTCGAGACCTTCGAGCTCCGCCTGCCACCACTCCGCGAAAGACGCGAAGACATTTTGCCATTGGCCAATACGTTCCTCGAAGCCGACGCCGCGTCAAACCACCCACCCAAAATCTCCGACTCGGCCGCCAGCCTGCTGCTAGCGTATAATTGGCCTGGCAACGCGCGCGAACTACGCAACGCCATGAAACGGGCATTCCTAATGTCCGCGTCGTCGGGACTCATCCTCCCGGAACACCTCCCAAAAAGAATTCTTGACACTGGCGGAAACACTGTGAAGGAGGACAACTCCGAAGGGGTTATCGACCAAATGGAGAGGATGATCATACTACAAACGCTAAAGAAAAACAACTACAACCGTTCCAGAACCGCCGAGGAACTCAAAATGAGCAGAAGAACCTTGACATTCAAAATACGCCGACTCAAAGACGCCGGGTTCGACATCTGAAATCATCATGCGCCATTCCACTTGACACTCCAATAAACAGGCCCTACCATATCAGCCCATATCGCAACCGACGCGCGAATGGGCGGTTTTGAACCGAACGCCAAGCGTCGCCACTTGCCAGGTGAGAGGGAAGGAGGACTCGGAAAATATGATTGTTTTCGATTGCCCGCATTGCTCCTCCGCCTACGAGGTAGACGACTCTTTGGCTGGCCAAAAGGGACAATGCGGTACTTGTGGAGAAAAATTCCTAG
>WFSE01000043.1 GCA_015486135.1 Lentisphaeria bacterium
CGATAAACCCCGTCCCACCTGTAACCAATACGTTTTTCATTTAAACCTCATTCTTGATTGCTAGTCCATATCGAAAGGGGAGATTACTGCTTGCCTACATTCCCTAGAATTCCTACATGGTAGAAAAAGAAGAGTTTAACCATGTAGATACTGTAGGTAATATAGGTGAGTCCGTTAATCTGTGAGTCTGTTAGTCCGTTAGTCGGCATTACGGCAGCTCGGAATCACGGATTCACGCCTTCCTCCGCGTTCTCCGCATCTCTGCGAGGAAACCTCTTTCTTCCTCCGCGGTCTTCGCGAGGCAAACTCTTCTCTTTTTTATTCCCTCGCAGAGAAGCAAAGGACGCAGAGAGAAGTCCGAAATGTTTCGTTGATTGCGCGCAATCAACAAAACGAGGCAATCTCTTATCTTTTCTTTCTTTGCGTTCTCTGCGTCTTTGCGAGGCTACCTCTTTCTCTGCGTTCTCCGCGTCTTTGCGAGGCTACCGCTTACCGACCACCGCTTACCGCTTACCGATTACCGACTCACCCGACACCAGTGCTCATGTAGGTCACTCCATTATGGGCGCCGATGTTCCTGTCGTGGAACATATGCCAGCCGTCATAAAGGACGGCTGGGGTGGACATCAGAGGCAATAACTCCTCGAAATTCCAAGCGCGGTAGGAGTGGTGGTTGTTCATCACGAATACGGCATCGGCATTTCTGAATCCCTCCTCCGGGGTATCGACAACGGTAACGCCGAGCTCCTCCATTTCGGGTTTAAACGCTACCGGGTCGTAGGCCGCGATGTCGCTAGTATACTCTTTAAGGCGCTCGAGGAACATCAAGGTTGTTGAGTCTCTAAGGTCCGAAGTCTCTGGATTTCCCTTGAACGCGAATCCCGCGACAAAGACCTTGGCGTTTTTCAATGACTTCCCCTGTTCTCGCAATACGGCGTCCACCTTGTCGGCCGGGGAGGTGGCCCCGTGTTCATTGATTTGCCTAGCGGCCATAAGGAGGGATGCCTCCATTTCGTATCTCTCGAACACCGTGCCAAGAATATAAGGGTCTTTAATGAGGCATGGGCCGGCGACTCCGGGGGAGGGGGAGGGGATGCTGTTCCTAGCGTAGTTCAGATTGACCGCGTTGATTATTTCATGGATGTTCACGCCTATTCGTTCCGCTATTTCCGCCACGTGATTGGCGAATGCGAATCTGACATCGCGATAGCAATTGTCTATAAGCTTGCAGAGTTCCGCCGCTTCCACGCTTTCTATCCGGACGACGGTGGGAGTGTACTCGTTAAAAAGCCGGGAGGCTAACTCGGTGCTTTTTTCGTCAAGCCCCCCCACAAGTTGAGGCAACTGCCTGAGTTCGGTGAGCGCGCGTCCTTCTGCGGTTCTTTCCGGACAGAAGGCGAGGAAGAAATCTTTGCCCGCTTTCAAGCCGGACGCTTTTTCCAATTCGGGCAGCACCACGTCTCTGGTGGTGCCAACCATCACGGTGGATCGTAGGATAACCAAGTCGTCTTTTGAAAGCAGCCTCCCTATTGAACTGGCCGCCTTGATAATTGATTCCATTTGGGGCTTGTGGGTTTGCTTGTCCACTGGCGTTCCAACGGTTATCACATATATGTCCGCTTTGGCGTCGTTTATATTGTCGACTAACCGCAGGCTATTGCCGACATGTTCTTCTATCAGATTGGCGAGACCATTTTCAAAGAAGGGGGTTTCGCGGTTGGATAGGGTGCGCAAAAGATTTTTGTTTATGTCAAATCCCTTGACATGGAATCCAGTGTCGGCCAAGACCAACCCCATGGTCAATCCCACGTATCCCAAACCCAATATCGTCACGGTTTTGCTTTTTATTTTCAGAAATCCGTATTCGCTGGTGGCCATGTCCACAAATCCGACTAACTTGCCCTCCGAATCGGTTCTAGGGACGAGTTGGATTTTGTTGCCGAGCCTTTTCTTCGCCTCGTCTATAGAAAGGGTGTCGGATACGGATATGGGATTGGAGTTGATGAAATCCAACGCCTTCATGTCCAATGTGGCGCCGTTTCTGAAAGCCCTGAGGATATCTCCCTCTGTCAGCAACCCCTTCAATTTGCTTTGGTTGTCAACGCAGAACGCCACTTTCTTGCCGCCGTTGAGACAGCAGTCCATAGCTTCACTCATTGTGGCGTCGGTAGTGAATGTCATGTGCTTTAAAGCGTAATCCATAGTTTCTCCTTTCAAATTGCCAGTAAGAGCCTGTTAGTCCGTGAATCCGTGAGTCTGTGAGTCCGTGAATCCGAGAATCCGTGAGTCCGCTGAAAGTCCTTCCGCAAAGCCCGCGAG
>WFSE01000044.1 GCA_015486135.1 Lentisphaeria bacterium
CCACCCCCCCCTCACGGGTTCAACCGCCCCAGGTCCAACCTCCTCCGCAATCCCCGGTTCCATCGCCCATGGGAGCGGCATCCACGCCCGAGCAAGCACCTCGGCGCCACACTGAGAAATCCTCGTCACCCAAGCGAACATTCACAATGTCCTCCAAAAAACCAACGGGAACGCATCCCGCGTCCCGCGGAAAGAGCACGAAGTCCATGCCCTCCGCCCATAAACCCGGCGCACAAAAAAAGAAAGGCGGTGCTATCCAAAAGAAACGCCCCCAAGGCGCTTCCACGCAGGTGCGTTCCACCGTCAAACGCTCGGGGCAAACAACAACGGACGTGGCGGCTCTGCAAGCGCAGTTGGAAGCCGAACGACGCGCGCGGATGGAAGCCGAGAAAAAAGCCGCTGAAGAAAAGGCGCGCCGGGCACAGTTGGCCTTGCAAAGGGAGCGCAAAAAACGCGAGGAAGTCGAAAAATTAGCGAAAGAGGCCGCGGAGAAAGCCGCCAGGGAAGCGGCTAGACTCGCCGCTAAAGAAGCGGCAAAAGCGAAAGAACGGCAAAAAAGAGCCGTTGCCGCCGCTCATAACGCTGCGAAAAGCCAGTCGCGAAGTGCGTCAGCACATGATGGCTCCCGTCCCGCCGAAAGCAAAACTGGAGCAAGAAAAAAGGCCCCCGCGGCGGGGCAACGCTCCCCCCATGAAAGCCAAACCGGAACCACAAAAAAAACCACGCAACCAGGCTCCAAAAGCAAAAATGCGGAAAAAGGTAAAACCGCTGCGTCTGGACGGAAGCCAGCGGGAACCGCCAGCCCAGGGGGTAAGCGCCCGCCGAACTCTTCCAAAACTCAGGGAAAATCTCCTGCAGCCACAGCTACTAAACCCAAAACTAAGACTCGCATAGGCTCCTTGGTACTAGAAGACGAAGAGCTCCATCCGGAACTCCTGCGGATTCATCGCCAAAAAAAAATATTGGTACGAACTTTGGCTGGTGTGGCGGTGGGTGTCTCACTCCTGATACTCCTCATCGCCATCCTCTTTGGTGGCGGCGGTTCCTCACGCAAACATTCCGCCCGTCCCCCCGCCACCCCCATGGGTACTTCCGCGGCGCCGCGTGTCGTAAATATCTCCGGAGGGAAACCAGTTTCATTCCTTTCCAGCGAATTCAAGTCGTTGAAAAGAAAAGCTAGAAAGGCGAGGGCGACCTCCGCGGAGGAATACGCCCAGCTTATACAAATGTGGCAAGATTTCATCGACAAACACAAAGACTCCCCGGACGACCCGAATATACAGGCGGCGAGAAAGCAGATAAAACAGTTGCAAGAAGCCAAATCGCTCTACGAGATGAAATGAAAACATGGTTTAGACAAGTTTTCGCCATAGCTAAAAATTCATTCGCAGTGGTTGTTGGCGATCCCGTCACCCTGATAACGCACCTATTCATCGTTCTTGGCGCATTGGCGATCGCTTCGTTGCCAGGATTTTCATTGGGGGGACAGCTGAAATCCGTTTGGAACCAAGCCCTGGGACTTTCCTTTTTGGCGGGATGCCTCCTGGCTTCGGTTGGCGCCGCCAAGCTGGTTTCCGAAGATATACGCAAAGGTATGACTCCCACCATAATGAGCCGTCCCGTCTCTACCTCCGCCCTGTTGGGTGGCAAGTGGCTGGGGCTGGTAGTTGCCGAAGCGATGCTTTTCCTATCCGCGGCCGTGGTATGCCTTTGGGCATCCAGGCTCGTAAAAATCGAACACATGGTGGAAGTTCTGGGCCTTTGGGTCTATCTCGGAACGGTAGCGGCGGCTCTTTTAGCCACGGCCGCAATGCATTACATCCGGGGCGGCAACTATGTTTGGCAAGCGAACATCGCTTTATCGGCGTTTCTTATTCTTGCCTTCCTAGGATTGAACACAGTGGGCTACGAGGGTGCCAAGCAAGTGTCCTACGGCTCCACCGTCGCTTGGAACGTGGCCCCATCTTACCTGTATCTCTTCATGGCAACAACAATCTTTTCAGCCATAATTTGCGCCTTGGCGGTGGAAATGGATGTCGCCAGCGTATTAGCTTGCGCCGCTATAGTCTTTTTCGCGGGATTGTTTTCAGGCTACTTCCTCACGCTTCTCTTCCCCGCCGACACGGTTAAGGCGATATTCGCCGTTGTTATCCCCGATTGGCAAATTTATTGGACTACCGAAATGACCGGAAAATCGGTCCTCGCCACAGGATTTATGGCTCCTAGAGCTGTCAATGCGGCGCTACAGTCCATCCTATTTCTGGCTGTGGGCACAACCCTGTTCGAAAAACGGGAGATATCCGGAAGCGTCTAGGCCCGATTATCTACTCCACCCTACCCCGCGTGACACTGGATAATCTCGATCGATTCCCAACTGGAGAAAGATCATGAACGCTGACAACGGCAAACGGCTTATGCTTACCGTGGCTTATGACGGCTCTGACTTCTCGGGTTGGCAGGTGCAACCAGATAAGCGAACAATTCAAGGCTCCCTGGAGGACGCACTGTCACGATTGTACGTTAACCAGATCGTACGCATACACGCCAGTGGTAGAACGGACGCAGGTGTCCACGCCTTGGCTCAAACCGCCACTTTCGACCCCCCGGACCGGCCAAACATCCCCTTGGACAATCTCAAGCGCGCTCTGAACCATATTCTCCCCACAACCATACTTGTCAGAGAAATAAAAAAGGTCCCATCCTCGTTCCACGCCAGATTCTCGGCCGTAGGTAAAATATACACATACAACATCAACCGCGGCGAAAACCTCCCGCTAATAGCCAGATGGGCTTGGCACAAGCCCGACGCACCAGCAGCTACGGCAATATGCGATTCGGCGGCCCCCCTCATAGGCACGCACGATTTCAAATCCTTCGCCACGCGTGGAAAGGATGTCGATAATACCACTAGAACAATATACGGCATTAATGTCAAAGAGGAGGGAAACTTGCTGAAAATATCCTTCCACGGATCGGGATTCCTATACAGAATGGTGCGAAGCATTGTGGGTGTCCTAGTGCCCGTTTCCGGAAACCACATTGGCCCTGCCGAGGTGCGAAGAATCCTCGATGCCAAAGATCGCTCCGTGGCACCAGAATGCGCACCCCCGAACGGACTTTCCTTAACAAAAGTAATCTACGACTAATGGCTTGTGTTTTATAATCTGCGAATTCCGCAAGACAATCTATTCCTCGCAAAGACGCAAAATATCAAGGCGCTCTATCTTTAATCCGTCGTCTGATAATGCCCGCGCGTTTCAGGGCTATGGGGAAGGCAGCCAAGGCAATACCGCAGGCGGCCAGCCAAGGCAGTGCCCCGGCCGGGTCTTCGAGCAAGCGGCTGGCCTGATAGAACATGGTCGCCACGACCCAGGCCAAACCCGTTAGATATCCAACGGAGAAAACAGCCCATTTCCAATTGGTTTCCCTGTAGATAGCCGCTATGACCGATACGCAGGGAATATAGATTAAAACGAAAAGGAGATACGCTATGACCGCGGCTTTGTCGGGAAACCTCGAGCGGAGTTCGCGAATGACGTTTCCTTGTGGCCGAGCGTCCGTCTCCGTATTGTCGGCCGCGACGATCTTGTGGAATCCCAGCGGGTCGAAGATGGAGCCCCAAAATCCCTGGAATCCCTTCGGAATCGCCATAAACGCCTCCGCCACCTCTTTTTTCAAGCTTGGTGGTTCCGCGCCGTTTTCCCCCGTTTCCATGGAGTAGATTGAGCTGATTGTGCCGACAACCGCTTCTTTGGCGAATATCCCTGCGAAGAGGCCCACGACCGCCGGCCAGTTGTTGTCGGTGATGCCCATTGGATGGAATATCGGAGTAGCCTTTTTACCCACCTGGCTCAAAATAGATTTCTCCGGATTGTTGCCGGAAAGGGAGCCATCGGTGCTGACAGCGTTGAGAACGCCAAGCACGGCTACGACCAGGACTATCACTTTTCCCGCTCGAATCAGAAAGCATTTGAGTCTATGCCAGGTATGGGACAAGACACCGTTGACCGTTGGCACGTGGTATGGGGGCAGTTCCATAACGAAGGTCGACGCTTCGCCTTGGAGTATGGTTTTTCCGAAAAGGAGCCCCATGAGGACAGCCAAGGCGATTCCCGTGAAATAGATTCCGAATAGCATCAGCGCCGCATCGTGTTTGAAAAACGCCGCCGCGAAGAGCGCGTAGACCGGCAGTCTGGCGCCGCATGAGATCAGCGGGTTGATGAGGATGGAAAGTATGCGGTCGCGGTCGCTTTCGAGTGTCCGCGTGGCGAGTATGCCCGGCACATTGCAGCCTAGTCCGACCAACATGGGGATAAACGCCTTTCCAGGCAGGCCAATCGCCCGGAGAAAGCGGTCCATGACAAACGACGCCCGCGCCATATACCCGGAGTCCTCGAGTATCGACAGAAAAAGAAATATCAGACCAATGGGGGGGATAAAGGTGGCGACCGTCCTTATCCCACCGCCTACGCCGTCGGATAGGAACGCCGTCAGGAAGGGCGGGGTTCCCCAGGATTCCAAAAGATGCCCCAATCCATCGACGAATATCGCACCACATAATTTGTCGAAAAAATCTATGAATGGCGCTCCGATATTCATTGTCAACGAGAACATCATGAACATCACCGTCAGGAATATCGGGATTCCGACGATGCGGTTGAGCACGATTTTGTCGATGGCGTCCGTGGCGGAGTGTGCCATCTGCGCGCTTCTGTCAATCACGTCTTTAGCGAGGCCGTGGATGAATCCGTAGCGGCCGTCGGCGACCGCGATATCCGCGTCGTCCCCGGTATGCCGTTGGATTTTAGCCGATTCTTTTTGCACGAGGTCGTCGAAGGCGTTTTTCGTTATCTCGATGGCGAGTTCGTCCCCCTCGAGGAGTTTCACCGCCAACCACCTAGCGTCGACGCCGGCCTTGTCCGCGACATCCGCGGCGGCCGCGGATATCGCGGAAATGGCTTCCTCCACGGGAAGGTCGTATTCGACTTTCGCCTTTGATGGCTTCCGTCCGTCGGCCGCCTCGTCAATGGCGGAAAGGAGCTTGTCCAGACCCTCGCCTTTGTTCGCCACGATGGGAATCACCGGGCAGTCCAGGTGCTTGGCTAGATGCTCGACCTCTATTTTTATTTTTTGCCGCCGGGCTACATCCATCATGTTCAACGCCACGACAAGGGGGACTTTCATCTCTAGCAACTGCGTGGTCAGATAGAGGTTTCTTTCCAGATTTGTGGCATCGACGATGTTGACCACCAGATCCGGCTTTTCGTTGAGGATGAACTCCCGGGATACCTTCTCGTCCAGAGAGTAGGCGGAGAATGAGTATATGCCTGGCAGGTCCACGACGTTATAATCTGCGCCGCCATGTGAATATGCGCCCTCTACGCGCTCGACGGTCACGCCGGGCCAGTTGCCGACGCGTTGGTTGGCGCCGGTGAGGGCGTTGAACAGCGTGGTTTTTCCGCTGTTGGGATTGCCCGCCAATGCTATTGTGTGTTTTTTGCCCATTAGTGTGCTTGTTGACTCAAGTCAGAAGTGCTGGTCCCGGCTCTGGTGTGATTTATTCCGCTTTCTCCACGCGTAGGGCGGCCGCCTCGTCGCCACGTAGACTCAGATTGAACGAGCCGAGGCGGACTTCTATGGGGTCGCCTAACGGTGCCCGCCGGACAATCTCGAATTCGGTGCCCTTAACCAGTCCCATTGAGAGAAGCTTTTGGCGGTATCCACCGCCGCCAGACTCATATCCGACCACCTTCAATCGGTCTCCAACCTCGAAATCTTTTACGCCCATGTCAATTCTCCGATTCGATCGAGGCGCTTAGCGCCGTTCGTCAAGGCTCAAATTAGGGAGCCCTAATTCATTGTCAAGTCCCTCTGGCGCGAATTCCGCGGAATTTTGGATGTTTGGGGTTGATTACGAACCGTGAGTCCGTGAGTCCGTGAGTCCGTGAGTCCGTGAGTCCGTGAGTCCGTGAGACGGGGGACAGGGGGACAGCAACGAATTTTTACGAATAGTTTTTTGCCTCACGGAGACGCGGAGAACGCGGAGAAAGAGATGGGAGAGGTTTTTACCATGTAGGGAATGTAGGATTTATAGATAAGAAGAGAGTCCACGAAATACACGAAAAACACGAAAAAGAAAGGTCAGGGATGGGGAATGCTGATGATCGCACTGGCTTTTCTTCTGTACAAGCCTTTTTCAGCTCCGTCCTCGGAGGTGGAAAAACTTCGTGAGCTTCGTGATCTCTGTGGTTAAAAAAAGTATTGAAAAAACTCCGGAAACACATACGAAAATAGCTTGGCGCACAATGCCAATGTTGTGGCCTGCGGGGCCGTGTTTTTAAGATTATCTCACCACGGAGCGCACGAAGTTCACGAAGATGCCGTTTCCGCGTGCGCGGAACCGGCATGTTTGTGGGAAGAAAAGATAAACTCTGCGTCCTTTGCTTCTCTGCGAGGAAAAACCTTCGATATTATCGATAATGTCGACACGATCGATAATACCGATTTATCCTTCGAAACACGAACGCATGCGCCCCAGCGAAGCGAAGGGCTCTTTAAAGACACACGAACGTGTGCGTCTCTGCGAGGAAAAAGGTTCGCGCATTATTAAGCCAGTTCCAAGGCTTTTTTCAGGAGCGGGATAATTTTTTCGACATCCCCGGCGCCGAGCACGGCCAATGCTGCTGGCGTTTTAACGGATTTCTCGATTTCCGCGGCCATTGCGGGCCAATCCCCCCTCAGCGCCACGGCGGACAGTCCTATGGCGTCCGCGAGATCCACCGCCGTTGCTCCTCCTGTTCCGGTCCACGCTGCGAATACAGGAAGCACGAACACTTTCTCGGCGGTGCGCAATTCGCGGGCGAAGCCATCCAAGTGCTCGGCCAGTCTAGCCGAACGATGGGGTTGGAAAACCACGGTCAACGGCAGATTCGGCCATCTTTCGCCGATGGCGTTTAGAGCCGCCGCTACTTCCGCGGGATGGTGTGCGTAGTCCTCGATTAATTTGCGGTTTGGAAGATCAACATGCAACGCCATTCGGCGTGCGACTCCCCGAAAGGTCCTTGCGATTATGGCGGCCTCCGAGCGTTTTATTCCCAGCTTGGCGGCGCCCTCCACTGCGAGACACGCGTTCCACTTCTGGAAAGCTCCCCATTCAGCCATATCGTCGAACTCCCGTTCGGCGGCGTTCTTGTCCAATGCCATTGATTGGGTGGCGGCCCCCGCCACGTGCTCATCGCCAGGAAAAGGATAATAGACAACCATCTGCGATTGTCTCGCTTGTTCCGCGAAATTAGCGAGCAATCCCCTGCGGCCCCCGAAGTTCCATGCATGGTCGTCATCCACCCCGGTTAGCAACAAAACGTCCGATTCAAGCAAGGTGTTTGTCCCATCGCTTTCGTCCGATTCCGCCACAAAAACAGCCTCGGCTCCCGCGTCCGCCGGACGGCTCCAGCCAATTACTTTTCCACCTATGGCAAATCCTGGTTTGGCTCCCGCGTTTTTTAATATATGGGTCAATATCGCTGAAACGGAGGTTTTCCCATGCGATCCGGCTACTGCCGCCACGCGCCCGTATTTCTCCGCCAATTCCGACAGGAATTCCCCACGGCGAACCACGCGCCACCCTCGGCGGCGGGCGGCCATCACCTCGGGATTGTCATCGGGCACCGCCGAGGAGCGGACCAGCGTCCCCATGCCCTCCGGCAGATTTGCCTCGGAATGTCCTATCACCACCGGGACACCTGTTGCTGCAAGCAACCGCGTGTTGGCGTTTTCCGTCATATCGGATCCGGAAACCGCCGCTCCCCGGTCCAACGCTACGAGAGCTAGGCACACCATTCCCGCACCGCCGCATCCCGTGAAATGAAGCTGCGCCAGGTTATCGATCATTTTCCCTCTTTGGCTGGTTTTTTACCCGCATCTTGAGTCTCTTTCAACTCCGCCTTTTTCCCTTCGGCGTTAGCGGCCTCGAAAATAGCGAACAACGCCTTCATTCCGCCGTGATCGAACATCTTTTTAACATACCTGTAGCCATCGCCGTAAACGGGGTCCGGGTTCATTTCCAATCTCTTGTTCAGTTTATCCTGCTTGTAGAGAATATTAATCCGTGACGCCACGAACTCCGCCCATCCCTCCTTTAATTTCGGGTCGCGGATATGGGGGTAGTGTCCCTCCATCCAATCGTGTCCTAATTCGTGTCCCGCGACCTCCCGCAATTTCCACACGGGGGTGCCGTAAAGGAAAAATATGTCGAAGTGCCGTTCCTTAACCTCGCTCCGGGTCCGGGAAGAGATTTCGACACCTCCAAGAACTCTTTTCACCGTGGTCTTCTCAATTTTGAACGCGCAACAGAAGAGCCCCATTTCCCGTCCGGCGTGCTTCTTCATATCTTTGTCCAGTTCGGGTTGGCTGACGAGATGGTACAGGATCTCGTGTTTGGTCGATAGAGATAGCTTGTCGAGCATCAATTTTCTGACCGCCTCCGCGATTTCCGCGGCCTTTTCCGATTTCATCACCGCCACGTTCGCGCATTTTGCGCACAAAACCCGTCCGTCCGCCAAACGCACGCTAGCAGGCATTCCGCAAGCGAAGCACTTTGGCTTTTTCGCGCATTTCGCGCAAATAAACTTGCGCTCCCAGCCTCTCCGTACCCCTTTGGGTGCCCTACGGCCACAAGCCACGCATACGGGCCAAGTCTTGGAAAGACATTTTTTGGAGCAGTAATGCTTGCCGTCCGGCGTGGTTATCGTGGCGGGCTTGCCGCAAATAGCGCATTTGGGCAGAATACTATCGAGGCATTTTCGCGAGCAATAAGCCTTTCCTTTGTACTTGATGTACTTGCCTTTTATTTTTCGCCCGCACGCGGCGCATCTCAATGTCTGGCCGGCGCGCGCTTTCAATCCAACTAGGGAATCCAATGCGGGAAAAGGCCCCGATAAAAAGGCGGCCACCGCCAGCAGCGTCAAAATCACTAGGCGGGTGACGGGAAAAGCGCGGCAACAAGCATATTTCCGACATTTCGACATATCGCCTCCCGCAGCGCCAAAAACCAACGCCCCCCTAGGAGGGAAGATACCATCAACGCAACGAAAAATCCAACCTTCTTCGTCCTACAAGCCAACAAGTGGCTATCCAAGGCTCGCCGAACTTTCACGGGAATAATCTTGACAATGACGATTATGGTGATAGTGTCCGCCTCTCTTCCGACAGGAAGTCTGGCCCAACTAACATGTTAGGATTGTTGCAATGGCTAAAAAAACCGAAACGGGAAATGCGGCGGTCTCGCAACTGAGCGCGCAGCAAAAAAAATATTACGATGTGCTGATGCGAATTAGGGAGCAAGTGGTGCGACAAATGGAGTTCCACTCTAGCGAGGCCTTGGTTAACAACCACAACGCTGGGGAAAAGGGGATGTCTACCCATATGGCGGATTTGGGCAGCGACAATTTTCTCCACGACATGGAGCTCGCCATGATAACCCAGGAAACCGATGTCTTGGAGACGATAGACGAATCGATAGAGCGCCTTGTCCAGGGCGAGGGATATGGTGCGTGCCAGGATTGTGGTTGCGATATAGGCCACGATCGCTTGATGGTGAAACCCTATGCGAAATTTTGCGTGAAATGCAAATCCATCCGCGAGAAAAATGGTGGTATGCGTCCCGATTTTAATTAGGATACCGCCACGGGACACCGTTCCAAGGATAATGTGATTTTTTGGAAACACAAAGCACACCATTGCGTTCCTCCAACGAGACGCCGCTAGTCTGTCGCGCCGCGGCGCTGATGGCTGTCCTGGTCGTGTTAGATCAAATCACCAAGGCGGTTATTGAACGAAACGCCGACAATCTCCCGGCATCGGTAGTGCCGGGTTTTTTCGACATTGTCAGTGTTAGCAATACGGGTGCCGCATGGGGAATGCTCCAAGAGCATAAATGGCTTCTTCTTGGAGTGGCCATGGTGTTTTTAGTGGCGATAGTGCTACGGTTGAAGCATCTTACGGAAGGTTGGCCGGAGCGATATTATTCCATGGGGATGATCGCCTCTGGAATAATAGGCAACTCCATTGACAGGATATGGCGCGGTGCCGTGGTTGATTTCCTTGATTTCCATGTTGCGGGCCATCATTGGCCTGCGTTCAACGTTGCGGACAGCGCTATTTGCGTAGGCGTGGGAATCTATCTCGTATCGTCGTTTAAGCGGTCAGTGCGAATTGCTGGCAAGGAAAGTTCGGAATGAAAAACCTGTCAAAAATTCCCAAGCCCGACACTACCGCGGTTTTGTTTATCGATGTCCAGGAAAAACTTGTAGCAGCAATGCCTGAGATATTCCGGGACACATTAAAAAAACAAAAGATTTTTCTTGACGGCGCCAAGGCGCTGAGGCTCGATGTCGTAGTGACGGAGCAGTATCCCAAGGGGCTAGGCGCCACCCTGCCAGAGCTCTCGTCCATCTTCGAACCCAAGTGGCCAGTGCTCGAGAAGGCCTCTTTTTCCGCTCTGGTCGAGCCGGCTGTTCGCTCGCATCTCGAACGCAACCCTCCTGAAACACTCGTCATAGCTGGAATAGAAGCTCATGTATGCGTGTTCCAAACTGCCTTGGATTCTTTGGCTAAAGGCTGGAGCACTATCGTATTGGCGGATGCCGTGGAGTCTAGAAACGACGTTGACAAGCGGACCGCCCTTGCGGCGGCCGCGGCCGAGGGTGCAAAAATATGGACTGTCGAGTCGCTCCTTTTCGCTCTTACAAGAGACTCCGGAAATCCCGCGTTTAAGACAATATCGAAACTTGTCCGGTAGAAATTTTAGTCCCCAGGTTGGAACCGGCAATCCCGAATTCAATCAAAGTGTGGGAATTAACCCAATGCCACTTATTCAGCGGGCTACCGATAGGGAGGTTCAAGTGAGGGATTTCGCATTTATCGTGCCAGCGTTTAACGAGGAGGAGTTGCTCCCAAAAACCCTCGATAACCTAAACGCCATTGTCGAATCCCTGAAAAATAGCTACTCTGGGCGAATAATTGTCGTGGACAACAATTCCACGGACACCACGGCTCAAATAGCCTCGGATAAAGGGGCTAAAGTCTACTTCGAACCCGAAAACCGTATATCAAAGGCGCGGAACACGGGAGCGGGAAACACCGATGTTGATTTTCTTGTATTTGTGGATGCGGATACGGTCCCGTCCGTGGGTCTAGTCGAGAACACACTCGCCCTATTGGACTCCGGTCTTGTTTGCGGAGGTGGAGCTGAAACGCGCTTCGACACTCCGTTGCCGTTTTTGGGTAAGTTGACGCTGGCCATTTGGAATTTATACTCAAAGCTATTTCTTTCCGCCGCTGGATCATATCTATTTTGCAGTCAAGAGGCCTGGCTCGATATTGGTGGGTTCGACGAGTCCCTTTACGCCTCGGAAGAGATTGATTTCTCGGCTAAATTACGAAAATGGGGAAAGAAACGCGGAATGCGATTCGAACGATTGGCCGGTAGTGTTACAACATCCGCTCGAAAGCTCCAATGGTATAGTCCCACGGTCATTTTCGCGGTTCTGTGCGTAAGCGCCATTTGTCCTCCGCTTCTAAAAAGCAAGAAATGGTGTCGCAAATGGTGGTATTCGAGACCGCAAAACATCTAGGGTCCGCCGCACAATTGGCAAGTGCTTAATAGTCACGATGTTAAGCCTATCATCTTCAAGATTTTGGGAGCGCTTCCAAAGCCCTTGGAGTCGACTATTCCCTGCCAGTGACCACTTCTCCTCCAGCCGCGTCCACGACCGCGCGGAGACGTTTCGATGTAGATACGGCGAAGCCTTTACGGACGCACGATACCCTGAGGCCTTTGGCCGCGGCGGCGTCAAGGAAATTGGCGAGCCATGTGTGCGCTTTCGAAAAGTACTTCAGGAGTATGATATCCCCTGGTTTGAGATTTCGCGCGGTATTTCCAGCTTTTTTAGCGTTCTTTTCGGAAACGATTGTTCCCGGCTCCAACACCACTAGGTTGTAATAGTTCAACGCAGTCCAGATGTTCCACGAGTAATTGCTTTCCGGGAGCAGCACCGTTACTGGAGCCATAGTCGACTGAAATTGGGATTGCACGGGAGCGACGTAGTCGCGGATTTTCATGGCAGTAACCTTGTTCAAAGGTTCTTTCGCCATAATAGCGTTGCCTATGGCGTTGCCGGCCTTAGCGAGATTCCGCAATGCGGCGGTATCCGTTTTGGCGCTTTTCCCGTCCACGAAAAATGTCGCCGTGGCGTTTTTGGTTTTCAACAACGTTGCGATAGCGGCCTGGTCTTTGGATGTCCATTCCGGAGCTAAGCAGAGAAACACTAGATTTTTCTTATTGGGCACGGTCTTTACCGGCTTGTCGAATATGCCGTATAGCTCCTTGTCGTATTTAGTGGTATCCTTTGGGTTCCACATGGAACCAATTTTCTTCAAAAGCGCCACCGTTTGAGGGTGCAATTTCCCCGTCTTTTCCGGCGAGCAGTTAAGGAGGTAGTTCGACTTTCGGTTGACAAGTGGCAGGAGCATTTTATTCACTATGTAATCGGCGCTTCTGACTGGAATGGCCGGCCCTCCAGGATTTGCAAACCAGCCGGAGTTCAATTTGTCGCACACCTCGGAGGGCACGGTATTGTCCGGCGGGGGCAACATGAGCGAATAGGGGTATTCGTAGCCGGCGATATCGGATATGTCCAAGCTCTTGGAGGTGTTCGCTACAACCACGCAATTGGGCTGCAGACCGTGGATGTAGTCCCTGATTTTCGCCCAGTCGCCCTGCTTCAATCCGCCATTGGTGGAACCCCATTGATCTATCCACACGATGTCGATTTTTCCATAGTTGGTCAACAATTCTTTGAATTGCGCTTTTATGAATGATAGTGCGTCCCCTTTTCCCGTGGCATAGTTTTTCAATGGCAACGTCGTGTAATTAGGCCAGCAATCCCCCCACAAGGGAAAGCAGTAGTACAATCCCACCTTCAAACCACGCTTTCTAAATGCGTCCACGAATTCCCTGACGATATCGCCCTTTCCCCCCTTGTACTTTTTGAACATAGACACGTTGTGTGGTGTGGTTTTCGTCGGCCATAGACACCATCCCCCGGTGTGCTTGATGGTGAGAATCGCATATTTCATTTTCGCGGATTTCGCGGCGTCCGCCCATTGTCCAATATCCAAGTTTTCCGGGTTGAACTTGGCTGGATCCTCTTTTCCGTTAGACCAGCCTCCGGGGACAAACGTGGACATGTTGAAGTGGATGAACATGCCGAATTTCCACTTGAGGAACTCTTTCCTCAATGCGTCGGCATCCCGGGCGCTCGCCGCCACGGATCCCAGCAACAACATGGACAATACCGATAAAACCATCCAACGAGACTTTGCAATAAACCGCATTAGCATCCCTCATTCTTCTATTGCTCTAAAGATTCATCCGGAAGCCAGCATTGCTTCCAACTTCCTGCTTACATAAGCGGAAAAGACTAGTTTGTCAAGAAAATACACGCTGGGAAAGGGGAGCGGATTTCCGTCCTCATGGAGAGGGGGTGACGTTTTTGCCCTTGGCTCCCCGGCCCTCCGGACTACGTTCGATGCCACTAATGGACTTGCCAGCGCACTTGGAATGTTGAAAAAGCGTTTGCGGGGAGCATATTCGCAGTCGGGATTTGGTGGTGTCTTAGAATGTGGAGCTGTGGTTGCTATGAAAATTGCGTATTCCGGATTGGACATTCCCGAGGGTAAAAGGAAGTTGGAGGACCCGATATTAAAGAGGCTGGAGGAGAAGTTCCAGCCTAAAAAGATGGTGCCTTTTTTCGTGGAATTCATACAAGATGATTTCGAAGCCGCGGATGCTATCCTCGTAGGGAAAAACTCTGTTTTGGATCTCCTGATCCTGGATATGGAAAAGCTGGAAACCCGCCTTGGTCGATTGGGCGATGTCGACGGTGACAAAGACCTCTTGAAGCGTTGCCTGGCGTTTCTGGAGGAAGAGCGGCCGTTATGCGACATGAATCTCCTGGACGGGGAACGCACGTCCCTTGCTGAATTGGCGCCGTTTAGCTTCAAGGCTACATTGATTGTGGAAGAGGGCTTTGACGATTTGAATGATCTGGCGTGGAGGGCTATCGACAAGGCTGGCATGACGTTTTTCTACACCGCAGGAAAACCCGAAGTCCGGAGCTGGTTTATCCCGAAAAACTCGGATGCGGTGACCTGCGCTGGAAAAATCCACTCGGATTTGGCGCGCGGATTCATTAAAGCGGAAATTGTCAATATCGAAGATTACGACCAGGCGCATAACCTAAACGACGCCAGGAGCAAAGGCTTGTCGAAGCTGGTGGATAAGGATTACATTGTTCAGCACGGCGATGTGTTGGAAATACGCTTCAACGTATGAATAGTGTTGCGGTGGACGGCTATTCGCGGTATAGTCGTCGAAGGGGGAGGAGGGGAAGGCAATTATTCGGGAGGGCTGGATATGAGGAAAATACTCGGTACCGCAGTAGCGCTGATAATGGCGTTCGTTGTTCCATGCGTGGTTTTTGCCGCCGACAATGGAGCGCATCCGACCGAGGGGAAAAAGCCGGCTCCGGCCAAGCCTGGCAAACCACTGAAGTCCGTGGTTGTTAAATACGATTCGGACACCGAGATCGCCAAAGCGATTCCCTTGGAAACCGTCTCCTTCGAGACCGTGAAGAAAATTTGCGAGCCAATGTTATCGAAACACGGGTCACTCTCCTATGTAAGGGACCGCGGCGCGGTGCTTGTCTTTGACAAACGAGCCATAGTTGCTAAAATTGCGAAAATCATAAAGGAAATAGATCTTCCCGCCGTCAATATCAGAGTGGACGTGGATTTTCTCGAGACTGGCACCTCCAAGCACGACCGGTTGAACGTGGAGTTCTACAACCACAAAATGCCCAGGAAAAAAAACCAGCTTATCATTGTCAACGGAAAAGTCATGAAGATAGACAGAATCAATATATCGGGCGTGAAAGGTAGTGGCTCCTCCGTTAGAAACACTTCGCAATTTATTATGACGTTGAGCGGACATCCCGCCACGCTATGGGTGGGCCGAACGATCATAGATCCTACTTGGCTTAGGCAAGTGAAACTGATTCCGGACACCTTGGTGCTCTTGCCGAACGGAGGGTACGTGGAAATTCCAGGATTCGACAACGATTTTGTGTGGAGCGACATTGGAGCGTCGTTACGGATCAAGCCAACGTATTTGGGTAACGGGAGGATCGACTTGGAATTGTATCCGGTGGTCACCTATTTGGAGGATGATCCCGCGGATGTCGGGAACAAGCATCGGCGTGGTCGCCAGGCACACAAAACGGTGCGGGTGGAAAACGTCTCTACCCACGTGGTGGTTATGAATGGTCAACGCGTGTCGATTGGGGGCGCGATATCATCAAAAAGGAATTTTTACACAAATTTGTTCGGACCGAATTTCATCAGTCGGGATGGGAATAATAGTCTCCTCGACATGTATGTGACCGCAACTATTGTTCGCCCTGGGCAAAGTGGCCGACGAAGCTATATTCCCAGAACGCCAGTACATGTGGAGCCTATAAAAGTTCCGGATACTAGAAGACGCGAGGATCCATCCAGACTTTTCAGACATTGAGGAGAACAGTGTTTTGAATAAAAATTTAAAAACGAAACCAACCGTGCGGGATTTCCGGTCAATGAAACAAAAGGGCGAGAAAATAGTCGCTCTCTCGGTTTATGACGCCCCCACCGCTGGATTCGCGGAGGAGCTCGGCGTGAATCTGCTTTTGGTGGGAGATTCCCTAGGGATGGCGGTCCTGGGCTATGACAGTACAATCCCCGTGACGCTAGGGCAATCGTTGCACCATTGTGCGGCTGTTAGGCGTGGCGCTCCAGCGACGTTCGTGGTGGGAGATATGCCGTTCATGACCTTCCAAGTATCTATCGCGGATGCGATGAAAAATGCCGCGAGATACCTTCAAGAAGTCGGTGTCGATGCCGTTAAAGTGGAGGGTGGAGAGAAAATGGCGGAAACTATCTCGAGAATGGTGGGAGCTGGAATACCAGTTCTTGGACATGTCGGGCTTCTCCCGCAAAAAGTGCTTATCTCGGGAGGATATCGCCTTGCGGGAAAAACGAATCAAGATGCGGAAAGAGTGCTAGCCGATGCCAAAGCGGTGGAGGGCGCTGGTGCGTTCGCTGTCGTTTTGGAAGGGATGCCCGCGGATTTGGCGGCGCATATCACGCAATCATTGCATATCCCCACCATTGGGATTGGCGCGGGCCCGGAATGCGACGGACAAATTCAAGTTTCCAGTGATATATTGGGATTGCTGCCGGGATTTACTCCAAAACACGCTAAACGTTACGCCGACTTGGCATCCGTTATCAAACAGGCTTTTGGGGACTATCTAGCCGAAACACGAACCGGACAGTTCCCGTCCTAATGAGGGCTCACTGAATAATTGGCAAGTGCTTAAGAATTATTGGGTTAAATGCCTTTTTGGTGGTGTCATCTCCAATATTTTGGGAGGGCATCTCCCAAAATCCTTGGAGACGACTAACGATTTGAGGCACTTGCCAATTCCGTGAAAGCCCTAATGAGCAATGCGTTGATGGTGGCGCTAGTAATTTGCGCAAGTTTGGCTCTCCGGACTCCCGGAGCCCAGATGATTTTCCCATCGGGCGCTACCAGGACTGGTGTCAATCGTTTAGCTTCGCCTTTGATTCCAGAGGATTCCAGCAACTTTTTCAGTCTAGTTGGATTGTCGGCTCCGAAAGGAATCATCTTGTCGCCGTCGCGGCGACTGCGAATCGTCAAGGTTTCGGGAACTTGGCTGGCATCGAAGCAGGCGGTCATATTCGATGGATCTTTTAGGGGAAGATTGTCGTTTCCGATCGTTTTTCCAGCGGAATTCGGGACGGTGCCTTCGCCGATGGGTGCGATATCCGCGGTGAACTTCCATTCCCCCCATTGAATGCGAGGTTGTTTTTTCCAGTTCCATTTAATTTCCGGCGCTGTTTGGGACCGTTCCGATATGTCTCCGCGGAGAATTCGGGCCTCCACTGAATCGACCATGACGCGTATTTCGCGGGAAAGGGGAATTTCCTCCGCCGACGATGGCGAGCGGGCCAGAACGCAGGAGAGGCGCTTGATGAAGCTGGCTGTAGGGATCACATCGACACTGGAGCAGGTTGAGAGCCATAGACGCACTACTCGGTACAACAGCGCTGGATGCAAATCCGCGAGTTCCGCGGAGGGGAGGCGTTCTGGGATTTCCCCCGCTATAGCCTCGAAAGCTTTCTTCGCCGTTTTTTCGAGATAATCGGCATCACTGGCGATGGCGTCTAGCGACCTGAGGACACCCTTTCCGATACGTTCCGGGGAGGGAGAGAGGAGTGCTGGAATTACGTTGTGCCGGATATGGTTTCTTGAAAAGGACGTGTCGTCGTTAGTGGAATCCACGCGCCAGCCGCGAATTCCGCGGTGTTCGAGATATCTTTCAATCTCGGTTCGAGGAAAACGGAGCAATGGACGGACAAACCGTGTTCCAGCCACCTCTCGGGACGGCCGCAATCCAGCCAGGGCGCTGGAGTTGCCCCCGCGCGAAAGTCGCTCGAAAAGGGTTTCGACACGGTCGTCGGCGTGGTGGCCAAGCGCCACCACGGTCTTCCCGTCGTTGGCGAGCTCTGCCCATTTCTCCAATCTGGCCATGCGGGCGGCCGCTTCGATTCCCGGAGTGTCGGCATCAAGATCCAAATGAATTGTCGTCAGGGGAATCGCCGAAGCGCCATTCAATCTAGGATACATTTCGGAGCAGAACCTCGAGCACCAATTGGCATCGGCCAAGCTCGCCTTCCCGCGAATGCCGTGTTCGAAATGAACGGCTTCGAGATAGACATCCAATTCCCCCGCTGTGTCGGCTAGCAGGGTCAGTAAAGCCGTGGAGTCGGCCCCTCCGCTAAACCCGACCAAAACGCGGCCCACGCCACGCAGAAGTGGTGAGGCAGTCGCTAAAAACGATTTGGAATCCAAGATTGTTGCCATGTTCGGGCCTGCTGAATATTACCCAATCCAACAGAACGCCCCCCCACATGTTCATGAGGCTTAAAGGCGCTCTTTCCTTGCGAGCTTTGCTTCCTCCGTTCTCTGTTCCGTTTTAGCGGAGTCAGTTCCGCTACTTTGGACCCACTGAATAATTGGCAAGTGCCTTATTTTCATAGTGTTAAATTCCCTTTTAGCGGTGTCATCTCCAAGGTTTTGTGAGAAAGCCTCCCAAAAACCTTGGAGACAACTAATATTTTCTACTCAATTTGAGGCACTTGCCAATTTTGCCCCTTCCGCAGAGCCGGAACGGTGCCTGCGGCACGAAAGGGGCAAAGTGCTGGTCCCGACCCCGTTGGCCTATCCCGTCATAGCTCGGAAAGCGATGGCGCTAACACATTTCCGACTTTTTAGCAAGCTCTATCCATCGGTTTCCTTGCCGGGGTTTTGGTAGCGTTCATAGCCTTTACGATTAATATTCAGCCAGCGACGATGTGGCCAAAACCATTGTTCCGGGTATGCTCGCACAAACTCTTCCATGGCGTCAGCGCATTTTTGCGCTATGATGTCTATGTCTTTGGCCCGGTCTTTGGAGGGAGTCAACGTGATCGGGTCCTTGAAAACGAACTCGAAAGTTCCTGGCTTATCCGTTCTTGGCATGGCGACCGGGCAAAGAGGGACACCAGTTTTCAGGTGAAGCATGGCTGGGGACGCATGTGTCAGGGCGGGGTGTCCGAAGAATGTTGTTTCCACCCCATTTTTTCTCCCGGGGTGTTGGTCCACCACCATTCCTATCGAATTTCCGCCCTGCAACGCCTTGAGCAAGCTCTTCATGGCGCCTTTCTGGGAGCATTGCTCGCTTCCGTAGCGCACCTGTATCCGCTTCATTACCTCACCTAGGCGTGGGTTGTCGTATGGCCGGATAACCGAAAGCATTGTCCTATCGGTCATCATCGCATACACCGTGGGAATAAATGCGAAGTTAGCCAAATGCGGCGCAATGGCGATGATAGGTTTTTTATCCTCGAATGCCAGCTTGATGGCTTGTTTAGATCCGGACACCTTGATATGTTTCTCGACGTTGTCGGGAGTCATTTCGGCATCGATTTTAAAAGTATCGACGGCAAGTCTGGCTAGGCTTTTGAAATTGCGTTTGGCCAAGGCCCGCGCCTCCTGCTGGTTTGATGCCATTCCCGCATGGAGAATATGTTGTATTGCCCTGACGCGGTGGCGTTTATCGAAGAGGAAGGCTCCTGCGCCGAGAATATCCGCCAAGGAGTACGACATTCCCACCGAGAGGTTTTCGACGGACCGGATAAACAATCCTAGCCAAAAGGACTCGAAGAATATTTGGAGGCTACTCTTAGATTTTTTTTTCTTTTTACGTTTACCCATTCTTTTTTTCCGGAAGCTTTTGGATGCGAAAGCAGATAGCATCCACCCATAAAGATAGGGGAAGACATTGCGGTTGCAACCGCCGCGGCCATAGAAAGCGGTCTATCTTTGGAGAATTTCCAAGAGGAGGTTCCAAAACCTATTGACGGATGCGATTTCGACGCGCTCTTTCGGGGAATGTGGATATTTTATTGTGGGTCCGATGGAGATCATATCCAGTCCGGGACGTTTCGCTCCGATAACACCGCATTCCAAACCTGCGTGAATGACATCCACCCTGGGCGTTCTCCCAAAAAGGTATTCGTGTGCGGAAATAGTTTTTTTCAGGAGCTTGGAGTCCTTTGCTGGGGGCCATGGGGGGAACGCCGCCCCCTTTTTAATTTCGCAGTTCCATTGCCCGGCATAGGCGGCGACACGCGTGGCCGCGGAGTCCAAAGCGGCGGCGGTCACGGCCCGCTGCATCGAAACCAGTTCGACATCGCCTTCCGCTATGTCGGCTTTGCCGATATTCGACGACGACTGGAGCACACCGTCCGAAAAATCGAACGGGCCATCGGGAAAACCCGCCAACAATTTGGACAAGGCCTTTGTAGCGTCGACAGAAAGAGTGCCTCGGAGCGGTTTGGCGGAATCTAATTTGAAACATGCGGCGGAGTCCGTTTTAGCGAGCCGGACGAGGGTGTCGCTGGCCGCAGTGTCCGCGGCGGCGGCCAGATCGACATCCGCGGGGGCCGCCACTTTAGCCGTGGCTTCCCTCGGGATGGCGTTAGCGACCGACCCACTGGAAAAGCCCGCTAGCCGAATGGGATATTTTTTCGAAAGCTTTTCCAGTATTTCCGCCAATGCGATGATGGCGTTGCCGCGGCGTAGCGCGATGTCCACTCCCGAATGCCCTCCTTCGAGGCCGCCCAAAGATAATTCGACGAAAGTCCATCCGTCCGGAACGCGGTTCGTCTCCAGCCACGCGGAGATGAAAGTTTCGACTCCTCCAGCGCAACCAACGATTATGGTTCCGTCGTCTTCCGAGTCCAGATTTATCAGGGCGCCATCCCGAATCATAGCATCATCCAGTTCCAGCGCCCCCTTGAGACCCACTTCCTCCTTCACCGTCAGAAGAACGTCCACCGAGCCGGTTGGAATATCCATTTCAAGAACAGCCAAGGCCGCGGCCACCCCTATTCCATTGTCTGCTCCAAGAGTCGTTCCGTCCGCTCCAACCCATCCGTCGCCAAGCACCACGGGAGTTATCGGGTCGCGGTCGAAGTCGTGCTCCTTGCCAGCGTCCTTTTGAACCACCATGTCCAAGTGCGCCTGAAGCGTTGTGACGGGACAGTCCTCTAACCCAGGGGAAGGTGGTTTACGTATGGAAAGATTGCCGGCGGAATCCCGGACGACCTCCAATCCCCGCTCCTCCATCTCTTCCGCAATCAAGGCCGCCAGCCTCTCCTCCCCGCCCGGAGGGCGCGGAACCGCGGAAATCGCGGCGAACCGTTTCCAGACGGGGGTCGGAGCCAAATTGGCCAACTCGTCAGGCATGGCATTTGTTCCTGATCCGGCAAGGGCGTCCCTAGGGTCGGCCCTCGAAATACTCTTTTATCGCGCCGACTACGTGCTTTCTCTGCTCCGTGGTGGTTTCCGGATAGATTGGCAGGGCGAGTATCCGCTCCGACACGTCCTCGCTGACGGGGAAGTCGCCTCGTCTATGTCCCAGATACGCAAAGCATTCCTGCAGATGCAATGGCACGGGATAGTAGACTTCGACACCCACCCCCGCATTCTGCAAGGCCTGTTTCAGGTTGTCGCGTTCGCCTCTGGGAGCTAAGACGCAAAACTGGTTGTATATATGCCTGGTAGTGCCTTCCGCTTCTGCCGGGAGGACCAAGGTGTCCGCGAGATCGACCTCCAGGAAAAGCTCTCGATATTCGGCGGCGTTGCGTTGTCTCGCCTCGCTCCACCCGTCCAATCGTTTTAGTTTTATGGAAAGAATCGCCGCCTGCAATGCGTCGAGTCGGAAATTTCCTCCGATGTATTTGTGGTAGTACTTCGGGTTGGCGCCATGATTCCGGAATATTTTCAGCCTCTCCGCTTTCTCCTGGGAATTGGTGGTTACCGCGCCACCATCTCCGAACGCGCCCAAATTTTTGCTTGGGAAAAAGGAGAAGCATCCGTAATCCCCGAACGCTCCCGCCCGTTTGCCGTTACGCTCGGCCCCAATTGCCTGCGCGGCGTCTTCTATGACGATCAATCCAAGTTTGTTCGCCAGTTCGAGGATAGGTTCGACATCTGCGCACTGACCGTACAAGTGTACTGGGATCACGGCTTTGGTTTTCTCCGTGATTTTATTCTTTACCAACAAAGGGTTGATGTTGAACGAGTCGGGTTCTATATCCACGAAAACCGGTTTCGCTCCTACCCTGGCGATAGCGCCAGCCGTGGCGAAAAACGTGAACGGCGTGGTAATTACTTCGTCGCCGCGCCCTATTCCCTCCGCCATTAGGGCGATAATAAGGGCGTCGGAGCCGGATGTTACTCCCACCGCGGCTTTCGCACCGCAGTACTCCGCCACCTCGCTTTCGAATTTCTCTACGTCCTGGCCTAGAATAAACCGTTGGGAGTCGCAAACCCTTTCTATTTCCGCTAGGATTTCTTCCTTCATCGTGGCGTATTGGGCGCACAGGTCAAGTAGTGGAACATTCATCAAATCATCCTTTCCCACGTGTGCGTGGAGCCGAGTAGCCATACATCAGTTCGAACACCATTGGAGCGGGTGTTTCCGCGAGCTGAGCGCAAAAGATAAGGCATTTTGAGCAAAACTCAAGGCGACAAAATGGACGCACCGGGTCAACAAGGGATCAATAGCCGCTTGGAGTTTCGCATGCCAGCTAGTCTTTCAGGGTCAACGCTGCTGGAGTCAAGGCCACCGTGAGGTTTTCTCTTCCGGACTCGGTGTTTCTAGCCGCTCGCTTAGCGAGTAGCAGTAGTTTCAACTTATAGACGCACAATTTGTCGAAATCGAATTCGTGCCCCGCTCCCAGAGTTTCCAGTTCCCGCCATCGCAAGGTATCCAGTAAATCTTCCCTTTCCAGGGGAGACTGCTTTGCGAAAGCCTCCTGGACACCATCTTCTATCTCCGAAAAGAAGTCGGGGTTTTCGCGCGTGAACTTTTCGGCCGCCCGATCGCCCCCCCCGCCTTCGCGTCTAGCGCGGCGTACCGCCAAGGCGTTACGCAATCTCGTTTCCCAAACGTTCCAGCGGTCTGTCGCCGATTCGCCCTTTTGGATGTCCTTCGGAGGGATTAAAGACAAGGTCCCGAGGCGAGCCAGCAAGTCTTTTGGCAGCCAATCCGCGCAAATCGCAACGAACTCCTCCTCCGACATCGGAGGGGTGGTGTCTAAATCCAGCATCGGTAGCGAACCGACTAAGTAGTAATATTCCATTTGCGAACACTCCGTCTTTTTTTCGGTTTGGTACAAATACCCTGTCCAAGCGATACGGTCAAGCAACTTGGCGGAGTCCATGCGTTTTTTCCGCGACGTGCCGCATAGAGAAGGTTGGAATCGCCATTGTTTGGGATTAGAGTAGTAGTAGCGTGCGCCACTTCCTTTTCGGGGGAGTGGAAGCGGACATGGTGTCCGCTTGGAACATTACTGGAGGATGATATGAGCGTGACTGTTGCTATTAGCGGTCGGCATCTGGAACTCACGGACGCAATACGGGATTACACTCGGGAAAAGTTGTTGGGCATAATAGAGGACAAGCATAAGATCTCCAGGGCGGAAGCTATTCTTTCCCAGGAGAAGACGCGTAGCAAGGCAGAGATAATAGTGTGCGGAAAAAAATTCAACGCGGAAGCTGAGAGCGAGTCGTACGACATGTATGAATCGATAGACAAGGCGATAGCCAAGGTTGAGCGTCAGATAATCCGCTATTTCGACAGGAAGCAAGATCATCACAAGGTGTCCCACGGTGTCACGTCCGCCACGGCTAACGCGGCTGACGACGATTCGGATTTCGAATAGCGGGAGATGGAGAGCGTGCTAGGCTGGCAAGAGCGGAGACGCGTGTTGGAATGCCAAGATGTCGATTTGCTCTCCGAGTGCGCCAAATTGCCTTTGAACTCCAGTGGTGCGGGAGGGCAAAAACGCGACCGGAAGTATTCCGGGATAAGATTGATCCACAAGCCCACTGGCGTGCAAGTTGTTTCCACCGCCACGCGCTCGAGGGCGCGAAACGAGTCGGACGCTTTGGGCAAGCTGAGAATGGCGATCGCCCTCGAAATCCGTTGTCCTTGGGATGTTGGCGAGCGTTCCAGGCTTGAGTTGCCCAAGAAGGGGCGCCCTACTCCAGCGATGGTGGCGGATTTGTTTGATTTGCTGGAAGACCGCGGATTCCGCATAGGTGAAGCGGTCAAGGAGTTAGGCGTGTCTACGGCAAGCCTAGTGAAGTTCGTCTCCAGAGATAAAATGCTTTGGAGGCGGCTTAACGAGCGGCGGATGGGGATGGGCTTGTCCCCCTTGACGATGCGTTGAGCTTTGATTCCCTTGGAAAAATCGCTGGGATGATGTAGCTTGTCATCCCCGTTTTAGTTCGACGCCGCGTTGCCGTGGCCTGGTTTGAAAAAGGTGGTTGGAATATGGCCGAAGGTGGGAATAATTTGGCGGAGCTTAAGAGAGAGCTGAAAAGCTTGATTATATCGGAGTTGTCGGTAGAGGATATTTCTCCCGAGGATATATCCGACGACGCGTCTCTTTTCGGCGATGGTCTCGGGTTGGATTCGCTCGACGCCGTGGAATTGGTGGTTTTACTTCAAAGACGTTACGGGATACAGATAAAAGATTTGGAAGAGGGGCGGAAGATTTTCGCTAGTCTGGATACTTTGGCCGAATACGTTTCCCAGCATGCCGAGGAACGGCCGGACGTGTCATGAGCTTCGCCGTTGCCAGTCCCAACGCGCTAATCGCGGAAAAAACGGTTGTAGTGACTGGAACTGGCGTTGTGTGCGCCGCTGGTGTCAATACCGCCACTGCCCATGCCTCCACTTTGTCCGGGAAGAGGTGTCCCAAGCCTTATCCCACCCTTTTCGACGCGGATTTCCGTAAACCCGTGTTCGAGTGCGATCTCGATTTTCCCGCGACCCCCGCGGGGGGGCGCACGTTGGAGCTTCTGCTAACCGCGTTGGACGAGGCTTTGGAATGTGTGGATAAGCTTGGCGGCGTTGACCCCACCCGTATTGGCGTGTGTGTTGGGACTACAGTTGCCTGCATGCTGAACGACCTTGAGTTTTACTCCGCCGTGAGAAGTGGCGGCCAGCCGGAAATAACTCCCCTGAAGCGCTATGTCGAAGGTGACTTGTCCGCATTGGTCGCAAAGCGGTTGGGTGCGTCAGGGCCGGTGGCGACTGTAGCCAACGCCTGCTCCAGTGGCACGGAGGCCATAGCCACCGCGGCGCGCTGGCTCGCTTCCGGGATGTGCGACATCGTGGTTGCCGCCGGTGCTGACGAGCTCCATTTCGTGCCATACTGCGGCTTCAATTCGCTCCAAGTCATGAGCGAGTCGTTCTGTCTGCCATTCGATGGGCGCCGCTCTGGCTTGAACTTGGGAGAAGGCGCTGGCGTGCTCATCTTGGAAACCTCCGAGTCCGCGGTAGCATCGGGACGCGCTCCTTTGGCCACGCTCAAAGGATGTGGCGGTGGAAGCGACGCGTACCATATTACCGGTCCCCATCCGGAAGGCACTGGACTCAAGGCGGCCATATTGATGGCATTGGACATGGCGAGCGTCCACAGAAACGAAGTTTCGTACATCAACGCTCATGGCACCGCCACTCGGGACAACGACCGCGTGGAGGCGAAAGCATTCCATGATTTTTTCGGGCGTGGCGTACCATTCGCCTCGACGAAGTTTCACACGGGGCACGCGCTCGGTGCGGCTGGAGCCATAGAGGCCGTTTTGTGTGTGGCGGGAATCGCCGACGGAAGATTTCCTGGCAACCCCGGGGTTGAACCTGACCCCGAAGCTCCAATTGTACCAGCTCGGGATGTCGTGGAATATAATGGTGGCGCGGTTCTTTCCACCTCGATGGCTTTTGGGGGAAGTTGTTCCGCACTTGTGTTTGGTCCTCCACCGGAAATTAGCGCCACTGTGTCGGCTGCCAATCCTGCGGATACTCCTAGTATAGCTATAGGAGTAAGGGGCACTGGAGCGGTGGGGCCATTCGGGCGGGGATCCAAGGCGCTCGTCGCTGGCATGGAAGTCCGCCGTAGCCCCGCTATCGACGATGGCGGGCTGAGAATTCCTCCGGGAATTCTATCGGATTCCACTTCCAAAAAGCTACTTCGACGAGCGGGCGGCTTGTCGGCGGCCATGGTTGCGGCGGCAAAAGACACCGTCGCGGAAGCCGGGCTCAAGAGTCCGCTGGGCGATTCCACGGCGCTTGTAGTGACGACCGCTTTCGGGGCTCACAGCGCGACTTTCGCGTTTTTGGACGGCATCTTGGACCACGGGCATTCGGCGCCCTCGCCAACCCAGTTTTCCAATTCCGTCCACAATTCGATGGCCTTTTTCATAACCAAGGCTTTGGATATCACCGGGCCATCGCTAACCTTGACCGGGTTCGCCCCTTTCGCACCGGCGCTAGCGGTCGCGGAGTCGCTAATGGCCGTTTCGAAGACTATCGACCGCGTACTGCTGGTGATAGGAGACGAAATTAACCCGACCTTCTTGAAGATAGCCGAGATGTGGCGCGAATACCGCGGCGAAATCCACACCGCTTGGGGCGAGGGAGCGGTTGCTCTACTGCTCGAGCGCGGCGCCGGACATCCTCTTCCGGACACCTTGGAAAACGCGGAGCGTCTCGTTCCGAAGATTCCATTAGTCGTGGGGAAAACCCTGTTTCCGCTAGCGTTCGCGTTAGCCGGGTCTTGGAAAACCTCGAAGCGCGCCTAGCCCGGGCTTTAGGGCATCCGGAGTCGGTTCCGTTCTTTGATTGAAGTCGGAAGTACTGGTTCCCGCTCCCGCCTCAATCTTTAATCAGGCTGAGGAATTCCGCTCTGGTTGAAGCGCAATTTCTAAAAGCTCCGAGCATGCACGAGGTGCGCATGCTGGAGTTTTGCTTTTCCACGCCGCGCATCATCATACACAAATGCCGCGCGTCCATCACCACCCCCACGCCAAGAGCGCCAGTGAATTCCAGTATCGCTTCGGCGATTTGTTTCGTGAGGTTTTCCTGCACTTGAAGCCGTCTGGCGAAAACATCGACAATCCTAGCCACCTTTGAAAGACCTATGATTTTCCCTTTGGGGATGTATCCGACATGGCACTGGCCGAAAAAGGGAAGCAGATGGTGCTCGCAGAGGGAGTACATCTCGATATTACGAACTATTATCATTTCGTCATTGTCAGTTTCGAAGATAGCGCCGTTGACGACCTCGGCGACATCTTGGCCGTAGCCTTTTGTAAGTGCCGCGAACGCTCTAGCGGCTCTCTCCGGGGTTTTGACGAGCCCCTCCCGGGAGAGGTCTTCGCCAGTAGCCGTTATAATGTCTCTGAAAGCTTGTTCCATTCTTGTCTCCAAATCCCTAAGTTAGGGCCTGCCGAATAATTGGCAAGTGCTTAATCATAATAGCGGCGTGGTGGAGTGTGTACTGAGTGGGGGACGCACGATTTGCGCGTCCCGCCATTGCGTCATCACTTGGCGCGGTGTAGAATGTGGTTTGCCGAGAAAGCCATGTGTTTTACGACGGGATACCATGAATAATGGAGGTTGCCAGTGGACCCTCGCGGAAAACTAGAGGAATACGTGGATGCCCTGACGGGATGCGGGTGTCCGATAGACGATGGCGCGGAACTCGCGGATTTGGGGGTGGATTCGATATCGCTGGTTAAAACGCTGGTTTTCGTCGAGCGTGAATTTGGAGTTTCCCTGGGAGATTCCGGGTTTGGGAGGGAAGATGTTGGATCTTTTGGCGCATTCGTCAGGGCTGTGCGACGCGCGTTGGGAGACGACGGGAAATGAAGAATATCCCGGACATATTGCGGAAGATAGTGGCGGTCAAGAGGGAGGAGATCGCTGGGCTGCGCCGCAACGAGCTGGAAGCGATGTCCCGCGACGCTTCGCCGCCGCGGGATTTCGAGGCTGCTTTGCGCCGGGATGGCATTTCTGTCATAGCGGAAGTGAAGAAGGCGTCGCCATCTGCTGGGGAGATTGTAGGTGCCTCGTTCGACCCTGTGGCGATGGCTGAAGCCTACGAGGAGGGCGGAGCCGACGCTGTCAGCGTCCTAACCGATCGGCATTTTTTCAAGGGTGAATTGGATTATCTGACCTCTGTCAGGAACGTTGTATCGCTACCAGTGCTCCGGAAAGACTTTATTATGGATACCGCGCAGGTATTTGAATCTAGGGCGGCTGGGGCGGATTCATTTCTTCTAATCGCTGCTATTTTGGATGCCGCGGAGCTGGCCGATCTAGTCTCTTTGGGGCGTTCCATGGGAATGGAGCCGCTAGTGGAATCCCACGACGAGAAAGATCTGGAGAAATCCATCGAGGCCGGGGGAAGGATACTAGGGATCAACAACAGAAATCTCCATACGTTCGACGTGGATTTAGGCACATCCGAGCGTTTAGCCTCGATAATCGCGAGTAGCGCGGTGGCGGTTTCCGAAAGTGGGATAGTAGCGCCCAACGACGCCTGGATACTTGCCGACGCAGGTTATGATGCAGTGTTGGTGGGAGAAGCCGTGTCCAAACTGTCCAGCGACGGCAAAAAGAATTTCATACGCAAAATAAAAGCCTGTGCCTAGGAAGCGGCCGACCGCTTCAAGGGGTCAATGGAGTTTCCCGTAGACCTTTTTCAACGCCTTGGCAACTTCTTTGAATGTTTGATATCTCCGCTCCGGGGAGCGCGCGACCATTTTGTCGAGCACGGGAGCGAGAGCCGACGAGACACTCGAAGGCAACTTGGAAGCGACACTGCTTGTTCTCAAGCTGGCTACATGTTTTCTAGCCAGCTCAAACGCGTCGGTGGCGGAATAATATGTTTTTCGAGCCAGCGCATGGAACATAACCATGCCCAAGCTGTATATCTCGCTACTCATATTTTCCGGCATGCCGACGATTCGTTCCGGGGGCATATATAGCGGGGAGCCGTCGATTACATCGGAGCTTTGATTGGCGTCTTCGATTCTGATGCATAGTCCGAAATCAAATAGCTTGGCCTTTTTGTCCAAATCGATAATGATGTTTTGGGGCTTCATATCCCTGTACAGATATCCGCAATTGTAGATATGCTGTTCGGCGGATAGCAACTGCAACGCCCACACCACAACGTATTTCTGGTTTATGTTTATCCCCAAATCATCTATTATCTGGTCGAGCCTGTTGCCGGGGCAAAACTCCAGCGCCACGAAGTACTCGTCCTGATATCTCCCGTAGTCCGCCACCGCTACGATATGCGGATGCTGGCCAAAAGATTTTCCCACAGTGGCTTCTTGAAACAGCGATTCGACAAGATGCTGGTCGTTCGTTTTTTTCCGCGGCAGAACTTTTATCGCATATTCTTGCTTGGGATTCTCGCAATGCAGGGCCTTGTAGACGCTTCCCATTCCCCCGCCTCCCAATGGTTGGTAAAGCCAGTAGTTTTTGATTCGATATGGAACGAACTGCGACGCACCGCATTCGGGGCACTTGACGATGGAAAGCGGAATTCCCTCGGAGAGGTCGCGGATCGCCCCGCAGAACTCGCATTTGTAGTGATGGTCGTTTAGCAAGTCAAGGTCCGGCTTTGAGCCGAAAGAACCCGATTTGCCAGAACGCTTGCCTCCAAAAAGATTCCACATTTATCCGCCCCGCCATCCTCGGTGTGAATTGCCTATGAGAAGCGTGAAACGCCTTAACCCTACGTCCACCGCGGGAAAATTCAAGCTGCCGAGGAGCCGTGTTGCTTTCGGGGGACCTATCAGCCTCTTTTTCAAAGGGGAAAAAGCCACAGGAAGCTTGTCGCCAAACACCCCCCCCAACAACCTCTTTAAGTTTCGGGAAATTGTAGTATGGTAAGGCGGGTGTGCCCTACAACACGAGCAGGAACGCGAGATGAATGGAATTCCAGTAAATCCAGCGAGCGACAGAAGGGATTTCGCATCCCTCATAGGCGATTGCGCTTTGTCTTTCCGCATAGCCATTGGCGCGGGAGTGTGCGCCATTACCGGTTTTTTGGTGACCGTGCTGTTCGGGGTGGCGGACCGATGGTTTGATTCGGAGACCTTCGCCCTTTCTTTAATCCCGAGCTTGATCGCTTTGATTTACTCCATTGGTGCTGGGATGCGCGCCAAATTGGAGATGAAGGCTGGCATTGAAGACGAGGAAAGATATCTTCTCGAGCGTAAGGGGTCTTTGGTCGCCAGCGCGTTCGACGAGGAGAACCGCCCCCCCCTGGCTTCCCAGCAATTTTCCGCATACGTTCGCTATGCTCCAAAAATCATATCCGCAGCGGCCTTTTTAACCCTTCTCGGAGCCCTGTACCTGTTCTGGACTGGCTGGGGAGGAGCAGGTGTTGAGAGCGGAGGAGAGAGCGGGGGCAATCGTTCCGCGTTTATAGCGGCCGCCATGGCGTTGCTATTTTTCTTTTTCGGGGTGTTTTGTATCGGACAGTCGCGTACGGCTGTGTTCCGGTGGCTACGTCCCGTAGGCGTATGGATGGTTTTGGCGTCGGTGGTGATGGTGGCTGGAGCCGCCGCGATATTACTGGCTGACGCTGGATACCCCCACTGGGACACTACTTTATCCAAGTCATTCGCCACGCTTCTAGCGATTTTAACTTTGGAGTTGGCGTCGAATTTCATCATGGAGTTTTATCGTCCCCGGACGGTGCTCGAGGAGCGCCCCGTGTTTGAAAGTCGCCTGCTGGCGTTGGTGACGGAGCCTGGCGGTTTGCTCAGGAACGTGGCCGACACGCTGGACTACCAGTTCGGGTTTCAAGTGTCCGCCACGTGGGTATATCGTTTTGCCGAGCGCTCTTTTTCCCCATTGTTGCTATGTTGGTTGGCGCTTTTTTGGCTTGCGACCGCATTTGACGAGGTCCCCGCCAACTCGTTGGGGGTTCGGGAGGTGTTTGGGGCCAGGGGGGACACGCCTATTGGTCCTGGATTCCACATGAAATGGCCTTGGCCCATCGAAACGATAAAGAAGTTTCCAGTGGCCGAAGTCCGTGAAATAGCGGTTGGCGCCGAGCTTAAGAAAAAAAATGGAAAAACTACCAATCCATCAGTGGTTTTGTGGACCCAGCCCCACTATGCAAAGCAGTACAAGTTTTTAATCGCCAACAATGAAACGGCTTTGGCTCAAAGGAGGAGGGGAAAAAGAAACGACAGCACTCCACCAGTATCCTTCATTTCCGCCTATGTTCCGATTCAGTTCAAGATCCGTCCCGGCGAAGTGATCAAGTACGCCTATGAAAACAGCAATCCGGATGAAACACTCCGATTTTTGGCGGAAAAGGAGGTGTCGTCGTATTTCGCAAGCGTTGATATGCTACAGGTAATGTCAAATGGAAGGAGCGATGCTAGAAAAGACATAAAAAGAAGAATTCAGGCTGCCGCTGACACCAACGGACTGGGCGTGGAGATAGTGGCGGTAGCGCTTTTGGATGCCCATCCCCCTACCGGGGAGCAGCTCCCGGAATCGTTCCAGGCGGTAGTTGGCGCCGAAGAGAAAAAAGAGACTATGATATGGGAGGCAAAACGGGACCGGGCGAAAACAATTCCCGCTGTTGAGGCCGAGGCTTCCCGACTGGTGGCCGAGGCCAAAGCGACACGAACGGAGAAGATAGAGTTGGCCAAGGCGGAAAAAGTCCGATTTGAAAAACGCTTGGTGGGCTACCGGGCCATGCCTGAAATGTATTTACTCAATCTCAGGCTGGATTTTTTGGAGCGTTCTTGCATTAATATCAGGAAATACGTTGTAGCCAGCGCAGCCCGGCGCGACGTTTTTGTTATAAATTTGGAAGAAAAGCGCCGCTTGGACCTTCTAGATGTAGGCGATTTAAGGCAGTCGCCCGCAAACCAAGGTGCCGAGGGCGAAAGGAAATAATTCTCGCAGAGGACTTGGTACACAAAAATAGGGATATAAAGCATGAGCGACGAACATAATCATCCTCCTCCAGATTCCAGCATGAGATTGCATTGGCCCACCATTATGCTGGGAATAGCCGTGGCCGTGATTTTCCTCGTGGCCATATTTTCGTTCCAGCTTAAAAACACCGATTTCGCCGTGGTGTCCACGTTTGGGAAGGTGTCTCTTGTCAAATCTCCTGGATTGCACTGGCGACTTCCGGTCCCATTCCAGAAAATTTATTTCTTTGACAAGCGTCAGCGCTCGTTCGAGGGAACTGTCGGAAAAATGGAAGAAACCTACACCGCAGATAAGAAGAACATCATCATCGGGATATATGTCAAATACAAGATTGTCGACCCTATCAGACTATATAACAGCGAACGGACAATTGAGCGAGCTAAAGCGAAACTCAACAGCCTGATGCGAAGTGGCAAGGACGAGATTGTAGGGAAGTACAAATTTTCCCAGTTTGTGAACACTGATCCCCGGAAAATGAAACTTGACCAGGTGGAAGACGACATCCAGCGCCTTTTGGCTAGAGTCGCCAAAAATAAGTTCGGAATAGAGATTCTCTCGGTAGGTATCAAGTCGGTGGAATTGCCACAGAAAGTCACTGCGGACGTGATAAAAAGGATGAAAGCCGAACGCGAGACCGCTGCTGAGGTGTACTTGGCGGAAGGGAAGAAGACTGCCACGGAAATCAGGACCAACGCCGACACCAAAAAGAAGGAGATGTTGGCGGTGGCCACGGCCAAGGCTAAATCCATACGGGCGGAGGGAGACGCGGAAGCCGCCACCTATTACGCCGTATTTAACAAGGAGCCCGCCCTAGCGGTCTTTCTCAGGAAACTCGATGCCTTGGAGAATATTGTCAAGACCAGAACCGTTCTGGTGCTGGACACGAACACGGCTCCCTTTGATTTGTTGACACCAAATGCGGAAAAACTGAAAAAATGACAGGACATAGCGAGTCCAAAGTAGAAAATGATCGGGGGCTCGGCGGAGGTTTGAAAGCTCTGTCGAAGGCGTTCCATCATGCCTTCCGGCTTTTGGCGGTGTCTATCGTTGGCCTGATATTATGGTATTTCACCTTTGGTGGGGCGTTTGTGGTGGAGCAGCACGAGCGAGCGCTGGTCGCGACTTTCGGATCGGTGTCGCCGGAAGTGCGCGGGCCAGGTTGGCACTGGGCGTGGCCCAATCCTATATGCTCGATAATCCGAGTGCCAGCGATGCGGCGGTCGCTTTCCACCGAGAACTTTTGGTTCTACGAGCAGCCCGGAGCTAAAATCAACGAGAATGCCTACCGTTCCGTCCAGTTGACCCCTGGAAAGGATGGTTACCTCATCACAGGGGACGCCAACATAATTCATTCGGCGTGGAAGCTTTTCTATAGGATAACCGATCCTCTTCGGTTTCATATGGCGTGCTATGCGGATTCCGACGAAGACCTCTCCGAGCCGACGCGGCTTCTGAGGGATACGTTCGAAACGTCGATTCTTCGGGTGTGTGCGTCGAACGACGCCGATTTCACGTTGAAGTCCCCATTATTTAGAAAAGCCGTTCAGGACGAGGTGTCGCGTCGAATTGCCGCATTGGACATTGGCGTGACGGTTGAGGACGTGGTATTGTCGGGTCGGACTCCCCCGTTGGGGGCGGTCCGTTCTTTCCAGGCCGTCATCGAGGCCGAGTTGAAAAGTTCCACGAAAAAGCACCAGGCTGAAACCTATGCCATAAAGACGCTTAGCGAGGCGGAATCGGCGTGCAACGCCGTGATTGCCGCCGCCAACGCGTACAAAACTCAAACCGTGGAATCTGTAAAATCCGATGCGCGAAAATTCGAGAACATACTTGAAAAATATCGCTTGAATCCCAATGTTGTCCCCGTCGCGTTGTACTCCAACACACTGTCGAGGGTAATGGCATCCGCGAAGGACATATTTGTTTTGAGGCAAAGCGATGGAGATCAAGAAGTGAGGCTACTCCTCAACAGAGCCCCGATCAAAGCGGAACAAGAAGGTCCTGGACCCAAGAAACAAAACGGAAATTGATATGACTGAAAACAATCCTAATGAATATGCGAGTACGCCCCCTGGCCCAGATGCCGATGCCCCATTAATATCGATGGGGGCGGATATATCGCCGCTTCCCCAAAATCTGCCTCCTTCAAGCGAGGAGGGAACGGCCTCTAATCCTGCCACCGACGCGCCGTTGATAGCTATGGGGGGAACACCGTCCCTAGATGGTGGCGAGGACAACATGTTCAAGGTTCCGACTGTTGTTCCCAAAGGGGGCGACACGGGCCATAGTCCAGTGGAAGAGCCGTTGTCCTCGGACACCATAGCAATGAAGCGCCTATCCCAGAACAAACAGGAGGAGGTGTCGGAGAGTCAGGCCCCGGAGCAAGCGGTCAAAAAGAAAAAGCGGCTTAAAATTTTCTGCCACAATTGTGGCCAAAAGCTGGATTTGACGGATATCGAATCTTTCTCGGAAGTCGAATGTCCTTCCTGTGCCGCTTCGATTATAGTTCCTAAATGGTTTGACAACTACCTGCTGGAAGAGGTGTGCGGGAAGGGGGGGATGTCGACTGTATACCGGGGACTGGATCTGGCTCTCGACCGCGAGGTGGCTATCAAGGTATTGAATCGGGATGTCGCCGACCACGAAACCAGAAACAAGCTGTTTCTACATGAGGCTAGGACGGCCGCGACATTGAACCATTACGCATTGTTGCCGATATATACTTGCGGGGAATTCGAAGGCCAGGCATACCTAGTCATGCAATTCATGCCCGGCGGGTCTTTGGAACAGGAGATTGAAACGGCTAAGCATTCCCCGTTGCCCATCAGGGAAATCCGCAAGTGGTTGAAAGACGCGTCTGAGGGATTGGACAATGCTAGGCGGCATGGCATCATACACCACGACATAAAACCGGGCAACTTGATGCTTGACGACGACCGCAACGTTAAAGTCGGGGATTTCGGAATATCCCAAGCGCTGTACGACACCGACGCGCAAGAACTGACTAGCATCACAAAGGCCTGGGGTAGCCCCCACTACGTCAGTCCGGAAAAAGTGACCGAGAAAAAGGAGTCGTACCTAGGGGATATATATAGCCTCGGGGCGACGTTCTACCATGTTATCACTGGACACACACCTTTTGACGGCAACGACACCAAAGAGTTGCTCAAGATGAAAACTGTCCGCGACCCCCTCCATATCAGCAAACTCAGGTCCGATATTCCCCAGGACCTCGCGGAACTTGTGATGTCCATGATGAACAGGACACCGGAAGCTCGGCCTTCCTATAGGGATATAGTGGCGGAACTCAACGCTATGGGAAAGGGTGGGAGAGCCGAGCCCAAGCCGGTACGGAAGAGGGCCGCTAGTCCAGCGCCAGCCCAGCGGCCGAAGCCGAGACCTCAGATCGCTACTCCAAGTCGAGCGGTGGCAAATACCACAAGCGAGAGCCCACGCAAGGCTGGCGGAATGGTTTTACCAGTAATAATACTGCTTCTTATTGGCTTGGGGGCGGTGTTTTTCTTTTTGAACCCGTTGGAGAAGTTCGGAAAAAGCGGTTCCGGCGATTTGCTCCCGGACATAAGCGATTATTTGGCGCAAGGTAACTCAAAAATGGCCGCGATATTGGCGGAAGCCGCCTTCAAAGCCGGGGAGGACGCTAAAATCAAATCCCAGGCTGCAGCCCAAATGGCCATGTCCCTCCTGCTGAATGACTATAAGGGAATAAGAGCCAAATGTGGTTCGTTAGTGGCGGATATGATGACCTCCAAACAAATGACCGATTCCCCCGAAAGGGCCATTGTCGAATATTTAGCGGCCAAAAAGCACGAGCCCCGGCGGTTACGCGCCAATATCGGATCCGACAACGGAGCCCGTATGGAGGCTGAGGTTGCTATATTTGTCCAAGCCGTGCAGGACAACGCCCCGAAAGAGGTGCAAAAGACTGCCTACAAAAATTTCATGGCCTTGGCCAGCGTTGTTCCCAGTACGCATTGGGTTGTTCGTTCTTGGGGTAAACGTATGCCCCTGTGGGCCGATTGGCTGTTTGAGGGCCGGGGGGACAAGAACAATTTGGAGCATCTTATAGCTTCGAAACCACCAGCAATATCGCCAGGGAGCACGCATCACAAAATAGTGTATGCTTCACAGTCGACATCGAAAGAGATTGTGGCGGGGCAACTTCTCGGCAAGCTTCCCTCGCATATCACATCCAAAACATCGCTGAATCTAGAGGAGCTGTCCGCCGACTGGTTGAAGGCCCATAGGGCTTTTGCGGCGAGGCGGCCGAGGCCGAGGGACTTCGCTTTTTCCCGGCTCTCCATCAAGAAGTATCTTGACTCTTTGCCAAAAGAAAAGGCGAAAATCGAACAGGCTAGAGTAGAGCAGATTATGCCGATCAAGGAACATTTTTGCTCAATGACCCTTCACGTTCCATACGAGGGGGGGCGATTGGTTACAAAATCGGGGAAAACGGTAACGGGAACCATGATGGCCAATAGCAAATATCTCTCCGCCAAACCAAGAGGAGGCGCTAGGACGCGCGTGTACTGGAACAACATTCCGGCGGGCGAATTTGCAAAGATGCTCGCCCATTATGCGAAACTACGCAAGAACATGGGCTCCGCGGGTACTGGTCCCTCGGCAAGCCAACGCGTTAAGGAAGCTGGGATGGGAATGCTCCGTGCCGCAGTGTTGTGCGACTGGTACGGCGACTATGAGAATGCCGCGAAATACGCGAAAAAAGCCGTGGCTCTTGACCCAGCGCTTAAAAATACCGTGGCAGTGATGATGATGGAGTAGCTGTTGTCGCCGCATGGTAAAATCAGCGGGCCTCCGTCCTTGGTGCTTGGGCGGGTTTCCCTTTGTCCCCAGTTTGGGAGATTTACTCCCAAAACCTTGGAGATGACACCATGGGAAAAGCATTTAACCCAATAATGATTAAGCATTTGTCAATTATTCAGCGAGCCCTGAATAGGGCTTGAATAGCAAAAAAAAAGGCCCCGCTTCGAGAAGCGGGGCCCCGCCCGGTGGCTAGCGCCACCAGACTCAAGGGGGGGAAGACCAGTAGGTTAACGCCTGAATCGTATTGTGTCAAATCAATATTTGTCGTTTTTTCCCTCTTTTGCGAGGGAGTCACCATGGAGAGAGCTTTCGTATGGAAAATATCCTAGTTGCCGGGGGCGCTGGCTACATAGGCAGTGCATGCGTGGAGTACCTGTTGGACAGGGGGTTTGAGGTTGTTGTATTCGACTCGCTGGCCACTGGCCATCGGGCCGCCGTGGACAAGCGAGCCGAGTTTGTCGAGGGCGACTTGAACGACAGGGAAAAAATCATTTCCGTTGTTGGTGAGGGGAATTTCAGTGGCATCATGCATTTCGCGGCGTATTCGCTCGTTGGGGAATCGATGGAGAATCCAGGGAAGTATTTTAGCAACAACTTGGGTGCTGGCATAAACCTTCTTGACGCTGCCGTCGAAGGAAATGTCGAATCGTTCGTGTTCTCGAGTACTTGCGCCACCTACGGCGATCCAACGCAGGTGCCCATCCCGGAAACGGAGAAGCAAGACCCGATAAACCCCTATGGGGAATCCAAGCTAATGTTCGAGAGGGCCTTGAAATGGTACAATCGCATCTTTGGCTTGAAATACGCGGCGTTGCGCTATTTCAATGCCGCCGGAGCGACAGGTGCTTTCGGGGAGGACCATAGGCCGGAGACCCACCTTATACCATTGGTTCTACAAGTCGCCTTGGGCAAAAGGGATGCCATCAAAATCTTTGGAGATGATTATCCGACGCGTGATGGCACGTGCGTAAGGGATTATATACACATTTTGGATTTGGCCCAAGCGCATATGCTCGCTCTTGAGGCCCCTGAAAGCGGCCATTACAATCTTGGCACGGGGAACGGGTTGACAGTAAAAGAGATAATAGATACGGCAAGAGAAGTTACGGGCCATGCCATTCCCGCGGAGAACGCCGCTAGGCGTCCTGGCGACCCCCCGGAACTTATTGGCCAGTCGGAGCGGGCGAAAAACGTGCTTGGCTGGAAGCCGGAATTCGAGAATGCCAAGGACATAATAGCTTCGGCTTGGGAATGGATGCGCGAGCATCCTGACGGTTACGAAAGCTAGTTGCGCCAGTCCAGGACACCCGCATTCAAACTAAAGAAGGTTTACTGAAAAAGTAGGAAACGAGCCGATTCTCCGTCGCCGCCAAGCGGCTTTCGCGGGATTGGCGAGCGCGTTGCAATTGAATGAAAGGCATTAACCGTCTCCAGGGGATTTGGAGAAAGTCCTCCAAAAATCTTGGAGACACCATTAATAAAGGGATCGACGGAAATATGGGATTCGACCACGTCAAAACCAATCTCGAAAAAACACTTGAGCGCATATCCTTGGCCGCCGAAAGGGTGGGGCGCTCTCCTGACGAGGTGGTTCTCGTAGCGGTTAGCAAAACGTTCCCTTTTGAAGCGGTGGAGGCTGCCGCCGCCGCTGGTCAAAGGATCTTCGGAGAGAATCGCGTTCAGGAGCTAGCTGCGAAAGTTGAGACCGCGACGGAAAAATTCGAGTGGCATCTTATCGGCCACTTGCAAAGCAACAAGGCCGGGAAAGCGGTCCGTTTGGCGGATATGATCCATTCGGTGGATTCGTCCAAGTTAGCCGCGAGGATTGCGACGGCGGCGAGGGATCTTGGAATAGTCTCGAAAATCCTTTTAGAAGTGAACGTGTCCGGGGAGAAGTCGAAATTCGGTTTGTCCTCAAGCGATGTCAAGTCTGTGGCGGAAGCCATTATGGCGGAAGAAAGCCTGGAGTTGCGAGGGCTTATGACCATGGCACCATTTGGCGCCTCGGAATTGGAGTCGCGCCAAATATTTTCCACGTTGAGGGGGATGAGAGATGTACTGGAGACGGCGTTGGGAGTGGCGCTTCCCGAACTATCCATGGGAATGAGTTCCGATTTTGAGCCCGCTATTTTAGAGGGGGCTACTTTAGTCCGCATCGGAACCGCTATCTTCGGTGATAGGAATTGATAGTCTTCCCTTCCCCGACGTATTGTAAAAACGTGGTAAGGCGATAGTTTTACGGGTTGTCATCTCCCATTGCGGGATTGGTGTCAAAACGGAGAGAGAATGTGGCTTCGAAACATCAAGAGAACGTTGTCGTAACTGGCAGGGGAGTTGTTTCTCCCTTGGGGAACGGCTTGGAAGTGAATGAACGGGCCTTGATGGAGGGGAGGACGGGAACGGTTTTCATGCCCGAGTGGCAGGACGTGCATCTTGAAAGCAACGTGGCTGGAAAGCCGGATGACAATCCCGAATGCCCCCTGATAGACAAGAAGACCGCGCGTTTCACCACGCCTGGCGGGAAAATGGCCTTGGCTGCCACTTACGAGGCCATAACCGAGGCTGGCTTCACTCCGGAATCGATAAAAGGGACCCGGGCGGCCGTGGTGTTGGGGAATGGCGGTAGCACCTTTATTCACGTGCACGAGGGTGGCATGACTTTGCTGCGCACGCAGAAAGTCAAACGGGTCACGCCGTTTATCGTTCCACGCGCCATGAACTCCTCTGCCACCGCAAACATATCCCTTACTTTGGGCTTAACCGGGGAGACTTATGCTATCAGCTCCGCTTGCGCTAGTGGTTCCCACGCAATAATGATTGCCACGAGGCTTGTACGGGACGGACTCTACGATATCGTGATTACCGGAGGTTCGGAAGAGGTCAATTGGCTTAACGCTTTGGGCTTCGACGCTATGAAAGCGCTGTCCAGGAAATATAATTCCACTCCGGAACGGGCTAGCAGACCGTTCGACAAGGGGCGCGACGGGTTCGTTTTGGCTGGAGGAGCGGGAATCATTGTTTTGGAATCGGAGACGTATGCCGCAAAACGGGGAGCGAAACCTATATCCCGCATTTCCGGCGTGGCCGCCAATAGCAATGCAATCGACATGGTGGTGCCGAGCAACGATTCTGCCAAAAACGTAATGGCTGCCGCAATCCACGACGCTGGATTGAAGCCAGAGGATATTGGATATATCAACACTCACGGTACCGCCACGCCAGTTGGAGACCCTATCGAAATGAAGGCTATAGAGGGGCTTATGGGAAAGAGTGCCGGCGATGTTTTGGTAAATAGCACGAAATCGATGACGGGGCACTTGATAGGGGCGACTGGCGCTGTCGAGACCGTTTTCTGCTCGCAAATGCTCGAAAAGGATTTCGTGTGTCCCACCGCCAATCTCGAGGATCCTGAAGACGATTTCGCATGGGCGAATTTGCCGACGGAAACCGTGAGGGGGACGGGAATACGCCATGCGCTCAACAACAGCTTTGGTTTTGGGGGAACGAATGTTGCCCTTGTTGTATCCAAGGTTTGACCAAAAAAGTGTTATCGTATGCGATATTTGCGAGGGAAGGCTCCAAGGATGTTTGACTTGGGGCTTGCTGAATAAGCCAAAGGAGCACTTGTCGTGCTCTGGGACGAAATTAGGGAGGATGTTGAAATGACTGCTAGAAATGCCTTTGGGGTCAGCGTGGTTTTGGTTGTATTTGCGCTTTCCGCGCCCTCCACGTGCTTGTTCGGAGGTGGCAGAGATGCCTCTGCGGCTAAAAAGATCAAGCCAATAGATATGAGCAAAGCGGATGTTGAAAAATTCATGAAGGTCTTGCCGGCTCTTTGCAAGCTTTTTCAGAAAATAGGCCAAAGTGCGTCCACATCCCCTCAATCCAATCCTCAAGCGGTGGCCCAAGCTCTTGTGACGAACGCCAAGGTGGGAAAATTCGCAACCACCCATGGATACGCTAGCTCCGAATCCCTTATGAGGGCGTATGCGGGCGTGATGTCGGCTTTCTGCTACCTCCAAATGAAAGAGATGCAGCGCAACTTGGCACAACTCCCTCCTAGTGTGGCTGGCGCAATGGCTCCGCAACTGAAAAAAGCGGAAGGTATGATGCGGAAGCAAAAAAAGCTTGTGACACCGCAAACTATCGAATCCGTCAAGCCGCACATGCAGGCTATTTTAGCAACGGTAAAGACGGCGTATTCGGGGAAATAAGGCTCGCTGCAAACCTTGAAAACGGGTTGTTGGTAGCTCCTCTTTCGCTAGGGCTGCCACCGTCGCCAAGGGGGTTGGAAAAATGCTCCCGACTCTTGGAAACGACACCACAAAAAAACGTGGAACACCATGAGAATAAGGCTCTTGCCAATTATTCAGCAGGCCCTAATTGTCCAGGGGGGCTCAATTAATCAGGAATTCTTGGATGAATCGACGCGTTTTCCGCATCCCAACCATCCTCGCGCTAGGTTCCAGTTTTAAAAGGACATGGCTATGCTCGGCAACAAAGACGAAATGTCGCTGAAAGAGATATTGCCGTTGCTCGCCCTGTTGGCTATCGTCCTCGTCTTACCTCTGCTCAGTCTGCGTTTTTTCGAGCACAACTGGAGCGAGTTGCATTGGAACGCCCCCACTGAAATAGCCATGGCCGAGTGGACCGCGGCGTTTTTGAACATATTCCTATTTTTGCTTTTCATCGAGCACGCCAGAAGTTCGGGAAGGTACGTTTTCGCCCCGATGGCATGCGGGTTTTTGGCAATGGGGACAATTGGCTTCGTGCTTGCCCTCGCCCCCCCTGGGAGCGAATTGGCGACATGGTTGCGTTTTTTTTCCATTATGCTGGGATCAGTATGTTTCTCGTTTTCAATTCCCGCCCGAAAGTGGCGGCAGTTCGAACTCGCTGGGATGTTGGCCAAGATGACCTTGCCGGCTTTTCTTCTGGCTATTTTGGCGGCTTGGGTTCCTTTCTCAATAAAGCAACTTCTTCCACAGATGCTCGGTGTCAACGGCAAGCTTACCCTTTTCTGCTCCATAATGCTCATGGTGCCGTGCGCATTTTTCTTTTTCACGTCTCTGTTTTGGCTCCACGAGTATCTAGCGAGGAAAAGCCGTATAGCGTTTCTTATCTCTGTGATCGTCATGGTGTTCGCCCAAATGACGCTTTTTATGAGATCCGCCGAGACTTGGGGGGTACTTTGGTGGATTTGGCATGTGGTATGGGTGGTCGATTTGCTTTTGGCATGCGTCTACCTGCTAGCTCTAAGCGTGATTCATTCTATTGTCTGGAAATTGATGCTTTCCTTGGGATTGGCTTTTTCGTTGACTGTCATGTTGGCGTCGGGAATAATCCAATCCAACTCGGAAAAAACTGCGCTGAAAACGTTCATGCAGCGTCTTCACGAACGGCACAAGAAACTCCTGATGGAGAGGGATTCAAGCTTCAAATTCGCCGATTATATGTTGAGAACGATGTCTAACGATGCAAAAGACATTTCGGAAAGAGGCAATATGCTGGAGCAGCTAAAATGTCGACTGGACCAGCGCGAAAAAGAATGGGAGGGAATGGCCGAATGCTTTGGCTTTGTAACGGATGAAACCACCGTTTCCCTGCCTGTAAAGAAGAAGTTATGCGGAGAGAAATTAAAGTCGCTGTTAAAGACTTTGGACACCACCTCTCTCCGGAAGGGCCATGTTAAATGGGGGACAATACGTTATTTGCCGAAGCTTAAACGTTTTTTATCCGTGGCTAGCACGCCATTCCGCATGAAAGGCCTGTACGGTAAATTCTTCGTCGTGGTTGACGTGTCTAGCATAATGGAGCCGTTACTCCCGAATCGCAAAAACTCTATTTCCCCCGAACCGTGCGTGGTGTATGATTTGGACACCGCGAAAATATTGTTCGCATTGCTTCCGGGCGCGCGTCGGGTCATTCCGGCCGTTGATATGTCGGAACAGAGCCGAAATATTGCGACTAAGCTAGTGGCGGCAACCTTTGGCATGACGGATAGAGGGAAAACCATAGTAGTGTCAACACCGAAAAAAAAGTTTTTCATTTCGGCGAACCAAGAGACCCCTCCGGGATGGGGTGTTATCAAGTTCGCCGACTTTGACCAATTCCCAGCTGTCAAATCGGAATCCAGATATTTTTTCATCGCTGTAAGCATGCCGGCTCTTCTCTGTGGGTTCGTAGTACTTTTGCTCCTGTTGCACAAACAGCTCTCGCAACCCCTCAGCGAGCTTATACGGGCTACAAGGAGGCTGGAGTCGGGTGACTTTAACGTCAATATCAAAACAAAAGACTCCACCGAAATTGGCGCTATTGCCCAAGCATTCAATAATATGGCCACAAAATTGAAGCAGCTGTACCTGGACTTGGCGGAAACCGTCGAAATGCGCACGGAGGCACTGGAAAATGCGAAAAAAGCGAACACCGCTAAAACCTCCTTTTTCCAAAATGTCAGCCATGAGCTTCGGACGCCATTGCATGGAATTCTCAGTTTCGCCAGGCTTGGCAGTCGGCTCGATTTCGCGGCCAACGCTGAGAAAACACGCAAATACTTCAACAACATTCACGCTAGCGGAGAGCGCTTGATGAATATGTTGAATTCCATCCTGGATCTGGCCAAACTCGAATCTGGACACATGAATTTCAAATTCCAATACGCCAACCTACATGCTCCCTTGCTAAGAGTGGCTGGGGAAATGAAAGGGGCGTTCGACGAGCGAGGCGTTTCTCTTGTCATACCGGACCGGACACAAGATATGGAAGCCATGTTCGATCCGGAAATGATGGCAAGGGTGTTCTCCAACCTGATTGGTAACGCGCTGAAGATGTCCCCGGAAAACTCCAAAGTGACCGTGGAGATAAAAAGGCTTGATGATCGAATCGAGGTGGCGATTCGAGACAAAGGACCGGGAGTGCCAGTGGAGGAGCTCAACAACATATTCAATAAATTTGTGCAGGAAGAGGCGGGGCGTCACAGGGGGGGCACGGGCTTGGGCCTTCCTATATGCAGGGAGATAATCCTGGCGCATGGTGGCACCATATCTGCTGCCAATCGCGATGGCAATGGCGCTGTTTTCACTTTCTGTATCCCGGTGAAAACCCAATCCCAAAAGAGGAAAGGCTCTGACAACGATGAGAGAAAAACTCAACAAAGCTAAAATCCTAGTGGTGGATGACGATCCTCTCAACGTCGAGATTATCGAGGAGATATTACGTCCCAAATACGAAATTCTCTCCGTGAGTTCAGGAGCGAGGGCCCTGAAGGCGACCGCCGAATTCCGGCCCGATATAGTGCTTTTGGATATAATGATGCCCGAGATGGACGGTTACGAAGTATGCAGGCGTATCAGAGGAAACGACCAATTGTCCCTGACAAAGATAATTCTCGTGTCGGCGAAACCAATGTTGGAGGACCGCATGGAAGGCTACAAGGCCGGAGCGGACGACTATGTAACGAAACCTTTCAACCCGGAAGAACTCTTAGCGAAAGTGAAAGTTTTCCTGAGATTGAAATCTATAGAAGAGGTGGAAAGAATTAAATCCGACCTGATTAGCGTCTTCTCGCATGAGACAAGAACCCCGTTGAACTCCATTCTGGGGTTTGCCAAGCTTCTTCTGGAAAACCAATCCCTTTCACAAGCGGAAGAGGAGGCGCTGACGCATATCCGCAAAAACGGCGAGGAAATGCTGAACCTCGTTGATAAAACCATTCTTCTGTCCCACCTCAAAGATGGCAGGGAACAAATGAAATCGCACAAGATATTGCTCGAACGGCTTTTGGGGATGGCGATTGAAAGGGTCGGAGCCGAATTGCGCTACGGCAATGTTTCCCTGGACGTGGCTCCGTTCATGGACGTTGTGGTGGACGTGGATGAGAACCTCATGGTGACGGCCATCGCTTGCCTGCTAGGCAAAGCCGCAAAGTTGGCGGAACTCGGGTCTGTTATCAAGATAACCGCTGGCAACGATTATGGATGCGATAACGAAGTGTCTATTATGGTGGAGGCAAAAGGAACCCCTGTCGGAGAATCGGCAATCCCTTGCGAATCGTTCCCGTTCCTTGTGGGAGATGTTGCGCATCATGGAAGGGGAAGCGGGGGGCTAGACCTTTACATCGCCGATCATGTCATTGAGGCCCACAACGGAAAAATGTACCTAGAGTCTCAAGGCGCTACCACCCGCTTTGTCCTAACCCTCCCACGCGCTACCTCGGACGTGCCGGAAAATTCAACATCGGATTAGAGCTTGCTCGGAATTGGCAAGCGCCTTAAATCGTTAGTCGGCTCCAAGGGTTTTTGGGAGGTTTGCTCCCAAAACCTTGGAGACGACACCATTGAAAAGGAATTTAACCCAATGAAAATAAAACACTTGCCAATTATTCAGTGAGCCCTAACTATCCAGTGAGTCCCACAATAGAAAAAATCGATACTACCGATATGTCGATAGTACCGATTTATTTTTCAAAACATGCGAACGTATGTGCTAGAGCGATTGGAAAAACTGCTTCAAAGCACCCTGAATCACTGGCGAAAACTTCACCACTACCGGAGAGAACACGACACTGACCATCGTCATCAGCTTGATAAGGATGTTCAGAGAAGGACCGGAGGTGTCTTTGCAAGGATCACCAACGGTATCGCCTGTGACTCCGGCCTTGTGAGCGTCGGAGCCTTTTCCGCCATGATGGCCTTTTTCAATGTATTTTTTTGCGTTGTCCCACGCTCCACCAGCGTTGTTCAGCATGGTTGCCAGAGAGAATCCCGCAACAAGTCCTCCAGCGAGCAGTCCCACGACTCCGGCAACCCCGAAGCACAACCCCGTTACCACTGGCACTATTATCGCAAGCAGAGAAGGTACTATCATCTCCTTCTGCGCTCCAGCTGTCGATATCTCGACGCATCTAGCGTAGTCCGGCTTGCCGGTGCCCTCGATAATCCCTGGGATATCCTTGAACTGCCGGCGAACCTCGTTGACCATGGCACCGGCCGCGCGACCTACCGCCTTCATCGTCATCGCACAGAACACGAACGCCATCATCGCGCCAATGAACAATCCGCACAGCAGCATCGGATTCATCAGATGCAGTTGGAACCAGCCGACGAAATCAAGCACCGTCGCCTTCTCCGCCTGCTTGGCGGTGACTTCAACCCCATGACGGACAAAATATGTTCCTCCGGAACCAGCGAGCTTCACAACCCAGATCCGGACTTCTTCGATATAAGCCGCTAGCAACGCCATCGCCGTCAGCGCAGCGGAACCAATAGCGAATCCTTTGCCTATGGCCGCCGTCGTGTTGCCAAGCATGTCCAAAGCGTCGGTCTTTTTGCGGACATCCTCGCCTAGCTCCGACATCTCGGCGTTGCCACCGGCGTTGTCTGCTATCGGCCCGTAGGCGTCGGTTGCGAGAGAAAAGCCTAGCGTTGCAAGCATACCAACCGCAGCGAAGCCAATTCCATACAGGCCCATCATGAAATTGTCGAACCCGCCGGAAAAACCAAATGCGCAGATGATACCAATAACAATCGTTATCACCGGTCCGCCAGTGGAGAACATCCCCACCGCCAATCCGTCGATAATCGTCGTGGCGTGCCCCATATTGGCCTGGTCCGCTATCCCTTGGGTGGGCTTGTACTCGTCCGAGGTGTAGTACTCGGTCATTTTCCCTATGACGCATCCCGCCACTAGACCCGCTATAACCGCGAACGCCACCCCGAACGGAATAATACCCCAGTGCGCCAATCCCAAACATGCCAAAGCTATACCGATGGTGCTACCCCACAACGGCCAAGTCAGGGAGTTCATTAGCGTCTTCATGTCCGTCTTTTCTTTCGTGCGCACCGCCAAGCAAGCTATAATGGAGATGATGATTCCCACCCCGGCCACGATCATGGGGGCCGTGACGAACCGGATGGCCTTTTCCAAACTCTGCGCTTGCATGCCAACCGCTGCGCCAAGTGACGCGGTCGCCAAAATGGAACCGCAATAGGATTCGTAGAGGTCGGCGCCCATACCCGCCACGTCTCCGACGTTGTCGCCGACGTTGTCCGCGATTGTCGCGGGATTTCGGGGATCGTCCTCGGGGATGCCGGCCTCGACCTTACCGACCAAGTCCGCGCCGACATCGGCGGCTTTCGTGTATATACCGCCACCAACCCTGGCGAACAACGCCTGCGTCGAAGCGCCCATTCCGAACGTTATCATCGTCGTGGTTATATGGACCATCTTGTCGAGTTCCGTGCAGTGCGCGGGGACGATGGTCATGCCTAGGAATTTTAATGGCTCGGGCTGGAGCAGGTGCGCTGGGGAATAGACGAAACTGTCGAGTAGATAATACCACATGCAGATATCAAGCAGGCCAAGCCCGACCACGACAAGCCCCATAACCGCTCCGGAACGGAAAGCCACGCGCAAACCGCGGTTAAGGCTCTCCGTGGCGGCTTGCGTCGTCCGGGCCGATGCGTTTGTCGCGGTTTTCATCCCTATGTAGCCACAAAGGCCGGAGAAGAATCCTCCAGTCAAAAACGCGACCGGAACAAACGGATTCTGTATGCCGAATACGGCCAGAACCCCTAGAATCACCATCAATATAATGAATACCACGAACACAACTTTGTATTGCCGCCAGAGATACGCCATGGCACCTTCGCGGACATAACCCGCAATCTCTTTCATCTTGTCCGTGCCCTCGCTGGAACGCATCATGCTTTGATAGAAAAAGCGAGCGAACACGAGCGCCATCACCGCTGCTATGGGCGCTACCCACCAAATCTTCGGGGTGGCGGAGGGTATATCGGTGATAGTTGTCTCATCCAGCAGCATACTGGCGCCACCGGCGGGGGCAACCTGAGACCAAACGGATAACGACAACAACAACAATCCCATCAAGATAAAAGCAATTTTTTTCATGCACCTCTCCCGCGTTAGTAATGCGCCACCACCACGCTGACGCTAAAAAATCCGCCTACGATACTAACCAGACGCGAAAAATCAACACCCCGAAAGGACGGTTTTGCAAAGAAACTCCCAGCGACTACTGAAAACAGGGGGCGGGATTAGCGCTTCTGACGGTTCCGCCAGGAAAGCCAAAGTGCAAAACCGACCCCCCTTTTACTTCACGCTCTGTTTGTTTTTATCCAGTGGCGGGACCCCCTCTACCCGCAACACGAAGGGGGGCCTACCCGAGAAACGACGGACCTGAGTATCAGACAACGTGCGGAACAGACCCCCAGGCATCGCAACCCCATACTCCCAAGACGTTAGAGATAGCACCATGAAAACAGGATTAACCCAATAATAACAAGGCACTTGCCAATTATGTGGCGGCGCTTCAAATCATGCGAACGTGTGTCTTGGGTTTGACACCATTGGAAACTTCCCCTACCGTCTCCACGAGCGAACGCGAAGGGCGCCAGCGCTTGACGAAACGGCGCGGAAAACGACTAGGAAGCGATCCCGATGGGAAAACGAAAGCTTGATGATATTGAAACCAAAAAGGCGATGCGAAGCTCCATCGCCTACACGTGTTTGGCTGTTCATGGCATGCTCGCATTTGGCAATGGAGTACTCCTTTTGTATATGCGTCATATTGGTGTTCCCGAGGCTAGGCTCATTGCTTACCTTACCATTCCCATTGTGGCGTTGGCGGTGTTCCGTACCCCGGCGGCAATTATAGCCGATCGATTTGGCAAAAAACGCATTGGAACGATTGGCGTGTTTGTGGGCGCCGCGGGATTCGCGGCTATATCCGCGGCGTCCCTCGCCGACGAGGGAGGTGCCGAACTGGCGACGCTGGCGGGGATTCTCTTGTTTTCCGCGGGGATGGTGTTGACAGGGGCCGGCTGGTTCGCACTCCTTGAACCTATTGTCCCGAAAAACATTCGGGGACGGTTTTTCGGGAACATCCGTATCTCATGGCAGCTTGCCGGTGTTGCGTTTTCAGCTTTCTCCGCATGGATCCTCCACAGATTTCATGGCGAAGCCGGTTTTCAAGCCATCTTTCTGGCGATCGCCGTCCTCTTGGTGGTGCGCTGGATATTCTACGCTAAAATCCCGGAAGTGGAGCGGTCCTCCCGCAACCCCGCGGCGGGGGGATTCCGCAAGCTCTTCTCGTCTATTATGAAAGCCCCTGGAGTAACCCCATTTTGCGCTTATGTTTTCCTCTTAATGCTCTCCGCCGCCTATTGCGGGCGGATATTCTCCCTGATGGAGAAAGAGTTCCTCGGGTTCTCGAATGGGCGGGTAGTATGGCTAGCCAACCTCACAATGATTGGAAATCTAGCGGGGTTTCATTTTGGGGGAAAGGCGGTGGACAAATTCGGAACCAGACCGGTTTTGGTGGCGTGCCAGCTCTTTTTCCCCATAGTGGTCCTTGTTTACATCTCCAGGGCCTTCGGGGCAGGCCATCTCTCCATTTCCCTTTGGACGGCGCATATCCTTCTAGGAATTGTTATGGCCGCCGGTTCAATAGCGATAACAACGGAAATGTTGTCTCTTACTCCCAAGCGCCACAAGTCCACCGCCACGTCCATTATGATTTCTTTCCAAATGGCGGGAGGAGCCTTCGCGGGAATGGCGTGCGCTGGTATTGTCAAGCTGGAAGCCCTTAAATCACATTGGGATCTATTGGGAATGACGATGAATTATTACGATACCATACTTATTGCCTCCGCTACCATGATGTTGGCGCTTATCGCACTTATTGGCCTTGTGCCGTCCCTCTTGGGTCCTCCGGCGTGGATCCCGGGCGAGGAAATCGGGAAATGAAGGCGGGAATTCAAGATAGTGCGTGGGAAAGACTCGCCGGATACGGAAACCGGAAAATCCGTCGTGTCGACGGCCTCTCCGCGAGCGTCCCGCAACTCGTTGAATACAGTATGGAACTCCCCGGGAATACAAAGCGCCCTGACGGAACGACGATTCTCTTTTTTTCCGACCTGCACTGGAGCGACAACCCCGATGTCCTGGAGGGTTTTCTCCAACTTGTGGAGACGGCTAAACCCGATTGGATTGTTTTCGGTGGCGATTTGACCACATACGCTTGTCATCTGGATGGGGCGTTTCAATGGTTGAATTCCGTGTTCGACCACTTTCCCGATATTCCAAAGCTGGCTGTGCCAGGGAATTGGGACCGCAGACGGAAAAAATGGATCCCCGCTTCGTTTTGGAGGCAACGCTACGCTCAAGCTGGATTCGAATTCCTAGTTAACAGGAGCTTGGAAGTCAAAGGCGTGCTCTTCCACGGTCTCGATGAGATGCGAGGTGGACACCCATTTGCCGCACCCAACGCAGCCGCGCACGAGGCACTGAACTGCTGGATCTCACACAGCGTCGACTATGTCGTGGAACGTCTCGCTAATCCTACCCCTCCCGGCGCTAACTTGGCGTTGTGCGGACACTCCCATGGCGGTCAGATAAGACTCCCTCTCTTCGGAGCCTTGACCACATCCACGAAATATTGGAAAAAATTCGAATATGGACACTACCGTCTGCGAAAAGGTCGGCTCGACATGATAGTCACTTCCGGTCTCGGGAAATCAAGATTACCCATCCGCATGCTTTGCCCCCCCGAAATCGTCGTTGTGAGAATTGGGCTCTTCACCTAGGGCCTACTGAAAAAGTCGAGAACGGGTTAGTGGCTAGGCAATGAGCCACTCTTTCCGTTCGCTTTGCGAACCCTTAGGGCTTTGCGGAAGGACGCTTCGCGCTTGATGGACTAGGTGTCCCAGCGTAGCGCTGGACACCTTTAAATCACACGAACGTGTGTCACGGAATTGGCAAGTACCTCAAATTGAGTAGAAAGCATTCGTCGACTCCAAGGCCTTTGGGAGTCTGCGACCAAGCGGAGCGAGGGGAGCCTTCAAAACGCACGAGTGTGTGCTCCCAAAACCTTGGAGATGACACCGTTAAAGGAATTTTAACCTATGACAATAAGGCATTTATCAATTATTCAGTAGACCCTCGCCTAGGTGTTTTGCTCTCTTCGTCGATGTCGCCTTGCTGGCTCTAAAGCTTGGACTCGATGGCATCGAGACGTTTTTTCAACTCGGCAATTACGACTTGTCCGCGTTCCGTCGATTGGCTGGCGAAAAAGTATCCTGCGCCAAAGACGATAAGGAAAAAACTAATCAAAACCTGAACCCCCACTAGCAATCTGGTCATTGGAGCCACTGGCACAAGGTCTCCGTAGCCTACCGTCGTGGAGGTCACCAAACTGGAATAGACGCAATCCTGGAAGCAGAGGGCCGCCTCCTTGAGAGTGCCTACCTTGTCGGTAAGATTCACTCACTCCTTGCAAATTTAAACTGGCAATACCGCTCCCGCATCCGCATGGCGCTCGGAACCTCCGAGAAGCCACACAATAGACAAGATGACAATGCGCTTTGCAAGTCGGGGGGGAAGGCTCTCGCAGAACCCGCGGGAAACTTGGGAAGCGCCATGAATGCGAGCGGATCACATCGCTAACTCCAAGGATGTTCCGCCAGACTCCGGGGAAATTCTCAACTTGACACCGCTCAAAACAGACTTAACCTAATGGGGACAAAACTCTTGGCAATTATTCAACGAGTCCTGCCCGATGAACATGAAGCATTTGGCGATCGTTCAGAAAATCACAGAGCGGTAAAGCTATGGGCGAAACGCGACAATACAACATGGGGTTCGTGTGGCGAATATGCCTCGTGGCTGCTTTGGGCGGACTCCTTTTCGGTTATGACTGGGTGGTAATAGGTGGCGCGAAGCCGTTTTTTACCAAATTTTTCCATTTGGATACTCCCGGGAACGAGTGGAGGCAAGGCTGGGCGATGAGTAGCGCCCTCGCGGGTTGCGTCGCCGGCTCTATCCTTTCGGGAGTGGCTAGCGACAAATTCGGGCGCAAGCGGCTTCTTATCCTCTCCGGGCTACTTTTTACGGCGTCCGCCATCTGGACGGGACTGGCCAACTCGTACAATTCCTTCATCTGGGCGAGAATCATTGGTGGCGTGGGAATTGGATTGGCATCGAACCTCTCCCCCATGTATATCGCCGAAGTCAGCCCCGCTGACACAAGGGGCAAATTCGTGTCAATAAATCAGCTGACAATCGTCATAGGCGTTGTGCTGGCACAAGTGGTGAACTGGGCCATCGCATCGGGAATGTCCGGAAAAATAACGGACCAGGAGCTTATCAACTCCTGGTACGGACAGTACGGCTGGCGGTGGATGTTCGCGGCGGAAACCGTGCCCGCGGCCATGTTTTTCTTCCTAATGTTCGCTATCCCCGAAAGCCCGCGGTGGCTTGTGAGAAACGGTAAAACCAAGGACGCCAGAAATATTCTGAAAAGCGTGGGTGGCGACGACTATGCGGATTTCGAGATAGAAGACATTCAAAAGACGATTGACAACGACAATGGCAAAGTCGATTTCAAGGAGTTGCTCAATCCGAAAATGATCAAAGTGGTGCTCATCGGTGTCGTGCTAGCCGCGTTACAGCAATGGTGTGGCGTGAACGTCCTCTTCTATTACGCCGAGGATGTCTTCAAGGCCGCCGGATACAATATAAGCGGCATAATGCTTACGATCGTTACCACGGGGCTCGTGATGCTTCTTTTCACTTTCGTGGCGATCTTCACGGTGGACTGGATCGGCCGGAAAACTCTGATGCTGACGGGAGCGCTCGGGTTGACTATTTGCCATTCCGCTATAAGCGCGTCCTTCCACTACCACCTGCAGGGCCTGCCAGTACTGGCCCTGGTCCTGGCGGCGATCGCCTGCTACTCTTTCTCGCTGGCGCCAGTGACGTGGGTGCTCCTCTCCGAGCTTTTCCCAAACAGAATTCGGGGGGCGGCGATGTCCATATCGGTTTTCGTCCTTTGGGTGACATGCTGGGCCCTGGCTCAATGGTTTCCGAGTATGAGGGAGCAACTTGGGGCCGCGGGAAGTTTCGGAGTGTTCGCCGGTATTTGCTTGGCTGGCACTCTTTTCGTGCTATTCGTAGTGCCTGAGACCAAAGGCAAGTCTCTGGAAGAAATAGAACGGGAGTTGGTGGACTGAGCAAAGGTCGCGCGACAACCCCGCAGAAACTGGGAGAATAGGGAAAATGACATCAAAAGAGCGTATCGAGACGACGTTGGCGCACAAGGAGCCGGACAAGCTGGCGATGGACTTTGGCGCGGGGTTCCAAACGGGCATCGCAGTGAGCATGGTATACAAGCTCCGACAGGAATTGGGGCTGGACGCCCCGGGTACCCCTGTAAAGGTCATCGAGCCATATCAAATGCTCGGAGAGGTTAAAGAGGACTTGCGGGAGGCGTTGGGCCTCGACTGCGCCATGGTCGCGGGGACGGGAACAATTTTCGGATTCCCCAACAAGGATTGGAAGGAATGGACGACTCCGGACGGGACGCCGGTGCTGGTGGCGGGACTCTTCAACACCGACCCGGAACCGAATGGCGACATCCTGCAGTACCCCGAGGGCGACAAATCGGTGGGGCCGTGCGCCAACATGCCGGATGGAGGGTTTTTCTTCGATGCGATTATACGCCAGGATCCCATAGAGGAAGACAAGCTTGATCCAAAGGATAATTTGGAGGAGTTCTCCATCATCTCCGACGAGGAGCTGGAACATTACAAACAACGCGTGGATGAACTGGAATCCTCAACGGAGCGAGCCCTGTTCTGCACCATGGGAGGGTTGTCGTACGGGGATATCGCCCTCGTCCCGGCAACGTGGCTCAAACACCCAAAAGGCATCCGGGATGTCGAGGAATGGTACATATCCACCGCGCTGAGGCCGGATTACATCAAGGCCGTATTCGAGGGACAATGCGAAATCGCTCTGGAAAGCCTGAAACGGCTCCACGAGACCATAGGAGACCGGATTACGATAATACAAACCAACGGTACCGACTTCGGCACTCAGAACGGGCCGTTCCTAGGGCCGGACCAATACAGGGACTTGTACCTGCCCTATCAAAAACGACTCCACGACTGGATACATGAAAACACCAATTGGAAGACTTTCATGCACTGCTGCGGAGGAATATGGCCGTTGCTGGACTGTATTGTCGAAGCTGGATTTGATATCCTGAACCCGGTCCAATGCTCCGCTACGGGCATGGAGCCGGAAAAACTGAAAAAAGAATACGGCGACAAACTCGTGTTCTGGGGCGGGGGCGTGGACACTCAGAAAACGCTTCCATTCGGGACGCCCGAGGAGGTGCGGGAAGAGGTCAAACAACGAATAGAGGTCTTCGCGGAGGGCGGAGGATTTGTATTCTGCTCTATTCACAACGTCGTCGCCAACGTGCCAATAGAAAACCTCATGGCTATGTTCGAGACAGTCAAAAAATATAGGTAGGGCCTACTGAAAAAGCTGGAACGGTGCCAGTCGCGCGGAAAGGGCGGAGTACGGAACGGGCCCAGGACACACTCATCGCGCATGGGGAGCCCAGGAATTGCATTCACGTGTCCAGAGCGGGCTGGTGGCATCGCTAGCCACGTTTTTGCGACAAGGGATATCGAGCCATTTGGACGCGGCCTTGGCGATCCAGGGGAGCCGATTCGGAAAATCCTTCCTTGCATATACTCGTTCCGCGTATTATGGTGTCGCCATGGAGGAGCCCGAAAACATAACGACCGAGGAGGGGCTCGATCCCCAAGTGGAATCAGCCCCGAAGCCGAAGCGCGGAAAAGGATGCCTTTGGGGGTGTTTGGGGTGTGCTGGCCTGTTTGCCTTGTTGCTCGCGGGCTTGATAGGACTGTTTATTTGGGGACTTTCCTCCATCTTCGATGAAAAACCGTTTGACCCGGTCGTCCGTGTTCCAGACCAAAAAGCGCTGTCGACGGCTCTTGACAAACTGGAATGCTCTTCGGCGGAGCTGGTCTCGGGAACCTCGACCTCCTCTTTGTCGACTATTCATTTTAATCCCGAAGAAACAAACGCTCTGCTGGCATCGTTGGTCACCATGAGCCAAGGGAAAGAATGGAGCATGGACACTGGCGCGGTGAAACTCGCGGACGCACAATTCGAACAGGGAGCCTTAACGGCGAAAATATCGATAAACACCAAGGAATACGTTGGATTCGGCGGCTGGATAAATATTCAGACCAAGGTGATTCCCAAAATTAAGGACCATCATATGACGCTCGTCGTCAAAAAACTCGTCTTGGGATCACTGAACTGCCCCCCAAGTTACATGGAATCTACGCTGGATGACGAAATATCGAGCTTTGAGAACTCGAAAAGCGGCCAGGACCTGCTGAACGTGGTGCAAAAGCTCGAAGTGAACGATGAAGGTGTCCACATTACCTTTGACTCGCAGGCGTTGCTGCAGTATATGATGAGCGGTATTTTCAGCCAGGGCATTGGTATCTGATTGTGGTGTATAATAGAAGAAACGGAAAAATAGCTCAATACCTCTTGACCTTTTAGGAAGGGATGTTATATTTGGCTTTCGCTGGTGGTCGAGGCTCTAGCGAAGGGGGTTTGGGCAAAGCGAAGGAGAGGAGAGATTATGAGATTAAAAGCGGCGATTTTTTTGGCGGTTTTCGCGGTTGTGGCTTTTCTGGTTGTCCCGTCGGTGCAAGCGGAAGGGGATGGACCCATTCGAAAACTGGGAAGAGGCATAGCCAATGTCGGATTTGGAGCACTTGAGATTCCCATCGTGGCATACGATGTCAATCAGGAACATGGTGGCATCGCCGCATGTACTTACGGGGTGCTCAAGGGCGTTGCTCTGTGCGTCGCTAGGGAAGTAGTAGGCATCGTTGAGATCGTAACGTTCCTAATCCCGCTTCCGGGCGCTACCGGCGACCCACACATCACTGGAGAATGGGGATATGGTCCGTTGCTGAAACCGGAATTTGTTGTGGACGAAGACCACGACATGTACAACATCGTCTATCAGGACTTGCCCGTGGAGTGAACTCGCAATGCGAAGGCCCTCCGCAAAGGAGGGCTTTTTTTTTGCCTTCGCACGCAATCATAAGATTCACACAAGACAACTCACTGGAAAAACTTTACGCTTCCGAGGTGGCTATTCATGGAGAAAAAGAAAAACGGCGGAAAAAATGTGACGGTGGTTGACTGCACCATCAGGGACGGCGGATTGATCAACAAATGGCAATTCGACGATAAAATGGTGCGAGCCGTCTTCCAAGCGGTCAACGCTTCTGGCGTGGACTACATGGAGATCGGCTATAGAGCGTCCGAAAAAATGTTCCCTCCGCACGAATACGGCGCTTGGCGCTTTTCTAGAGACGCCAAAATAAACGAAATTATCGCTAGCGAGAACCTGAACATGAAATTGGGGGTCATGGTCGATATCGGCAGGGTGGACGAAGAGGACATCCTTACAGCCGACGAATCACCTCTCTCTTTCATCCGAGTTGCAACTTACCTGAAAGACGTGAAAAAGGCGATCGCGCTCGCGAATATGGCCGCTGACAAGGGATACGAGGCGTTTATCAATATCATGGCCATTTCCACCGTCAACGATTTCGACTTGGCGGCTGGCTTGAAGGAAATAGAGAAACACGCCCCGGTAACCGCCGTCACGGTCGTGGACAGCTATGGCGCGTTGAACTGCGACAGCTCCAAGCATCTCGTCGCGGTGTTCAAGGACAACTTGGACTCCAAAAAAGTCGGGTTCCATGGACACAACAATCTCCAGTTGGGTTTCGCGAACACTATAGCCGCCATGGAGGCTGGAGCGTCGTTTTGCGACGCCACTATAACCGGAATCGGCCGCGCCGCGGGAAATTGCCCGCTAGAACTCCTGTTAACATACCTCGACGACCCGCGGTTCGACATCGAGCCCATATTCCAGATCATGCAGGACGAGTTCGTGGAATTGCGGAAAAAAATAGAATGGGGTTACCTAATTCCCTACATGATAACTGGCATGCTGAACGAGCACCCGCGCGTCGCTATCGCCGTGCGAAACTCCGAAGAAAAAGACAATTACGCCGACTTCTACCGCAAGTTGACCACGCCGGAATGCTATTCCAATTGATCCCAACATGTGCCGCAGGACCTTTCTGGATGCCAATGCAAGCTTGCGGAAAAAGTCGAAAACAGGTTAGTGGCTACGCTTTCGCCAAGGCTTCCGCTTCCGTATAAAGCCACGGCGGGACATGCAGGCAATAATTTGCAGCATTTTGGACACGATGGCAGAGTGTCCCAGTCCTTCCGCGGAGCCCAGAGGAAGCGAAGCTCGGAAGGGAAGACACCTTAAATCATACGAACGTGTGTCGCGGAATCAGCAAAAGCGGGAGTTCATAGATACCCCGTGCCCCCGCATGTGTCGCATAGTTCGTCCGCGGTGCCGGGGTCGCCGTCAAACATGTCTATGTCGTCGACAGCGTAGCCTGTTCCCCCGCAAAACGGACATTCCGTACGGTCATCCCCAGACCCACAAGATTCATCGTAGTCATCGTCCTCCTCTTCCTCGTCGTCGTCATAATAGTAGTACGCTCCGCGCTGGGGCAAGGAGGCAATATCCTCTTGACGGCGTTGCCGCGCCCTTTCTTCCTGCTCCGCCTGCCATAGCCGTTCCTCCGCTTCTCTCTCTCGCCGGGCCTTAGCGTTCCCGATCAAAATCGCGACGCTCGCGAACATTAGCAGGCCGAAAACGATGAAAACAACAATCAACGGTGAGAGGATAATCAACAGCCAAATAAAAAACAATCCCTTCAGCGCTTCCAGCATCCCGTTCACCATGTTTGGAGGCAACATTGCGGAAAAATCAACCCAATAACAATAAAGCACTTGCCAATTCCGCGAAAGCCGATAATGGGCCATTGGCGGCGTTAATCTCACCTCGGAGTATGCCTATACGCCGTCGGTTCATTGCCTAGCTACTAACCCATTCTCGACTTTTTCAGCAAGCCCTGGGTATCAGGCAACGTGCGGAACCAATCCCAAATATCCTGCCATCGGCGGACAGCGGCTCTACAACCAGGTCAAGGCATCTCGTATTCCTGCCCGGGATCAACTATCTCCACGGCTTTGACTCCAGCTTCGAGAAGAAGCCCCTTGAGATTTTCCAACGCCGATTCTTCTCCATGAACCAAGAAGATTTTCCGCAAACGATTCAGGTCGAACGTCCTCACATAGCGTAGAATCTCGTTGTAATCGGCGTGCGCGCTGAAGGTGTTCAGAATTTTTACCCGCGCCCGAAGCTTGTAAGGCTCCCCGAATATCTTTATCTCGGGGACACGGTCGGCTATCCGCCTTCCCAAGGTATGTGCCGCCATGAATCCCACAATCAATATGGTGTTGTTGGGATTCTCAACGTTGTTTTTCAAATGATGGAGAATACGTCCCGCCTCGCACATGCCACTGCTGGAGATGATGATGTGCGGTTTCTCTACCTCGTTTAGCTTTTTAGACTCCGCCACGCTAGTAGTGAAGTGGAGATTGTCGAACCCGAAGGGGTTGATATGCTCCTCCAGAAATATCTCCTGGATCTCCGGACCGTAACACTCTTGGTGGACACGGAAAATACTCGTGGCGTTCGTCGCCATAGGACTATCGACGAATATCTCCAGTTCGGGTATTTTCTTCTCCAGCGTCAGTTTATGAAGGTAATAGACCAATTCCTGGGTCCTCTCCACGGCGAACGCCGGTATGATTATCTTCCCCCCGCGCTCGACGGTCGCGTTAACAACCTCCGCGAGCTCGTTCTCGGCATCCTCTATCGGGTCGTGCAACCGGTCGCCGTAAGTGCCTTCGCAGACTAGATAGTCCACATCGCCTATGGGTTGGGGATCGCGGATTATGGGCAATCCAGCGCGCCCCATATCTCCAGTGAACGCTATCTCCCGACCATCTTCGAGGCGGAAAACCGCCATCGCCGACCCTAGGATATGCCCGGCGTCGCGGAATTCGCACCTTACCCCGTCGGTGACCAGAAACGGACGCTTATATCCCACGGTGACAAATTGATTCAAACTCTCGACGACTTCGCTTATTCCGTATAATGGCTGGAAGGGATGTCCAGGCTTTTTCTTGCGCAACCATTCGGCGTCCTTGGCTTGTATGTGGGCCGTGTCAGCCATAATCAAACCAGCGATGTCGCGGCAAGCCGGCGTGGAATGGATGTTTCCACTGAATCCGTTTGCGCAAAGCAAGGGCAATCGCCCGCAATGATCACAGTGTCCATGAGTGAGTATCACGGATTCCAAATCGGAGGGGGCGTACAAAAACTCGCGGTTTTTTCGCTCGGCATCCACGCGATGCCCTTGGAACATGCCGCAGTCAACGGCTATTTTCCTACCTCCAACATCTAAAATGTGGTTCGAACCCGTTACCTCGCGGGCCGCCCCGTACGATGTCAATTTCATATAACCCCCATTTATTGATAACAACAGAGACTCCCCAAAAAACTACCCCGTGACAGCGCGCATTTCAACCGAGCGCACAACATATGAGAAAAGGGAGAACCATTATTAACCCGTCCCTAACCCGCTTTCCGAAGACGTCCGCGCCTCCAGGGCCACTCGCCCCGCGCGATGGCCTACATGTGCGGAGCGAACGCATAAAATCAGATATGCGCGGGCGGACCGCGACCAGAGGAAGCCAAGACGCGAGTGGAGCCGAAGGGCGTGGCCGCGGCGGCGGACGCCGTCCGCGGAGGGACATGCTCGCTCCGCAAAGCCGACAGTCCAGCCGCCAGGCTACATCGGAGCGAGCCGGGCGAGCGGAGACGGAGGGGGCTTCCAGGCGGCTAAAAAGTAAAAAATCGGCCTCGAAAGTCTTAAATTAAGAATCCGCGGTTAACTTCCTTGCGCTAAGCTATATTTTGGGCCGTTTTTTGCAAGTAATTGAATACAAATATGTCAAATTTAGCGGGGGCAGGCCCCGCAAGACACCGCAAGAAAGGAATATGTCAAATTTAGCGGGGGCAGGCCCCGCAAGAAAGGCAACCGCCACCCGCCCCGGAGGCGCGACGATAGTGTCCGACAAGTACATCTGCGGATACCGAAAATCCACCACGGGAACCGCCGTCGTGCCGACGTTTGTCGATATCACGGTCAACTCCGACGGACTCTTCGAGGAAACCACCCACACCGCCGCGGACAACGGCCCCAGATACGTCAGAACCGTCAAGGACGGCCTAAAACGCGTCGTCAAGACCGAATCCCCCGCCTTCGGCGGCGGAACCATCGTCTCCGTCAACTCCTACGACGACAAAGGCCGCCTGGTCAAAACATCCAGAACAGGACTCGCGGACACCATATACGTCCACGACGACCTCGGAAACCTCGTCCGCTCCGGTCTCGATGTCAACGGCGACGGCGCCCTGAGCCCCGCCTCCATGGACCGGATAACCGACTCCGAGACCATCTATTCCAGCGAGAACGGCGCCTGGTTCCAGGTCTCCACCTCCACAACCTATCCCAAGGACAACGACTCGACCGCCGTCACCACGTCCGTCTCCAAACGCCAGCTCACCAACCTACCTTCAGGCACAATTCAAAAAGTAATCAACACGGACGTGTTCGGCAACCAGACCGTCTCGACCACCACCCTCGACCGCGACAACAAGACCGTAACCCAAACAACCGACGTACCCGACTCCACCGTCGACGCGGTTTCCACTACGGTCAACGGTCTTTTAACGTCTTCCACGACTCCTACGAACCTGACATACACCTACTCCTACGACGCCCTCGGAAGGCGCGTCGGCGTGACCGATCCCCGCGTCGGAACATCCACCACCGCCTACTACTCCTCGGGCGCGGGCAAGATAGGGAAAGTCCAGTCGCGAACCAACGCCAACGGCAATACCACCACCTTCGACTACGACCCGAACACGGGCTTGAGAACCAAAGTCACCAACGCCCTGGGCAAGGACACCATCTACGCCTACAACCTCCGCGGACAGGTGGAGACCGTCACGGGCGACGCCACGTATCCCATAGCCTACGTCTACGACTCCTACGGCGCCCTAGCCGAACTCCACACTTTCCGTAGCGTCGGGGTCGGGACCAGCACTTCTGACTCTAGTCAAAGTGCGGAACTGACCCCAGACGCATCAGACATCACTACCTGGACCTACGACAACGCGACTGGTCTCCTCACCGCCAAGACGGACGCTAGCGGCAAGTCGGTGACATACACCTACGACAACGCGAACAGATTAGCCACGAGAACTTGGGCGCGTGGAATCGCCACAACGTATTCATACAATCCATCCACTGGCGAGCTCGTTTCTGTTGATTATTCAGACACAACTCCAGATATTTCATACACCTACAACAGGGTCGGTCAACAAAAGACCGTCGTCGACGCGGTGGGAACGAGGACGTTCGCGTACAACGACAAAATGCAATTGACATCCGAGTCAATCAACGGTATATATAGTAAAGTCATCGAGAGGAGCTACTCCACCACTGGCTACAAGGGCAGGTACGTCGGGATGAACATCGGCTCGGAATACGACGTGGACTACGGGTACGACGGCTACGGCAGGTTCTCCACCGTGGCTAGCGGGTCCGATGTCTTCGCATACAACTATC
>WFSE01000045.1 GCA_015486135.1 Lentisphaeria bacterium
GAATAAACGAGATATTCTCTTTGCCCGCCGCGAATTACCACGACAGCGGTGAGTCCGTTCTCGGAAAGGTTGCGGAATCGGGGAAAGGAAAAGGGGCGTACGAGGTTGCCTCCCGCAAAGGAAAGGGGCGGGGCCAGCGCTCTCATTCCGACAGGTAAAGCGCGGAGCCAATCCCGGATGTTATTCGCGTCCCATGTCGTAGATGTGTTTTATTTCCCTAGCTGAAAGAGCTCGCTTGAATATTTCGACTTCGTCAATAATTCCACGAAATGGCTTGGAGCCGCGGTAATTGTTGCCGATCAAGCAGTTTTGGTAGCCAAAACCCCGGTCGTTTGCGTTGTCCTTGGCGTCCGCCACAATTTCCACCGGCCTAGGTTGTCTTGTGGCTGGATCCCGGGATGTCCTTATTGGGCGCTCACCCTTTTTTTCCCCATCAAGGTAAAAAATTATCTTCGGGGCGGAAATGTCGATAACCAAAACCGCCAAATACCACTTGTTTTCAGGGTGGCGGATCGTTATGTTGAGGCGGGACTTGGCACTGCTGTTGCTGGGCTGGACGGTGACCCTCAGCCTTTTTCCTCGGGTCTCGATAGCCCACCCAGGATGCCTAGCGCTAGTGGCGCTACCCTTGCATATGATGTAGCTTGAATTGAACCTTCCCCGCCTGGTTATAGGCTTGAACCAGAGGCAAATCGTCATGGAGTCTTTGCCTGGGTTCAAAACCCCGTCGTCGGCGATGCGAATCACGTCGCTACGTCTGCCGGCAAAATAGGCGGCGCCCTTACGCCATCGCCCTTGCCGGGGCTTTGCCACGCCAATCATTTCACCATTGCATTTTTTGGGGAAGTAGTCGTTGATGTTTCCTCCTTGCGAACTGTTGAGCGCGGTGTCGTTTTGGGACGTGGGGAACTTTGTGTATTTTAGATTGGCGAATGTCCATTGTCCACAGGACAAAGGATCGCTGCGCAGATTGTTCGTGAAGACGAGCCAACGGGCGTATCTAGCCCTTTCTTTGGCTTGATACAAAGCTGGCTGGGACAGTCCTATCAGTATCGCTATGACACCAATGACGGCCAGTAACTCTATAAGAGTGAAGAGCCGAGTATCGGCAATTCCAAGCTTCTTCTTGGCGCTGGAACATGTCTTCATTTCTTTGCCTCGTGCAAATCGCTCGGAAGCACCGCCTCGTAGCGGTGTGATCCGCAATACGGGCAGGTTACAAGCGTGTCGAACTCCGCGTCGTACTCATCGTCGCTCAACGAGTCCGCCATGTCGGCCAATTTGTCTTCGTTCAACGGAAACAACTTTCCGCATTTCGCGCATCTCACCGCGAACCACTCCTGCCCGCCGCACTTGTCGCATTTGCAACTGGATATGTCGAGCACGTCTTTTACCTCTATATTTCCGCAATTCTCGCAAGCAACTACTGAGGGAATCCCTTTGAACGATGATTCCGGCTCGCTACGGAACGCGTTTCCAGCGAGTAACGCGACGCTGTAAAGAGCGAAGAAAACAACAAGCATCACGGCGGCCTTCGCGAAGAACGCTCGTAGATTGAAGCGTTGGCGTGACATGGGGCGGGGGGGCTTCCTGGCCGCTGGAGCGTGCTGGTGGGATGGTGGAGAGGGAAAATGGGTGTCGGTCTCTTTTGAAAATTTTTCTATGGTTTCATTGATGGTTTTCCGGGATTCGGGGGAGGGCTTGAGCGCTCGGGTGTCTTCGAGTGGCTTGCGCCCCGAGCTCCTGACGTAAGTCGCTTGTTTATCCAAGCTCTCGTCGAAACATTCTTTCAGATAAGCGAAGGATTTCTGCAACTCCGTGGGGCTTGGGCGCAACGCGGAGTCTTTAGAGAGCATCGCATCCACCAACGCTGAGCACTCCACGGAAAAATGCCCCCCCATGTCCATAAGGGGAATGGGGGCCAAATTAAGCTGACGGAACATCGAGACCGCTGGTTTGTCGGCGGCGAAAGGATTATCCCCTACCAGCGATTCGTAAAGACATATCGCTAAACTGTAAATGTCGCTTTTAATCGAGATGTTTTTGCTGTCCACTAGAACTTCTGGCGCGGAGTAGGCCGGGGTCCCCCATATCTCCTGGGTCAACGCCATCGTAGTCCCGGGTCTCTCCGCCACGACACCGAAGTCCGAAAGCTTGTACACCCCTTTGTCTATCATCACGTTTTCTGGCTTGAGGTCTAGGTGCGTGATGTTGTTCTTCGCCATCGATACCAAGGCCGTCGCAATGTCATAGCCAACATCCACAACCTCTTTCTCTGACATTCTGCCAACTTGCTTGAGCTTGCTTCCCAAGTCCCCGCCATCGGCGTATTCCAAAATGATGTAGATGTTGTCTCCGTATTGGCCCATACCCAATATCTCGACGACATTGTCCAGATCGGCGTCTTGGAGCTTTAGCGCCAACTCCGTTATGGGGGCGAGCAATTCTTCGGCAACGGCGTGCCGGTTCAACAACTTTACGGCCACCAGACGGTTTTCTTCCAAGTGCTCGGCTAGAAAAACAACCGAATGAGCCCCATAACCCAGGACCTTGCATATCTTGTATTTGTCGGCGATAGTGGCTTGTTGCTTTACCATCTCGAATTCGTTTTTGTGTAACGAGGCCGTCTTGAGGAAATTCTTGAGTTTTGCGACTAGGATGGGCTCGCTAATGGGTTTCAAGAGGTAGTCGTTGGCACCAGCACTGAGGAACTTTAGAATACTCTCCTGGGAGTCGTCTGCGGATACTATGATTATCGGAACGGCGATTCCATTCGGAAGCCTTCTTATCTCCTGGCAGGCTTTATAGCCGTCCATCTCCGGCATCATGTTGTCGAGTATTATCAGGTCGAAGGAATTGTCGCGGACTGCGTCTACCGCTTCCAGCCCGTTGACACACTTGGTTATATCGTGCCCTAGCGCCGTTATAATCTTGGAGTATATGAAGTGGATAACTCTGTCATCATCGGCTATGAGGATGTGTGCCATGCCTACTCACTCCTAGCGCCAAGTGCCCCTCGAAAAACCACTAAAACTCCGATGCTTTTCCCTGTCAAGTATTATAGGGCTCGCTGAATAATTGGCAAGCGCTAATTCCCTTAAAAAGGAATTTATTAACCCGACAGCTAATTATTTGACACCTAGGCTTTCGCATATTGGATTTTTTTATGATTGAAATAGCTGGCGACACGCTTTGGGAGCTTTTGCAATTTCCTCATGTGACTAATCAAATTGCGCTTCA
>WFSE01000046.1 GCA_015486135.1 Lentisphaeria bacterium
ACCTGGCGGGTTCTCGCACAAGTCAAGCTGTTTTCATATAAGTCCCGTAGCGACGCGGAGGGCGGCGAAGCCGTTATGCTGAAAACAGCTTGACTCTGGAGAGGTTCCGACAAATTCCGCCTTTTTACCCACTAAAACTGCGGAAGAGCCGAAAATTAAACACTTGCCAATTATTCAGCAGACCCTACTAAAAGCCCACGTCCACCAATCCCCGCCCCGCCTCGTCCACATGGAAAAGACGCTTCCGCTTGAACCCGAACATGGAACCAAAAATATTCGTGGGGAACATCTCCAGGGAATTATTGAAATCGGTCATGGCGGCGTTGTAGGCTCTCCTAGCGGCGGATATTTGATCCTCCAACTCCGTCAAGGTCATCTGAAGCTGAAGAAAATTCTTATCCGCCTTCAACTCGGGATAGCTCTCCACAATCGCCATCAAACGCCCGAGCCCACCGGATAGCCGCCTGTCGAACTCTATCTTGTCGTCGTCCGGAGCCGCGTCGGAGGGCGCTTGGGAACGAAGCTCCGCTATACGGGACAAAACGGACTCCTCGTGCTTGGCATACCCCTTCACAGTCTCGACCAGATTGGGAACCAAGTCGCAACGTTTTTTCAATAGGACATCGATCGTGGCGAAAACATTCTTCGCCACATTGTCCTTGTGGACGAAGGTGTTGTAAATCACCCCCACCACAACGACAACGGCAACCACCCCTCCTAGCAACAAATACAATCCGTGTTCCATGTTCCCTCTCCAACACTCCGCGGCGCCGCTTGCATCGTCGACGTTGCCGGGATAGGTTCACCGCCAACGGGACGCCAACATGCCGTCCCCGGAATAAAATAGCGCGTAAACCGCGAAAAAACGCCTCGTTCCGAAAACAAAAACGGCTCGGAGGCGACAACCGCGTGAAAAAACAAGCCACGCAACACAAAAAACAAGGACTGGCAATGGACGACGACCGCATACTGGCCAGCTTCGGCGGCTTTCTGGCGATGGAAAAAGGACTCAGTGGAAACTCCGTCGCCGCGTACAATGCCGATCTCCGCGATTTCCGCGACTTCCTCCGCGAAAAACGCGGACGCAAACTGCCGGACGCCACCAGGGACGATATTCTCGACCATCTCGAACATCTGTCTATAAAAGGGCTCGAACAGTCATCTATAGCCCGAAAACTTGTCTCGATAAAGGTCTTCCACAGGTATCTGTTCCAAGAGAAACTCACGCCCTCCGACATAACCGACGTGATGGATTCCCCGAAGCTTTGGCGGGTCCTGCCGGACTTCCTCTCCGTGGAGGAGGTGGACCGCCTAATCAACGCTTTCCCCGAAACGGCCGAAGCCCCCCTCACCGTTCGCAACAGAACCATCCTGGAGGTGATGTACGCATGCGGCCTCCGCGTATCCGAAACGGTGGGGCTGAGATTGGACAACATCCTCGCGGACCAGGAGATACTCCGTGTCACGGGAAAAGGCGACAAAGAACGCGTCGTGCCAATAGCCTCGAACACGCTGGACCTCCTGCAGCGCTATGTCGCCAACGTCAGACCTTTATTGATCAAAAACACCCCCACATCCGTAGTGTTCCTATCGAAAAACGGAAAGCCGCTGAACAGGGAGCGCGTTTGGGGAATCGTCAAGGAAGCGGCGCGCTTGGCGGGGATCTCCAAGAACATCCACCCGCACACACTCCGGCATTCATTCGCCAGCCACCTGCTGGAAAACGGCGCCGACCTCAGAATAATACAGGAAATGCTCGGACACGCGGATATCGCGACCACCCAAATCTATACCCACATCGACCAGAAAAAACTCCTAGCCACCCATAGACGCTTCCACCCCAGGGGCGGCTAGGCCCCCCTGAAAATCCAATCCTTCCCCGCACATTCATTCGGTTTTATCCGAATTCGAGTCTTGATCGCTTTTTTTGTATTTGTAGTCTGGGTTCGGAGTCAGCTTCGGGGCGTTAATATCAATCATCCACTGATGCAGCTTGTTTATCAGTGTGGTTCTCTTTTCCGGTTCGTCATTTATGAGATTTGTCGTTTCCTTGGGGTCTTTGCCCAAGTTATACAACTCATATTCTACGTATTCAGGGGTTTCAATCAGTTTGTAGTTGCCGTCGAAAATAACATTGCGCCACGAGTCAGCCCAACGCCTTTTTTTAGCATTGTACCCGGCGTATTTCGGGAAGTAGCAGTAAATTGACCTTGGGGCCAGCTGTTTTTTCTCGCCTAGGAGAATAGGCGTAATATTGACTCCGTCAAGAGGGTAGTTTTCCGGCGGTTTTACTCCGGCAAGTCCAAGCAGGGTAGGATAAAGGTCCACACCGATAATACGTTCGTCGCTTACGCTGCCGGCTTTGATTTTTCCCGGCCAGACAAAAATATACGGAACGTGCATCCCTCCGTCATATGTATCGCCTTTTCTACCCCTGAACGGCCCCACGAAGGGAATGGCAGGAGAACCGTTGTCGGATGTGAAGATGATAATTGTATCGTCGCTTATCCCCAGCTTGGAAACTGTTTTCATCAACTCGCCAACGCATGCGTCAAGGTGCGTTGTCTTGCCCGCGATAAGCGCGGTATATGCGAAATTCTTGTCCTGGGAAATGATGTCCTTCAGCTTCTCTTTATAGTGATTGATAGCTTTTGTAATGTTTGTGTGATCCGACTTGTCGTTGATGGGGAGTTTCGTGTCTTTATGGCGCTTGAAAAATGCGATATCTATTGGATTGGACCTGGAGGAACAATGCACGAGAAAATACGGCATATAGAGGAAGAAGGGTTTGCCATCCTTATGCGCTTTTTCCATAAACTTAGTCGCTTTTTGAGTGAAGTACTCGGGCAGGTCCATCCCCGGCGGCAGTGTTACTTCCGGATCCGCCTTGTGTGTGTCAATATAGCCAGCGCATTTATAGGCTTCGTCGAATCCTTGATATCTAGGGTGGAGAGATGGTTTATAGTTCCCGGCGTGCCATTTCCCGTACATCGCCGTGGTGTATCCGGCCTTTTTAAAAGTTTCGGCTATAGTGATTTTCTCAAGGGCCATACCGGTCAGCTTGGGCACTATGTATTTGATCAAGTTTTCCTTGCCTTTGAACCGGTCAACCACGCGGTATCCGCCGGTGCGCGGGCTATACTGACCGCTCAAAATGGCGATACGCGAGGGCTGGCATACCGGCGCGGCCGAATATCCGTTCGTGAAATGCATCCCCTCGGCGTATAATTTGTCTATGTTAGGTGTCTCCAACCAGCTGTTTCCATAGCAATGGAGACCGTTATATCCCATGTCGTCGGCCAGGATCAGCAGCACGTTCGGTTTCTTCTGCTCCACTGGCGCGGAAAATAGATTCGTAGCGGATAGGGTAAGGGCGGCAGTTCCCGCTCCCGTGTAGAGCCAGTGCCTTTTCATAGTGGATTCCTTCTTTAAATTCACTTTGCTCGCAACAATTAGAGAAAATTCCGCGGAGCCGCACAACAAAAACTAGGACTTGCCGAATAATTGGCAAGCGATTCACTCCCATTTTGTCAAATCTTTCTTCGCGGCCCCTCGCTGTTATCGCTGGATTTTAGCCCTAGAGGACGCTTCGCTAGATTTCTATTCCTCGCAGAGAAGCAAAGAACGCAGAGGAAAACGTGATCCCGTAATTCCGAGCGACTGCGAGTCGGACTCACGGACTCACAGGTTTCTTCTCCAATCAAAGCCGTCGGGTGAATTTGTCAGGCCGGGTGCGGCATGACCAATTCACACGATCTCAGTGTTCTTGATTTCTCCGAATCTCCGTGTCTCTAGCGAAGCGGGTGGTAAATTTTTCCCTCTTTCTTGCCACACAAACATGCCGATTCCGCCAGCGGAGACGCGAAATGCTTTCATAAAGAAAATCTCTACTCCGCGAGGCAAAAATCTTTCGTGACTTTCGTGTATTTCGTGGACCCCCTTCCTAGCTCCCCCCTACATTCCCTACATGGCAAAAACTCCCACGGTAAAAAACTCCGCGGGTTACGCGAGAAGCACCGTATCCGAGGGGGACGCTAGATGTCCCAGCCGGGCGTTCATATTCCCTCTGTCACAGCGAAAAAGACTTGGAACCACCTGGAGGCTGACAATGAAAAAATCGAAATTCGTCCATTTGAGGGTCCGCTCCGATTACGGCGCGCCAGTAGGGATATGCGATATCCGCGGGATATTGAACGCGGCAAGCGCTCAAGGTATGCCGGCGGTGGGTTTGGTGGATTACGCGACTGTCGCGGGAGCGGTTGACATTTATGAACTTGGGAAAAACGCCGACAATGCGGTTAGGCCGATAATTGGTTGCGATGTCGGGGTTTTGCTCCGCGCAAACGGCAAAAACCCACCACACATATTTGATGTGGCGTTGATGGCGAAGGATTTCCGCGGTTATCGCAATCTCTGCGCCTTGGTGTCAAGACTGGATTCCGATTGGGAGCCACCGGCCATCGACATGGAAAATTTGGCGGAACACGCCAAAGGCCTCCTGATTCTGGTCCTGGCTCCGCCTGGAAGCGAGCAAATGGCGCGTCTCATAGACCACGAATGGGACGAGATCCAACGATTCGCTGGACGGTGCCGCGATATTTTCGGTCGGGACGAAGTGTATGTGACCTTGTCCAATCACGGTTTCTTCGAGGAAGCGGCCGCGAATGGCGCGTCAATAGTTCTAGCCCGTGAAATGGGGCTGCGTCTAGTGGCGTCAAACGACATCCGATTACTGCGACGAGAAGATGCCGGTGCCTATATGATCCACGTCGATTTGGCGCGTCCATCTCTCGTGGACCCGACAACCAGGCACATGTACGGGAACCGGGAATGCTACTTCCAGAGCGCCGAGGAAATGGCCAAGTTATTCGAGGATATTCCGGAGGCATTGGATAATTCCTTGGAAATCGCCGAAAAATGTCGATTGGAACTGCCATTGGCACCCGAAACAAAGCGGAATCCCAAGCTCCACTTGCCCATAGCCAATTCCAGCGAAAAGACGCTGGAGGCACTATGCGCCGAAGCGTTGACCGAACACTATGGAGATAGCGGGCGGAGCCGTCTCGAAAAAGCAAAAAAACAATTGGAGCATGAGTTGAGCGTCATCAAGAGCAAGGGGATATGCGATGATTTTCTTATAATCCGGGACATTATTGAATACGCCCAAAAAAAAGGTGTCATAATTGGCCCGGTACGGGGCTCCGCCGCCGGGAGCATCGTGGCATACATTTTGGGAATGACCGATGTCGAGCCATTGGCCAACGGGCTTGTTTTCGAGGAATTCCTCAATCCCCTCGAGGCGGAAGCTCCACATCTAGCAATAGAGATCCAAAGCGACAAGAGAGAAGATATTCTCCAATATCTCGCATCGAAATATGGGCGTGAAAGAATCGCCATACCGACAGTCTACAGCCCATTCCGCAGAAAGGCCGCCCATGGGAGCTTGGCTACCGCCACAAAACAACCCAACCCGACGCATCGCGGGTTCGACGCGGTCGAAGCGGCGCTCCGCCGCCTGGAGGGAGTCAAACAACACTCCGAACCACATGCCGCTGCCGTCATTATAGGAGATGAAAATTTGGCAACCCATATCCCGATTTCAGGTCGAACCAAGGCCGGAATACATGTCTCCGCGTATACGACCGAGGCCTGCAAGCGACTGGGGCTTTTCATAATTGATATTTTAGGCCTGCCGGCATTGGCGATCGCGAGTCGCGTGTTGCGCGGCGTGAAACCACGGGGGGGCAAGCTTGATTGGGACACGATTCCCTTGGACGATCCCGCGACATTTAAACTTATTAGATCCGGCGACACTAGCGGGGTTTTCAAATTGGGATTCCCGTTGATGAGTCATATCTGTAGCGAAATGAGGGTCGCTTCGTTCGCCGCACTGGTGGTGGCGGACGGCTCGCTCATGCCTCGAGTATCCGGGAAATCGCCAACATCCTTGAGCGTTCCGGACGGGGACTCCGCCGATTGGGAAGGATTGAGGAAGATACGCGCCATCACGAAGGAAACCTCGGGGCGGATTGTGTTTAGAGAACAGGTCGATAAAGTTATCCGCGTCCTAGCGCGATGTTCTTATGGCGAAGCCGTCATGATGAGGCGAGCCCTCGCCGGAAAAACAAACGCGGAGGCGGCGCGGAAACTCAACACCATGAGGGAAAATATCAAGAAAGAAATCGGCGCAGACAGCGCCAACCGGCTGATAGGCGAATTGACAACAGCGTCGAGAAATACCACTGGCAAAGCGCATCTAGCGTCGCAGGCGATGATTTCCTATAAATGTGCCTATCTTAAAGCGCATTTCCCGAATGAGTTCAACGCAGCCACGAAGAGTCTAAATCCGAAACTCTAAACCCGAAATCCAAAACCCAGCCTGTTCCCCGGTTCCCTTCGCGGTATCCGCGCCTCCGCACGGCAATCTATTTCTCTTCCCCTCGCGGAGAAGCCCTTCGATTAACTCAGGACAGGCAAACGCAGAGTTTCTCTTTCTTTCCACACAAACATGCCGGTTCCGCGACGCGGAAGCTGCATCTTCGTGGGCTTCGTGAGCTTCGTGGTTGAATAAATCTTAAAATACGGATATATCGCCTACAACATTTGGTCTTGTTCGCCAGTCATTTCTACGCACATTTGAAGACCTTTTTAAAAGCTTCTTTTTACCACAGAAAGCACGAAGCTCATCCTTCCGCAAAGCCCGCCAGGGTTCGCCGCATAGCGAACGGAAGGATGTATTTCGTGGACCCTCTTTCTAGCTACACCCCCTACACCCCCTACATGGTAAAAAGCTCCGCATCTTTGCGAGGCCATCTCTTTCTTATTTTCGCAAGGATTAGCCCTTTCCTACACGCTACTCCCGCATGCGGGATCGGCATCTATTCGGATTTAGAGTTTAGGATTTCGAGTTTCGCGTTCCCTCCTCCTTGGCGTGTCCGCGAACGATCAATTTCGCCTTTTCCGCGATCTCCTCCGCCAGGGAATCGGGCGACAACACGGTAACGTTGCCTCCCTCGCCCAAAATCCACTTGACCAGTGTCATACGAATGGACTTCGGAATACGCAACGTCAGAGAGCCATCCGCGTTGGATTCGATATCTTGAGGGGGAAATTGCTCCCGAACATACTCCGCGGAAATTCCCACCACCTTCAGAACAACGTCACGCACATCGTCAAGATTGAACAAATTGCCTTCGGCAACCTCCTTCACCATCTCCCGGTCCGTCTCGAAATAGGTGTCCAGCATCTCCGCGCGCTTAATTCTCGGCAATGCCAGAAGCGTATCGGGATACCCCCACGAGGCGCAATCCCAATCCCCCACCGCGATCAATTTGCCCTTCACGTACCAACATCCATCGAACATGGTCAGGACATGCGGCTCTATGGTGAATTCGCGATCATTATTGTAGCCGATCTTCCTGTATAACACCCTCAAGGCCCGGTGCGCCTGCCAGGCGCGGAAAATAGGACCGAAAACTTCCGGAGCAACCGTCCCCTTGGAGGTAACCCGAACCACAAACGACTCGAGAGTCACCCCCTCCTCAAGTCCCTTCTCGTTGCGCATCAACTGCCGGTCCACAACTTCGCGTATTTCGCCGCTCAAGGGGGCGGGCAAAATCGTCTCCGCCACCCTGGCTCCCAAGAGATACGCCTTCATCTCCTCTGGCTCCAAGTCCAAACATTCGTGCGTCCACTCCGGATCCGTCAAGTAATATCCCTTCTCGACGTAATCGTATTCTATCGGCGCTCCGTAAGCGCTCTTCAAAAACTCTATGTCGCGCTGTAGCGTCTTCCGGGATATGCTGTAAGCGCCGGCGGGATCCAAACGCCTCATCTCCTGCAAGAATTTGGTGTGGTTCGGATAGCGGTTCTCGCGCATCATCGCGAGAAGCCGAAACATCCTTACCATCGCTCGCTTTGTTTCCGGCATGCGCCCTCTCCATTCGCCCTAAACCCTCCCCTAAACTAGGGCTCACTGAATAATTGGCAAGCGCTTTTTTTCATAGAGACCACAATTAACCTGTCCCTAATTTTGTCCCTAATTTTCTTTAAGATCATCTCACCACGAAGAGCACGAAGCTCACGAAGTTTTTCCATCTCCGCGGACGGAGATGAAAAAGGCTTGTACGAAGGGACTTTCAGCAGACTCACCCTCCTACGACAAGGCTTCTGAGGGCAGGCGGAATCACGGACTTACGGACTTACGGACTCACAGACTAACCATACCATGCCAATTCCGCGGAGCGGAAGCGGTATGTTCCTTCTCCGCGTTCTCCGCGTCTCTGCGAGGCAAAAACTCACCCCCTCCGAGGTTCTTCCTCCTCCCATCTACACCCTCTACACTCCCTACATGGTGAAAATATCCGATCTCTCCGCCACAGGGGGACATTAGGTGTCCCAGCGCCACGAATATAGTGTCCGCAGATGAGCAAAAATCACCAGACAGGAGGTTGAAGATGTTCAATTTCATTAACCGGCGACGCGCGGAGGCGGAGTTGGAAATCGACATTGGCCACGGCCATTACCGGGCTTTCGCAAGCAAATCCAACGCGATATTTAGCGAGCCGTCCGTCGTGGCGCTACACAGCGAAACGGGGGAATTGCTCCACGTTGGACGAAGCGCCCTCAAAGCGGCGGCGAGAGTCCCCGACGTCAAAACCATCCGTCCCATAACCCACAACCTTCCACCCGACCCCAAATTAATCGAGTATCTCATAGCCCACATAATAAATCAAGCTTCCCCTCGGGAAAAAACCACCGCGTCGATAATGCTCCCAGCCAGTTCCACCTTGGCCGCGATCGACGCGATTGCCACAGGCGCCAGCGATGCCGGCTGCGCCGAGATCACCTTTCTCCCGACACCAGTCGCCGCGGCGCGCTCCGTAACGCGTCTCAGCGATAGCGGCGCTATATGCGTGGTGGATATTGGAGAAGCGAAAACCGAATCGGCGGTTGCCACCAAGTCGCGAACTCTAGTGTCAAACATGACTCTTGTCGCCGGCAAATCGATGAATCAAGACATCATCGACCACATCAAAAAAATCCACCGTATAGATGTCGGCTACAGGAGCGCGGAAGACCTGAAAAAGACAGTGGGCAACGCGATCCGCCAGGACAACCCGCCAACGGCCACGGTCAAGGGCCGCGGACTCGCCGATGGATTGCCGCGGGCAATCGAGGTGGATGGCAACGAGGTGCTGGAAGCCTTGACTCCGGCCCTGAACGCCATCGCCGAGCAAATCTTGGAAACAATAGCGAAATGCCCCGCGGAATTCGCGCGCGGCTTGAAAGAAAATGGCATACTCCTCCTCGGCGGCGGCGCGGAACTGCCAGGGCTTTTGGAATTCCTCTCCCAAAAAATCGAATCGCCAATAACCAAGACGCGGGGACCAATCATGCCGTCGGCGAACGAATCGACAACGGTTATGCGGGGATTATGCTAATTTAAGGGACATCAATTTTCGAAATTACGAAACGCCAAAGAGGAGGTGCGTCATGAGGTTGGGGAATAGCTACACCATACAGGAAATCGGAGAAGGATTGGCAGTCCCACAATTGCAACGTGGTTTGGTTTGGAGACCTCGGCAGATTGAATTACTTTGGGATTCCATATTAAGGGGCTTCCCAATAGGGGCGTTTGTTGTCGCGGATTTCGCCGACAAAACGTCAAAAAGCGACATACAACTTCTAGATGGCCAGCAACGAATGAACGCTATAAAACTCGGATTTATTAATCATTCCGAATACAGCAGGAACATTGAGGAGTCCAGAGGTTTTTTATGGCTTGATTTAATGCCAAAACTTAAAGAGCAATCCTCAAGAAAATTCTGGATTAGAATATGCACCCCGGCTCATCCGTGGGGGTATCGCGCCAATGATAATTGCAGTTATCTTTCCGCGGGCGAAAAACGTCAAGCATGCGAGTTGTATCAGGCGGATTGCGGTGACAACAAGCATGACTTTCGCAATGCCTGGCCATTTGACGCTCACATGCCAGTCCCGCTATCCATTTTTGTGAAGGCTGGATTATGCGCTTACAACGAGAACGAGTTTATTACGTCCATAAGCCGAGACCTCAATGCGTTTGCCAATCTAAACAAACCGTGGAAAACTGAAATTTTTGAACAACACGATATAATGACAGCAATAAAAAACGATAATTTAATCAAAGCTTTCTCCACATTGAAATCATACAGGGTGAATATTGTTGAGGTACCCCATTTATTTGATTCGGAAAGCCCCCTGAATCAGGCAACCGAGATTGAATGCCTATTCGAGCGAATGAATACGCTTGGAACGCCAATCAGCCACCGGAGGTCAAACCACTCGCTAAGCTGATCTGTATCGCTCCTTTCCGAAAGACAGGAAGGTGGGGTATTGGCAGCACCAATGGACGGACAGCACGAAAATGGGGACCGTCTCTTATACTTGCACTAACAAAAAAGGAGAAAAAATGGGAACAGGAAAATCGCAATTTACGGGGGCAGCGGGTCAATTTTATGTAGCATATGGATTGTCAACTAGGGAGATCAATGCAGCTATGACTCTTGGGAATGCGCCAAGTGTTGACCTTATGGCATCATCACCAGACGGGAAAAGAACCATTTCCATACAAGTTAAGACTTCTCGCAATGCCTACAGGCGGAACCGATACGGACACGAGGGATTCGAGTGGGATGTTAACAAAGGAGTAATCGGGAAACATCATGAATCTTTTTGGTATGCATTTGTTGATTTAAATAAAAACCCAAAAGTTTTCTTCGTCCCGTCTCTATGGGTAGCCAACTTTGTAAAATCCGATTGGAGTAGATTTATGTATTTCTTGCCCAAAGCGGCAGAAGATATCACCTTGGAAAGATGGGACATCCTCCAAGGCTACCTAGCCAACGATGAATCAGCGATAAAATGGGCGAACGATTGGCCCGAAGAAAAACTCGTCAAATGGGGCACAAGCACGGAATAAAAATGGGAAAGCACCACCGGAGTCAAACCACTCGCCAAGCGGAGCTAAGGCCTAGCGAAAACGCCAGCGAACGAATTGACAACGGTTGCGCGGGAGACATAGTAACGAATCCTCGGGATTGAAAAATGCCGAACAAGAACCATGGAGGCAACAACATGTCGGACAACGCACTCGAAATGAAAACCATCGACAGCCTTAACACCTACCACTTCGTGATTCCCGCCTATCAACGCGGCTACCGCTGGAAACCACATCAAAGCGTAACATCTTCTTAAAAAATAGGAGAAAACAATGCAGGAACAACTCAACCAAGCCTATAGCGAGTTCAAAAATGAAGCCCTTGCAATTTCTAGGGAATTAATGAAGCAATTGTCGGCTCCAATTTTAATCAACCTTCCTGCCGCATGGAGCAAGAATAGAAAAAGAATTTTGATTGTCGGCCAAGAAACGATGGGGTGGAACTATAACGCAGAGGAGCATCCTGAAAATTCATTCCCCAATATTCATACATTTGAAGATTTTATATCTGCTCCTGAATCAATTCCTGCGATGCTTGAAACATATAGGCATTTCGAATTCGCCAAAACAAGGCCCAAAAATCATCGCAGCCCATATTGGAGGGCGTATCGGCAAATACGGAAAGCGGTTGGCGATAAGCCAGATGGCTTTGAAACTCGCGTCATAGCAACTAATCTATTTCGCATGTCGTATAATGGGGAAAGTATTGTGGGTAAAAATATTCCAATGAGCGATTATGAAAAAATCATTGAACTATCAGGAAATTTATTAAAAAAGGAATTGAAAATTCTAAGACCAACAAGCGTTATTTTCTTTACAGGACCAAGATGCAACAATGCGTTATATAAGATTTTCGAAGATTGCGAAACGAAGCAATGGAAAGATTACGACCAAAGTCGCACTTCTGAAATAATACATCCTTTATTGCCCAAAAATACTTTTAGAACATATCATCCTGGATATTTAAACTGGGGACATTGGCATATTGTTAATGAAATCATTGAAGGGCTAGAGTGACAACATAGGCTCACGACATAATAAATATGCCTCCATCTCAAGCTCATATTCGGAAGCGGAGTAAGATACTACATCCCCCGCTATGGCAATCTATTGTGCCCCTTTCAGGAAGACAAGGGCTCCGGAACTGGCGGCGCCGCATGACAGTTGGCCGCAATGCGACACAGGGAGCAATTGAAGGAACTGTGAACAAACAAAAGAAAGATTAGAGGATTAGCAAAAACCCACACACAACAACTACAGGCAATCATAACTCTGGCTAATGAAAGCATTGTGGCTCTTTTGCAGGGGGTAGAAATGGGCCCTACTTCGCCTTCTCTCCTCCAATAATCCCCTTCAGCAAATCAAAACACTCAACAAGATTTTCTATAATTAACGTGGGGTCATCAATGGGATACAGATGCAAAAATGCCCTATTCTGTCGCTCTTCTAAATTCTTATAATTGGAAAACTTCTTTTTGAGAAGCTGCTCGTACTCCGACCAATCATTTAGATTCCAAGCTGTGATGCATATTCGAAATTCTCCAAGCGGATTAGTTCTTGTTTCCTTAAACCATGACTCAATGCCAATATTACGATTATTTTCATCAACAAAACTACACCCCAAATCCCACCCCGCCCAAACCCACCATTCCGATCCAGTTCGTTTGGAGATGATTTCTTTCAATTCGGCAATTTCTTCTTTTTGAATAGAAAGGATATGATTCTTATATTCGTTGTAGGCTCCTATCAGCCTATCTATTGTGTCCGATTTGTCATAAAAAAAATTGACAGCTCCTTGATCCATCCTAAATGCGTTATTCATGTTCTCCAAAGTTGCCATAAAATCAAAAAGATGTGTTAAATATTGAGTGCCAGGTGGAACATAATTGGCAATATTTCGCTTAATTATCGCAAAAAATTCAGAATATGTAATTGCAACAAATTCATTTTTTTCCATTAACCCCTTTTCATCGCTTCCTTTTATTGGTCTTAATGATAAAACGATTTTTATTGTTTTTTCTTTACCGTATTCCTCCAATTTTTTTTTGTAGGTGCCAAGCGGATTATATAGCGGAGCGGTAATCTTATTTTCAATGCCAATTACAAATGAATGGCCATAAATCACTAGATCAATCCTTTTCCCATCCGCATAGACCTCCTCAGCAACCGTTACATCATCATTGCGATAAGGGATGTCCTTCTTGAGCAGCTCAAGCAATGATGATAAAAATAAATCAGAGAGCCTATGCTCTTTTGTGGGATCAAAATAAAACCCTAGTATCCTAGAGCAAATCTCCTCAAATCTCCTCCTAGGATACTTGCATATTTCAAGGAATGTAGGTTCCTGCTTATGGCGCGGCAGCATACTGAACTCGTCTAAAAGAGCATCAAAGGCTTCGTCGACATTCATTTTCATTGCGCTCCTTGCGTTATCTGCGCTCCCGCAGAACGGGTAACCATAGGGAATTCTCCCAAAATGGTTAAAATTTGACAACCCCCTACACCACTATGCTAATACTCGTAACGCCTTTCAACAAGACTGTCAAGCAACAATTAAATTGCCCGTGGAACGATCTGTTGTTTTTCTGCTCCCGTCGTTGAGCAATGAAAGACGTAAATGGCCCACCCCCTTTTGAATAGCGCCTAGGTTGAACGGCCAATCAACGACAGGAAAGCAACATGTCTTGAGGCATCCGCTTTTATCTACCTTGCCAGAATTCCTATCGCCTGTTCGTTGAAGCGTATTTATCTTCTTTTCCCATTCCCAAAAGAGCCATCCATACGCCATCCCTTGTCAAAAACATCAGTGCTCTCTTCTCCGGATAATGCTCTATATTTCCGCTTTTTCGTTTGGCTTTTTCGCATTTTCCCAGTGTATGAGATATTGTTCCGCCCCCCGACTGCCCCGTTTTTCTTCCTTTGTTTTTTGCGCATTTTTCCAGTGCATGCGGCATTGTGTTGTTCCCTAAATGCCTCGGAAATAGTTACGCCGCATTTCTCACATACATATTTCTTGCGGAGCAAGCGGTTAAATTCTCGATTTGAGCAATCTCTCTTCTTCTTTTTATTAGGCTCTCGCTGCACGGGGGAACCATCCTGACCAAGATCGTTTGCCATTGTGCTACCTCACAAATAATAACCTCTCCTCATAGAAACAAATCCCACATCGCAATTGAACATTCCCCGCTCGGACCGCCCCATCTTTGAAGGAAAAGGATAGCGTGCCGTGGAAAATAAGTCAAATGAGCAGGATTATTCCATGACTAGGAGAGCTCAGCAGTTACTCGCCCCTTCCCTCCGCGGTTTTCGCGGGACCAATAATACAAAGCGGCG
>WFSE01000047.1 GCA_015486135.1 Lentisphaeria bacterium
CGTGATCTCTGTGGTTAAAAATTCTTGAACCAAAGCCCACTGATTCCCAAAATTACCGACTGGCAACACTTTCTCCCCCCATCACTCAAAAATAGCTAAAATCCCCCTCCGCATTCCCCGTATTTTCGCGAGGCAGTCTCTCATCTTTTCTTTTTTTTTTTGTTCCTCGCAGAGGGGCAAAAAACGCAAATTTTTCTTTCTCTGCGTTCTCCGCGTCTTCGCGAGGCAACCACTTGCCGGGCTCTCCTCTTCCCCACAACATGCCGCTTCCGCTTAGCGGGAGTGGCATCTTCGTGGTGAGATAAATCTTAACAATACGGATCTGTCGCCTACAGCGTTGGTATTGCGAGCCAAGCTATTCTCATATGAGTTTATGAAGGTTTTTTTCTAAGACTTTTTTAACCACCGAGAGCACGAAGCTCACGAAGTTTTTCCATCTCCGCGGACGGAGATGAAAAAGGCTTGTGTGGAAAGAAAAATCAATGTTTCCTCCCACATTCGTGAGAATTCGTGAGAATTAGTGGCTACACTCTTTCCCTCTCTGCGTTCTCAGCGTCTTCGCGAGGCAATCTCTTATCTTCTCTATCAACTAATCCTTCCGTTCGCTCCGCGAACCCTCGCGGGCTTTGCGGAAGGACTTTCAGCGGACTCACGGACTCACGGACTCACGGACTCACGGACTCACGGATTTATGGCCCCACCGCCTCACTTCTTCCTTCTCACCTCGCATTTGCGCACGAGGAATTCGCCGCAGAATGTTCCAGTTATAACAAAGCGCAATTCGCACTTGCTTTGTATGGGGTTTTTTGGTGGGATTGTTATCGAGGTCTGGGTCCATTTTTTTGCCCGGGACAAGTTTTTGGGTTCCCTTTTTAGCAATATTTTTTTTGTGCCGTCCGGGAATTCCGCTTCGAGGGCAATCTCGACAAAGCCGTCCCACATGGATACATTTTTGAACTGCGCGGAGGCGGTGAATCTTTCCCGTCTTGTCGCTTGGATGGGGATAGTGGCTAGGCGGAAATGTTTTTTTCTTTTGGATATGATTCTAAAGGTCATGAACCTGTGTTTCTTTTTGGAGTCGAAAGATTCCTCTACGGTTACCGACTGGTAGCGGGGATCCGACAGTTCCACATTCCATTTGTCCAATGGGGTTTGTGGAGTGACCGCGCCCTTTAGCTCGGGCATGGGGATTAGATTCGCGGAGCCTGGGAGGTCCGAAGGTCGCACCGGGCTACCATCGAGGCGGGCCTTGACCAGTAGGTTCGCCGGCTTGGTAGCCGGTTGCGGAGGCGTAAGCGTTCCGGCGAAGACGACGACGAGCGAGATGGCCAGAACCAGCGCGAGTATGATGGATGTCGCCAGGAGGCGTTTCGTCGATTTTTTCAGCTTGGAGACTTCTGACTTAAGATCCACCTCGGCAGTGGCCACGGTGGCGGTGGATTTGGAGTCCAGCGGGGTGAAGTCCACCGAGTCCCTCACCGTTCCAGGGGCTTTGTTGTCCGCCAGTGCCAGAAAGTATGAAGTCTCCTCGGGGAGTGCGTGTTGCCTCATATCGTCGCGGTAGGCGTCGATGTCGAAGGGGATTTTTCTGAACGATAAGGTGGCGCTTTCGAGATCGTATACGCAGTAGGCGGCCCTTAGATCGTCATCCCGCGGTTGGCCGACGGAGCCAGCATTGACGATATAGCGGTTGCCCGGCATCATGGTGAAGTCATAAGGGGCGAACCAAGACACCGCTGCGTTGGTGGCGCCGACATGGAATCCGGGGATATGTGTATGCCCAACGAGAAGCAATGGTTCCGGGCAGGCGAGGAAGGATGCTTCCGCCTCATTTGGTGTTGTCACATATCCGAATCTGCCTGGACGTTCGAATTCTCCATGGGTGCAACGGAAGTTGTCGCCCGATATCAGAAGCGGTAGGGCTTGGAAAAATTCCGCCGCCTTGGGGTCGAGTTGTTCAATAGTCCATTCAATCAGGCGTCTAGCGTCGTCGTTGAAGTTCTCTGGCGATATTATTCCGCCCACAACGGCGTCGTGGTTGCCTAGGATAAAATGGTGGACATGCGTGTATGCGAGTTCCAGTGTCTCTGCGGGGGAGGGACCATACCCCACGATGTCGCCTAGGCATATTATTTCATCGACACCGATAGCTTGGATATCCGTTAGGACGGCTTTTAGCGCCTGTAGATTTCCGTGTATGTCCGATATTATGGCATAACGCATACCGCTTCCTTCCTCTTGGATCCGGATTCTTTTTCCCTTTTAGGTCGAATACCCCATGAGTTCCATGAACTCTTTGAACGCCTCTTCCATTCTGGCCATCTGGGGCTTTGTGAAAAATTCCTTGTAATAGCCCGTGGCACCTTTGTATTGAGACACATGTTTGCCATGTAGTTGAGTTTTCTTATCCATTTCCGAGAACGACGACAATTCAGCTATTTTTTTCTCGACATTTTCGATTTTGTATTTGACAGCTAGCTCATCTCTCTTAGCGGCTGGGACGACTGCGTTGAACTGTTTTTCCAATGCGTCGAAAACCACGTTCAAGTCAACGGTAAAATCCTCGTATCGAAGTAGAACCGCTTCTTTATGCCCGATGAGATCCAAAATGTCGAGCAGTCCGTTTTCCTTTACTTGCTTGATATGCTCCTCGAGCAGCTCGTCGGTCGGCTTGTCGTGACCACGGCGCATTATGGAGGATGCCACGCAATCCATAGGGTGTCGATAGGTTGCAACTATGGGGAGTTTTTTACAAGTAACGCCACAATTATGCACTTTGACGACTTTCCTTAAGGGAAATATTTCCCGGACAAGATTGAAGACCAAGGTGCTCCCCGATCGGATCATGCCAAATTGAACGATGACGAATCGGCGAATTAACCACCAGGGAGCCATGTTTTTGAGAACGCTCACTTGTCTCCTTTGGTCAATTTGAAATGTGTGTGTCCCGCATTGGGTTGGTTTGGGAAAATATCCGCTAGCGACTGGAAGTCAATAACGAAACCGTCGAGCATTTTCTTGTGGAGCTCTTGTGGTGAGAATTGAGTCGCCCTGTCGTCCTTGATGTCGGCCACGAGGTTAACGCCTTGGGTGAAGGTTCTGGATGTCTCGAAGCACGCTATTTTGCTTGGGGGTGTTTGGCCTGCGAAGCGTATCGCGTTTAATATCTCTAGAAGTGGGTGCGCTTGCTTGGTGTTAGGCATACACTGGTAGAAATGATCTTCCAAAGGGTTCGGGAATGTCTCTTTGTCGGGGCGGCACTTTTCCAGGTATTCCTCCACGAGTGGACGGCGGTAGAGCGAGCTGGAAAGCTCCCAGAAATAGTTCCAGTGTTTACCTAATCCGTGTTTAGTTGTCCAGCATAGAATTCCCTCGCCAAGCTCCTCGAATTCCGGTGTCGGCTCGCACTTTATGTTCCGCCCCATCCGCAGACAGAATGAGTCTATGTCTGTGCGTGTGTCCATGAGGTTCTCGATTCTCTCAAGGGAAAATGGTCGGGCCGCTATCAGGTCATCGACCATGAAGAGAAAATAATCGGAGGGCTTTCGCCGAACGATGTTTCTAACGTTTTCGAGAAAGGATGTCTGCTGGACGAAATCGCACTTGAACTCGGGAATCAGCGGGTCGTAGGATATTTCCGGGATAGCGTTTTTATATATAACGTTAATGGACTCTTCGGGGACATCGGCGAGTTCCCGTAGCGATAGCAGAAGCGACTTCAGCTGTAGCGTACGGTCCTTTGAGAAAATAATAATGGATGTCTTAGTTGAAGGCATGGCTTTTCTATTCTGTGAGTCCGTGAGTCCGTGAGTCCGTGAGTCTGTGAGTCTGTTTCGCGGCAGTTCGGAATCACGGTTTCACGGTTTTGCCGCCAGAGGGGATGCACCATTTATCCGCATTGTTTATCATTTTACCGAGCATTCCACCTATATGCTTACATTTGTCCATTAAAACATTGAATGTTTTGTCGTCAATACAAATATTTTCTGTTGGAGGTCAATTGCCATCCTATACACTTCCATGTCCTCGTAGTTATCAATTTTCATGCTTTTCTCTCCCCGCATTACCGTTAGTCTGTCCGGCTTGCGGTTGCTCAGATTCACGGCCTCACAGCCTCATGGTTTTACGGTTTTACGGCAGCTCGGAATCACGGACTTACGGATTCACCGATTCAGTCCCAGTCGACCATGTCGAAGAACTCCCTAACGACTCCGTATCCGCCTTTGGCGCTGGTTATGATGTCGGCGAGGGCTTTCGCCGCTGGCGTGGCGTCGCTAGGGGCCACAGCCGTCCCGGCGATTTTCATCACTTCGATGTCGTTGAGGTCGTTCCCGAAGAAGAATGTTTTTTCGAGTGGAACCCCATGCGACTCCCGATATTCCTCGAACGCGGTCACCTTGTCGTCGCAGGCGTGGGTCACTTCGAGATTCAATTTTTCCGCTCTTTTCAGAACAACGGGATTCCGTTCTTTGCTGATTATCACTTGTTTGATTCCCATTGCCGCCATTCTCAGGATGACTAGACCATCGGAACGGTTGACCGTGACGCTTTCGGCACCGTCTTGGGATACCATCGCCCGGTTGTCCGTGAGAACTCCATCGAAGTCGTATGCGATCATCCCGAGATCATTTTGTCTTAACGGGAATAGAATAGATCTGAGCCCGTTTGAATTCGCGTAATGTTCGCAGAGCGAGAATCCATCAGGGGTGTCGCATTGGGCGGCTTTCCATTGTGGCATAAGGAGGAATCCCGGTTGCCGGGATGTGGCGTCACCGTTTTTTATCCCCTTGATCGAACCGGTTTCGACAAGCGCGGTGCCATCTGCCAACGCGGGTTCCGCGGATGGTTGACCGTCTGCGGACCAGATATTGCCGGAAGGCCTATAGGCCGAGGTCAGACTGGCGAACCCGCCTTCCTCCATGATGGCTAAGGCCTGTTGGATGTCTTTAGGAGAGCGGAGAGGGAATTCCGGATTAAGGACAAGGGCGGTGTCGAAATCGGTGCCGACCGCTCTTTTTATCGCCGCCGCATTGTCCATCTGGATTGCAGTGTCGAGTGCGATCGGGATCGTTCCAAGACGCTCCGCTAACTCCAGAGCGGCGTTGTCGTCCGAAAGCGCGAATACCGCGTTCACGGAATCGCATTGCACCGCCGCGGCAATTGACCACGCCAATACTGGCTTGCCCTTAAACGGAAGTTGATACGATGTCGAGCCGCTTGCAATTGGAATTACCGCAATGTTGTTTCTCATTGTTAGTCTCCTCTATCGTTTAAGGTTGAATGTCGCACGTTTTTTGGGGTCCCCTCCCAAAACCTTGGAGATGACACCACTAAAAAGGAGTTTAACCCTATGAAATAAAGCACTTGCCAATTATTCAGCAGGCCCTATGTAATTGTTGTTTGAGTCCATATACGGGGCGCAGGCCGTTTCCCTCTTAGTGAAATGAACGCGCCAGCTCCAAAACAGTGTCTATGAATGCTGGATAGTTTACAGATGCGGCGTAATTCCTTAGATATCTGAGTTTTGCGTTTTTACGGATCTCAGGGGACTTGAACAGAGTTATGTCCGACATGGCTTTCACGACATCATCGATCGAGAAGTTTTTTCGCAACAGCAATCCGTTGTGCTGGTGCGTCAACAAGTCAGGAATACCTCCTATTTCGGGCGCTATGACGGGCACTCCGCAACTCAATGCCTCCATGATGGTGACGGGAACTCCCTCTGAATCGCTCAGGTTGACGAAGATGTCGACGGGGTTGTTGCGATAGAAGCTAAGAACATTTTTATTTGGTAATGGGCCCGTGAAATGAAATGAGACGTTGCTTAAGTTCTCGAACGACTTGGTTGCGAATTGACGCGCGAATTTGTCTAGTGAGCCTCCACCAATATGGGTCCATTGTATCTTCAGGTCAACGAGCTTCTCCCCTAGCATGGCAATGGCTTGTATTATCTTGTCAATTCTCTTGACCTCGACAAGATACGAGCAAGAGAGAATATGCAAGTGGCCGGACGGGGATGGCTGGACTGTTATGTCATGGTTTTCCACTCCTAGCGGGTGGGTTTCCAATATGTTCGGTGCTATCCCATATCGGTCGGACATGTATTTCTCCGCCGATTGTGTAATCGTATATATTTTGTCTATCCCTGATAAGAATCGTGTCCGCATTGGAAGATAGCAAAAAGGATTCGCCTCCTCATAGACATCGTCGCCGTGCGCCCTTGAAACCAAGATAAAGTTTTTTCGTTGTTTCATGGACGACAATGCGTATGTGGCTTCGTTGAACCAATAGGTGTACAATACGGAATCGGGAGGGATTTTTGCCACAAGTTTTTTTAGATTTTGTCTGAAATGAGAATATTTTAGGATTGATTTTCCCAATGGCACGAGATGCCAGGGGGCGTATAGGCGCGAAGCTATTTCGGCGGCTACCGGCTTTGTGAACGTATCCGCTAAAGCTTGCGGAATGTGGCGCCTTATTGTTCGAGGGTGCCATGCCATGCTGGTGTCGACTTGGACGTTGTCCGGCAGGTCTCTCATGGAAGCGGGACAGCGCGTGGGAATGATGGTCAACTCAACATCTTTTCGCAAACTCCAGTAATGAGTTTCCGCTTCCAAGAATTGCTCGGCGGTACCAAATGGGAACGTTGAAGTTAGTAGGTAAACGCGCATACGGCCTCATTTTTTCCGAGTCACGACATGGTCGTCAATGACGAGAACATCCAACTCGGAATTCAGGAATACATCCACGGCGTCGCATGCTCCGAGGACGATCGGGAATCCATGGAGGTTGAATGACGTGTTTAAGACAGCTGGAATCCCGCTTTTAGCGTGGAACTTCGACACTATGTCGTGGAAATCGGGATATATCTCCCTGTCGATGATTTGCGCCCGGGCCGTTTTGTCGCTTTGGTGTATGCCTGCGAGGAATTTGTCCGCCTTCTCTGGTTTGGCTTGGAAGGTGAACATCATGTATGGGGAGAGCATTTCCCGGAGCGAGTCCGGGATATCTATAAGCTCGTTGGCGTGTTCTTTGAGTGTGGCCGGGGCGAATGGCATCCAGAAGTCGCGTTTTTTGATTGCGGCATTGATTGTGTTGATGATTCTTATGTCGTCCGGAGCGGCGATTATGGAGCGGTTACCAAGAGCGCGGGCGCCGAACTCCATCCGTCCTGAACAACGCGCTACGATTTTCCTTTGGAGAAGCATCTCTGCGATTTCCGCGTTAATCGAGTCGCTTTTCTTGAAATCGACTTTGTCCGCATATTCTTTCTTTGCTTCTTCCAAATCGAATGACGCATCGGTTCCGACGCAGAAATCGGCGAATTCTATCGGTTTGGGCGCACCGTCCGCATGGAATTTCCTGTATCCGAGGAAGGCTGCGCCGAAGGCGTTGGTTTCATCGCCGCAGGAGGGAAAGCAGTTGACGAATTCGACTTCCGGTAGTTCCGCGATCAACTTGTTGGCCTTCACATTCATGAAGAAGCCCCCTGAGAGGAGGACCCGTTTTATTCCCGTCCGCTCCACGCCTGTCTTGATCCATTTGACGGCTACCTCCTCGGCGAGCATTTGGAGCCCCGCCGCCAAGGTGTCGAATCGGAGGTTGAGGGTAGCCTTGAAAAGGTCTTCGACTAGCTGTTGCTTGGCCGCTCCCCTCGAGTTGCGCACGTCCGGATAGGCGTCGGTGTTTGTGAGCACCAACGGGTTGTCTTTATCGAATCCGACGAACTTGTAGAGAATGTCTCTCGCGATTTCCGCGTATTTTTTCTGTGCGTATGGAGCGAGGCCCATAAGCTTGTATTCGTGTTCGTGGGGGAGGAATCCCAGGATGTAGGTTATATGGGCGTAGACGCAGGCGGGGGAGAACGCATCGGAAGACGCTATTTCCTCAAGCTCTCCGTCGTGTCCCACGAAGACGGCGCTTGTCCGACCGTCCCCACCGCCATCGAGGGCGAAAACCAGATATTTGTCTTCTTGTTTTTTTGCTAGCCCGTAATAGGCCGCCGCCGCATGGCATGTGTGGTGATCGAACCTAGCGGTTTTTTCCGAGATCCCCATTTCGTCCAAAAAGTCTTCCAGAGTGCGTTCTATTCCCGAGGTGTCCCCTGCTAGGCGCTTTAGTCTGCCCAATCCTCTTCTCGCAAGTTGCGCGAAGGGGTTTTCGGAGTCGCCGAACCATTTTTTCTTAATCCGGTCGTATCGGCTATGGAATTTGTTGAGGTCGTCCTGCCTGCTTGTTGGGACATATGACGTTTCGCCCGCTACGCAGACGTGGTCTATGTCATCCATTGTCAAGCCAAGATGCTTCAGGCCGGCTTCTATCGCCAGTTTCGGAAAGCCCGGCTGGTTTTTGATTCTGGAAACTCGTTCCTCTTGGATTCCAAAGAGGATTTTATTGTCCTCCATGATCACCGCCGAGGCGTTTAGTCCGGTGTTGATGCCGAGTATTTTCATGAATGTTCTCCTATATGGTGCGCTCCGCTTTATTTTTTCCGCCGAGCGTGGTGTGTTTCCGTTGACGAAAATAACGATATTCACCGAAAGTGAAAGCTCGCTATGTGATTTTGTCCCTCGCAGAGAGGCGAAGAACGTGATTCTGTGAATCACCAGGCCTGCGACCACTTTTAGAGCAGGCTCAAAAAGGTCCCCATAGTCAGGAGTGTTTGGACCAGGTCGCCGCTGACGCCTTGCGGTGCGCCGCCATCGAGCCATTCGGGGATATCCTTTCCGATTAAATCCATATCTAGAAATCCGAGAGCTTCCAATGTGTCGGAGGCGCACAGCTTTTTAACAGCGTCTTTCAATGCTGGTTGCTGTCTTATGGTGTCGTCTCTTTCCGGCCAGGTCCGCTCCATCCATTCCGGTTTCCGGGGCTCGGGGATAATTCTGCGTTTCAGGGCGCCTGCCAACTGGTAGAAAGTCTGTTCCCAGCATGACGCCGTTACCGGGAGGTTGGTGTTGGCGCTCCAAATGGCCGCGACTTTGGGGTTCAATATTTTGAGGCAGGCTTTTTCCACTTTGCCGTTTACGCGATGTTGGACTGGAAGAGACAGGTAGAGGTCGAAAAGATCATTGTCGAACGATGCGGTTCGTTGCTCTACGAACGTGGCGATGCTCGCATGGTTTGGATAGCTGTAATGGCGAGATATATGGTGGAATGTGAGGAATTCCCAAAGATCATACGGATCGTCGGTGAGCTCCTGGCCTTTTTCGAGGATTTTCCCGACGCTATGGCGTTGGAATTCTTTGAGCGTGCCGCGCTTGTCCTCTAGGATATATTTCCAGATGTCCGCTTTCTTGATTCGGTAGGATACGTTGTTGATGAAGTATCCCACAAGGTCGGGGGGGAGTTCTTTCAGTTTGTTTGCGTATAGTGTCCTGCCGCCTAAGACGTAGTTTTTCTTCGGGATGTACATTCCTTGGAACATGTAGTCGAATCCATGCCCATGGAAGCAGGCGTCCACCTCTGCTTTAACGGCGTTTTCGAATCCATAGAAGAGACCGTGGTCGTAGTTGTACATACCTCCCACGACCATTGTCGAGTGCCGGTATATCTGGCTGTAATGGTCTGGCGCTAGTTCCAGAGCGATATGTTTGGCGTTTCTAGCCGTTGCGATTTCCCGGGCTTTCCGAAGTTCCCGGTTTTCCGCGATGGTGGCGGTGAAGCATGTGGGAGGGGAATCGAATGCGCAGAGTACGGTGCGCGAGTCCATGCCTCCGCTGAGGAAGTGTCCAAAGCGAAGGTTGTCGCTGGTCTTACGC
>WFSE01000048.1 GCA_015486135.1 Lentisphaeria bacterium
TTCCGCGTCGTACAGCGCCACCGCGCCCTTCGCGAGGTTTTGGAGGCGTTTCTGCTTGGAGCGCTTGGCGAGCCGTTTGACTTTGGAGAGCAGCTTCCTGTCGACCGCGCCGGTCTCCATCGAAACGAGGAACTTGCAGAAAAGCGCGGTGTCGTCCTTGGAATTCCCGCTGGCGGAAAGACTAAACGGCAGCAGCAGGCAAAACGCCGCGGCGGCGAGCGCCGACGCCACACGTCCGTGTGATTCAAGGGCGTCCCTGTAAAGCGAGGGACGCCTATATTCGGCGATCTCTATGTAACCCCTTGGGGGGGGGCACTTACAACTTTCGAAAACCCCTGGCCCATTTCCCTGGTCCTTCCTTTCCCTGTTTCCCCGCTACAAACGCGGGAAGAACCCGTAACACCGGCGGCGGAAAATTTCAAGCCTTGTCGCGAAGAAAAAATCAAAACCGCCAAGACACGCTAATATCTTTTCGCATGCCGGGCGAACGTCTTCGCCCCCCCTCCGTCTCAAGTCCGCGGGGTTCGCAAGCGAACAGAAGAATTGGCACGTTTCTGACTTTTTCAGCGCGCTCTTAGATTCTGGAGATAGCTCTGTGCGCGATATCGCGCCTGAAGAAAGCGTTGTTCCAGTTGATTTCCGCGACCGCCGCGTAGGCGTTGTCCACAGCGGTCTTTATGTCCGCTCCTTTAGCCGTTACTCCGAGGACGCGTCCTCCGGACGTGATAGCCTCGCCGTTTTCGCCGACCGCGGTTCCCGCATGGAAGACGAGGGCGCCCTTCGCCTTAGCAGCGTCAAGCCCTCGAATAGTGTCCCCCTTAACGTACGATCCCGGATACCCTCCCGCCGCCATAACCACGCAAACCGCCGGCTCCCCGGACCATTTCAGTTCCACCTCGCCAAGTTTTCCCTCGGCGGTTTTGAGCATGGCGTCGGCCAGATCGCTTTCCAGTCTGGCTAGGACCGCCTGTGTCTCCGGGTCGCCAAATCTGGCGTTGAACTCGAGGACTTTCGGGCCGTCGCCAGTAACCATAATTCCCGCGTATATGACCCCTTTGTAATCCAGACCGTCCTCTCGGATTCCCCTCAAGAAACGCTCCAACACCTTTTCCCGAATCTCCGTCATCAACTCGTCGGTGACGACCGGCGCCGGGGAGTAGGCTCCCATGCCACCGGTATTGGGGCCGGAATCGCCATCGCCAACCCTCTTGTGGTCTTGAGAGGAAGCCAAAGGAAGGATAGTGTTTCCATCGGTTAAAGCCAGTATAGACGCCTCCTCCCCCCGTAAAAGCTCTTCGATAACGACCGCGCCTCCAGCCTCGCCGAATTTACCGGAGAAACACTCCTTGACAGCGCTGATGGCGTCCTCCTCGTTTTCCGCCACTACAACCCCCTTTCCCGCCGCCAGGCCATCGGCCTTGACGACCACCGCCCGTCCCGCCGCGTATTCCGCGGCGACATAGTCCAGCGCTGGCTCCGGAGCGTCGAAGGTGTCGGCGGCGGCCGTGGGGATGCCATGACGTTTCATAAAATCCTTGGCGAACGACTTGCTTCCTTCCAGTTTTGCCGCCTCGGCTTTGGGGCCAAACACGCGGATTCCGCGCTTCGCCATCGCATCGGCCAATCCCGCGCACAAGGGAGCCTCCGGGCCGACCACCACCAAATCGACTTCTTTATCCTCCGCGAAATCCGCGATCTCGTCCAACGCTCCCACAGGAATATCGACGTTTTCCGCGATTTCCGCGGTTCCGGCGTTGCCAGGCGCGCAATACACTTTTTCCACACCGTTCCCGGATGCCAACTTCCAACACAACGCGTGTTCCCTTCCTCCACCACCGACCACCAGTATTCTCATTTTCAGGAACGCTCCTTTTCTCGTTTTTTACAGAACGGGGACCGACAGCGACGGCATCCCCGGAAGCCGGAACGTTAAACGGCAAACCCGCGATATTCAAGGAGCTTCGAACGGCGTTGGCTTTTTTAGCATGGCGTTGTAGAGTTACGGGGAACCGGGGACGCAGGGGGAAAATGAGGCAATAATACTGGAGTTGGCAACGTTCTACTTTATGGATGGGCGAAACGATGAACGTGATTGTTTGCAAAAGCAAGATACACAAGGCTAGAATAACGGAGTGCGACCTAAATTACGAAGGTAGCCTGGAGATCAACTCCGACTACATGGACGAGGTTGGAATGCTCCCCTACGAGCGAATTCTGGTGGTGAACGCCACTAACGGGGAGCGATTGGAGACGTACGCCATACCGGGCCCTCCGGGCGAGCCGGAGTTCAAGCTAAACGGCGCCGCCGCCAGGCGCGGCAACGTCGGGGATACCATCACCGTGATGTCGTTCGGTATGCTAGGAGAGGACGAGACACGGGGCTTCGTCCCGAAAATCATAGTCCTTGACGAGTCCAACGCGATAGTCGAAAGGAAAGGCTCTCTACGAAGGTGAACGGAGCTACGGACATGGCGAAAGCTTTACATTTGGCGGGACGTGTGGTAAAATATATTTCGGAGCGGGTCTCCGGACGGGGCGAGAGCGGCCAGGCTATAACGGAATATGTGGCGCTCGTCGCCATATTCATAGGGGTTACGTTGATGCTGATTGTCCTGTTGGATTCGTTCGCCAATTACGGTTGGCGTATTTTAAGTTTGGTGGGAATGGATTATCCATGACGCCGCGAGCGCCATGGCAGCGCGGGTTGGCCGCTAGCAAGTTCGGGGTTGCCCGAACGAGGAGGTGCTGAGCATGAAGAGACGAAGAAAAGGCGAAAGAGGCCAGGCGATTGTCGAGTACATCATCATCATTGTCATCATTGCCGTGGCGGCATTGACGGTGATGGGGATTTTCAGCAACAGAATCCGCCAGATTATAGCTGGTGCGGCATCCACTTTCGGCTCCGACAACGCCGCCGAAACCTATTCGGAAAACAACGCGATGAACATCTTCCAGAATATGGACGAAAATGGCATCGATGTTTCCGAGTGAACTGGTGCGTTTTTATTGAAATCAAGCCGACACCTGGCGCTTGCGTCGCTCTCCGGTGCGCTTCACCGGGGGTTGGTTTGCGTTTCTCGATGGGGAGCGCGTGGCCATGTCCAACCGCTTGAAACACAGTCGCCGAACCATGGGCTCATGGCGCGGGGGTGAATTGGGGCAGGCAATTGTCGAAACAATGCTGACGATGATAATCCTGTGCCTCCTGTTATTCGGGCTTCTTCAAGTCTTTCAAATCGCCGTCGCCGACATGCTGACATCCTATTCGGCGTTCATGGCGGGACGTTCCTATGCCGTAGGATTCAGCGCCGAAGGTAATGGACAAGATTGGCGCAATCTTGTTGGAAGGGCGGCGAGGGTGGCGGCCATTGGAGCCTCCGGCAAGCGAGTCTGGCCGGACTCGGACGGATATACCGCCAACAACGAGGTGGATGCGGAGATAGGAGTCCTGGTCCCGGAATACATTGAGGGTATAAGGGATTTGGAATACGAATATTGGTATGGGGGGAACGAATACGACTACGACTTCTTCCGGGATGGCGTGGAACCCCCGTCCACCCACCTGAACTACGCGATGACGGGTCGGGGGGATGGCACGGTGCGGGCGGAAACGACGTTTAGCGACTATCCGTTCCCCATATTGGATTTGATGGATCCGGACAGGGTGTGGTTCGACACCGTGGAGGACTCCAGAAACATTTCGGGAACCGCCCAGCTCTACAACCACGCCGAGGATTTCATGGAGGACGAGTGACATGAGAATTCGAGCGCATTACGAAGAGCGCGGCCAGACGTTGCTCATGGCTGTCATCGCCATAATCATCCTCTTCCTGGCGGCACTGTTTCTTTTCGATTTGGGCACAATGATTCGAGTGAAGATAAAAGCGCAAACGGCGGCCGACGCTGCCGCGCTTGCCGGAGCCGACATCCAAGTCAAAAGCCTGAACCTCATAGGGGAATTGAACTTCGTCAAGGCGTGCGAGGTGCTGGTTACCGATTTCGCCGAGGAGGACGCTCCCGACGCTCTTATGGCGGCCTCGGACAATCTCACGGAGATGCAGGCGAGGGTCTCTTTCGTTGGCCCCCTCCTAGGGCTTGGCGCGGCGCAGGAAGCGGCTAAAAACAACGGCATGGTATCGCCGAGCGAGGTGCGGGAAGACGAGGATTATTCCACCTTCTCGCTGGCAAGCTACATAGCGAAAGTGCGCGACGACAGCATATACGGCAATCCAAGCCACTTTCCACAAATTATCGAAGGTTATTCCTGGCGCGAACCCTACGCCGACATGTTGCAGACGATTTCCGACCAAGGTGTGGCGGCCGCTCCAAACGTCGACCTCCCCAACCTTCCCCAGTGTTTCGGCTCCCCCGATTTCTATAGCGCCATCGCATACAAGTATTGGTGCCATCATTGCTTCAGAAATTCACGCTACCGATCATGTATAAAGGACGACTCGAATTTCGAGGGGCAGTGGTGGCGCGGGCTTCTCCCTGGCGGTTCGGTGAGATTCATCGAAGAGTCGGAGATCATGCCTTTGCACGTGGAATACACGCACGAGGACGCTTCCGGGCTCACGTACAGCAGCGTTTACGAGGACGCCCACGAGTATCTATGGGAGATGGCCAAAGAACGCGGCGTGGTTCTCTTGATGGAATCCCAGCTTCCCTTCGTGAAATGGTGCGTGTACGACAGCTCCTGGGATCAAGACGCCCCTGGAGAGGGATGGGTGTCCGAAAGCAAATTCCTTTATCTGCGTTCCGGACTGGCGGAAAAATACCGCTACGGCGGGGCGATTACAAAAATGACGTGCCTCGTTCCCGGTGGGACCGGCAGCAAATTCTCTTGGCTGTCCGGCAATTACGAGGCTCATAGCATAAAGAACAGGGATGGAATCATATCGGAAACCGAGGAGTCGACACCGGAAGTGCGGGCGTCGGCCACGGCCAAACCCCTAGGCTATTTGACGCTGGACGGGGAGGAAATCTCTCCCACGGACTCGTCCATGGTGCTGCCAGTGTTCCACGCCGCTAGGCTGATACCGGTCTCCATGCAACCAGCTGTCACATTCTACGACGAGTCATTCCTGATATACGAGCTGCTGGTATGGCTTCAAAACGTGGAGGACATAAACCATCCCATGAGCTCCCCTCCACCAGGGACAGAAGGATACCTCGCCTCTCTGCAGAAACTCGACTCACCAACATGGCGCCACGAAGGATTTAATCCGACATATTCCTACACACCGCCCGGAGAGGCGCCGGAATACGACCCCACCACGGATACAGGTGCGGGGTGGTTGCAAGAACCTACGGGATACACCTATGACGACTACGGGCAACCCGACGGCGTGTTGGGGGTAAACGAGGACAATTGCCACAGGGGTGGAGGTGGATCCAACTCGGGGCCGAAGCCCCCCCTGCATTGACAGGCCAAACCACCCAGGGCTCGCCGAATAATTGGCAACTGTTTAATCATTATTGAGTTAAGCTTTTTTAATGGTGTCATCTCCTGGGTTTTGGGAGTGGGTTTTCCCAAAACCCTTGGAGACGACTAACGATTCGAGGCACTCGCCAATTCCGCGAAAGCCCCAATTATGCAAAAGGTCTGGAAGTCACACGGATGTGTTCTTGGACGATCGGATAAGCTCTGTCAGCTCGGAATGGGTCTCATACCACTCGACAAATTTGGGGATACCCTCTTTTATCGGGGTTTTGGGATCGAACCCGAGAAGGCACCGGGCCTTGTCGATATCCGCATAGGTCTCCTTGACATCCCCAGGCTGCATCGGGAGGAATTCCTTTTCGGCGACCACGTCGACCTCCCGCTCGAGAATGCCGATCATATCCATCAGGTCCTCGCCTAGATGGTTGCCTAGGTTGAATATGTCGTACGGCCCGATTCCCTCGGTCATCAGAGCGGCCTCCACGCCCGCCACTATGTCGTCTATGTAGGTGAAGTCGCGGCGCATATCCCCGTTGTTGAATACTTTTATTGGTTTTCCCGTCTTCATCGCCTCGATGAAAAGCCACATCGCCATATCGGGTCGCCCCCAGGGACCGTAAACAGTAAAAAACCTCAATCCCACGGTCTCGATCCCGAAGAGATGGGAATAGCAATGAGCCATGAGTTCGTTGGACTTCTTAGTGGCAGCGTAAAGGCTTATGGGCGTATCAACGGGATCACTTTCCGAAAAAGGTATTTTGGTGTTTCCACCGTACACGCTCGAACTAGAAGCATAGACAAGGCGTCGCGTCCCGTGTTGTCTTGACGCTTCCAAGATGTTCAAAAACGCCGCCAAGTTGCTTCGTTCGTAAGCGAATGGATTGGTCAGCGAGTAACGCACTCCCGCCTGCGCCGCCAAGTGGCACACCTTGGAGAATTTAAATTCGACGAAAAGGGCGTCGACATCCTCGGTGGACGCCAGTTCCATCTCCCGCCCAACAAATCCGGCACGCTCCTCCAACAACGCGGCGCGCGCCCTCTTGAGCTCGACAGGGTAGTAATCGTTGAAATTGTCCACGCCAACGACGGAATAGCCGGATTGGAGCAATTTCAGCGAGGTATGGAAGCCAATGAATCCGGCGCTACCTGTAACTAGGATTGGCCCATCGGAGTTTGGGGATGGCGATATCATTTCAGCGTCCCAATTAAATTAGAGTACTCGACTACCAGCGCAAGAGAGCCGCCCCCCAAGTCAAGCCCGCCCCGAAAGCGGTCAATAGAATAAGTTCGTCTCGTTCCACTTGACCGGAACGCACCAGTTCGTCGAGGGCAATAGCTACCGACGCCGCCGAAGTGTTTCCATATTTATCAACATTTATGTAGACGTTTTTTTCGGTCAGGTCGAGTCTTTTCCCAACGGCGGAGATGATCCTCTTGTTCGCTTGATGGGGGATGAGCCACCGGATATCCTTGGAGGTTACCGAAGCCTTGTCGAGGACCTCTTTGCAAGCCCCAACCATAGCGTTCACCGCCAGCTTGAACACCTCCTTCCCCTCCATCTGGATAAATTGTTCCTTGTTAGCCAAGACCTCTTCATCGATGGGCTTCGCCGAACCTCCGGCGGGCACGTCCAAAATATCGGTGTACGTGCCATTGGAAAACAATGCGCTACCGAGCACACGGCTTCCGGAATTCCCCTCCTCCGACTTCTCCACTACGACCGCCCCAGCGCCGTCGCCGAATAGAACGCAAGTGTTCCGGTCCTCCCAGTTTGTCAGATAGGTTATCTTCTCCACTCCAAGAACCAAGGCCCTGCGGTATTTCGAGTCTTGTTTGGAAATCATGGCCTCGGCCACTTCGATTCCGTAAATGAAACCGCTACAGGCAGCTTGTATGTCAAAACACGTTGCGTTGAACGCCTCCAACTTGCGTTGAAGGAAACAGGCGGTGCTCGGAAACGGTTTGTCTCCGCTTATCGTCGCCAGTATGATTAAATCTACCTCGTCTGGAGATACCCCCGCCATCTCCATGGCATTCCGGCATGCGTGCGTTGCCATATCCGAAGCCGCTTCATCCGGCGCGGCAATATGCCGCTCCGAAATCCCCGTCCTCGTTCGAATCCATTCATCGGAAGTGTCCACGATTTTCTCCAAATCGTGGTTGGTCAATATCTTCTCCGGAGCGTAAGATCCTGTTCCTATTATCTTTATGCCCATTTTCCTATTGTTCCTTGTCAGGGGCGCGCTCGCTTCCCACGGCCACGCCAGCCTCCGCTATGTTTTGGGTGATAATTCTATTCATTCCGAATTTGACGGATTCCTCCGCCACCCTTATGGCGTTCCTTATCGCCTTAGGGGAGGAGGATCCATGCCCAATCACGCATATTCCGTTAACACCGAGCAATCTAGCGCCACCGTACTCTTCCGCGTCTCCAATCTCCTTCAATTCCTTGAATGCCTGTTTCATCAATATGGCACCAGTCATTCTGATGGGGTTTTTAGACAAGGCCTCTTTCAGCCAAAACATCGACGCCTTGGCCATTCCCTCGCTGGATTTCAGTAGAACGTTTCCCACAAACCCATCGCATACCACCACGTCAGCCGCCTTGTGGAACAACATGTTGCCCTCGACGTTGCCGATAAAATTCAGTGGCAGTTCGGATATGATTTTGAAAGCCTCTTTCGTCAAATCGTTGCCCTTGACATCCTCTTCTCCGACACTCAACAACCCTATCCGAGGGCGCAGAGCGCTGAAGGCCAATCTAGCAAACGCCTCCCCCATTATCGCGAACTGCGCGAGATGAACGGGCTTGCAGTCGATATTCGCCCCGACATCCAGGAGGATAAACGGCCCTTGAGTAGCTGGCATAATCGTCGCCAGCGCAGGCCTAGCGACCCCTGGCAACATGCGCATTTTCACCTTGGTGGCGGCCACTGTGGCCCCGGTGTGGCCGGCGCTTACAAGAGCGTCGGCCTCGCCTTTCGCCACCATCATCGCTGCCATCGTGATGGAGGAATCCTTCTTGCCTCGCAATGCGGTCGTGGACGGCTCGTCCATACGGATATACTGCTCCGAATGCACCACCTCCAAACGCGAATGCCGCGAAAGGGAGTACTTCTTGATGTGGGACGCCATCTTCTTCTCATGCCCCACGAGAAGCACCTCTAGGTCAGGATAGCGCTTCAGCGCCTCGGCGACTCCCTCAACCACAACGCCTGGAGCGTTGTCCCCTCCCATACCATCCACAGCTATTTTCATTCCGCGACACTCCGCATCATTCCGTCAACACTCGTTATTCGAAGTTGGTGAAAATCTGTTTCCCTTTGTAGGTGCCACATGACTTGCATACCCGATGTGGCAACGCCGGAGCGGAGCAGGTCGGACACAAAGTAGGCTGAACCCCTTTGTACCGGTTAGCCGCCTTGCGGCTACGCACTTTCATTTTCGACGTTTTTCTTTTTGGAACCGCCATGATCAATCTCCTAATATGCCTTTGTTTTTCAAGCCCCCCGAACCGATATTGCGTCCCACAGAACTTCTGATTGCCCAAACAACAGGCGCACGGGCAACGAATACTGCCTCGCAGGACACCGCGAATCGTTAAGATAGCTTCAAGCTGAAACAATTCCAGTCCGCTATCCCGCTTTTTCCATCGGCCCTCCTCCGCTTGATTTTTTGTCGGTGGCGGGCCAGTTTAGGAATTGCTGAAAAAGTTGGAAACGCGTCGATTCTCCGTCGTCCTTCGGGCTTCCGCCCTAGCTAACGCCATGGAGGACAGGAGGGCGAACCACTTGGGCTTTACGTAAGGATACTCCGCACTCCAAGACGAGGAGGTTGTTTGCCGTGATTTCTATCAAGGTCAATGGAAAAAAGCGCAGGGTGCCGAAAGCAACCAGGCTGTCCGCATTGAAAACGAAAGCGCTCATCGACGCGGACGTGGCGTTGGTCAATGGTTTCTCCGTGTCGGGAGATCCCGTTCTCTCCGGAGGAGACGAGGTGTTCCTTTTCCGTCGAGGTGAACGCCCATCGGACGGGGAGATGGAGGCGTTGATGGCCTCCAGGCACACTCCTGGGGTCCACGCCAGCCTCCGAGCGGCGACGATTGGAATCGCCGGTCTTGGCGGGCTCGGCTCCACCGTGTCGCTGGCTCTCGCCAGAATAGGAGTGGGCAGACTCGTAATAGCGGATTTCGACGTTGTGGAGCCGACCAATCTCAATCGCCAGCAATACACCGTGGACCAGCTGGGATTGAAAAAAACCGACGCCATGGCGGCGAACATCGCCGCCGCCAACCCTTTCGTCCATGTCGAATCGACATATATCGAAATAACGGACAAAAACGCCTTGGATATATTCGCTGGAGTAGACGTGATGATAGAAGCTTTCGACGCTCCCGCGGCGAAGGCGGATCTAGCCAGAGTGTTTCGCTCTAAACGCCCTGGAACGCCCTACATCGGTGCGTCCGGCGTGGCTGGACTGGGGAACGGTGAATCGATACGCATCCACAAGCTGGGAAAGAATTTCTACGTTGTGGGCGACATGGAAAGCGCCGCCGCTCCAAGACTGGGGCTAATGGCCCCCAGGGTCTGGCTCGCGGCCTGCGCGCAAGCCAATTTGGCGGCGCAATTGATAACGGAGGGCTTGAAATGACCCCCCCCTTGGGTTCTACGGAAGACAACAGGACCGCTCCAGCAGCTGCCGAAATCTTCATTCGGAGGAAAACGCACTCGTAGTTGAACCCGACGAATTGGCGATGTATGTTGTTGGTTGCGGTTTCGGGGCGGAACCGTTGGGTTCAGAAAATGCAACAAGGAGTTGATGGAATGAGGAGTGACATAATCAAAAAGGGAATCGAACGTGCGCCACACAGATCTCTGATGCGGGCAACAGGATTGAAAACCGAGGATTTCGACAAGCCTTTCGTGGCAATATGCAACTCCTACACAAACATCGTGCCAGGGCATTGCCACCTCGACCAAGCCGGAAAAATAATCGCCGACACCATCCGGGAAGCTGGAGGAACCCCTTTCGAATTCAACACCATGGCGATATGCGACGGCATCGCCATGGGGCATTTGGGAATGAAATACTCCCTCCCCAGCAGGGAATTGGTGGCCGACACGGTGGAGTCCATGCTCATGGCGCACATGTTCGACGCTATGATATGCGTTCCGAATTGCGACAAGATAATTCCCGGAATGCTCATGGCGGCGATGCGCTTGAACATACCCACGATTTTCGTGTCGGGAGGGCCCATGGCCGCTGGAAAACGCCCCGACGGCTCGGCGTGCGATTTGATATCCGTTTTCGAGGGTGTCGGCAAGATAAAAGTGGGCGAAATCGACGAAGACGAGCTTGAGATGCTGGAAGAAGCCGGATGCCCCGCATGCGGTTCTTGCTCCGGGATGTTCACGGCCAACAGTATGAACTGCCTGACCGAGGCGTTGGGAATGGGACTTCCAGGGAATGGAACGATTCTAGCTACGGATCCGGCCCGGGAAAAACTTTGGCGAAAAGCCGCTAAGCGGGTGGTGGAACTGGCGATGGCCGGTGGTCCTCTGCCACGGGACATCGCCTCCAGAGACGCGTTCCTCAACGCCCTGTCCGTGGACGTGGCTATGGGGGGCAGCACTAACACGGTTCTCCACACATTGGCGGTGGCGCACGACGCCGGCGTGGAACTGGGAGTGGAAACTTTCGACGAAATAAGCCGCAAAACCCCCAACCTCTGCAAGGTCTCCCCCTCCAGCGAATATCATATGGAGGATGTCGACAGGGCCGGTGGTATCAGCGCCATTGTCAAAGAGCTTTCCAAGGCGGGTTTGATCCGCGACGAAGTGATTACCGTCTCTGGAAAAACAATGGGCGAAATCGCCGCGGGAGCCGCAGAACCGGACGGGGTCGTTATACGAACTTTGGACAACCCGTACAGCCCGGACGGTGGCCTGGCCATTCTGCGCGGAAACCTAGCGGAAAACGGATGCGTGGTCAAAACCGCCGGCGTTTCTCCGGGAATGATGACCCACAGAGGCCCCGCCGTTATTTTCAACAGCCAGGAGGACGCTTGCGAAGGCATCCTGGAAGGCAAAGTCAAGGAAGGAGATGTCGTCGTCATACGATACGAGGGGCCTAAAGGAGGCCCGGGAATGCAGGAGATGCTTGCGCCGACAAGTTACATAATGGGACGGGGACTGGGTGAAAGCGTGGCCTTGATAACTGACGGTAGATTCAGCGGCGGCACACGCGGAGCCTGCGTAGGCCATGTCAGCCCCGAGGCTGCGGCGGGTGGCGTAATCGCTTTGGTCGAGGACGGAGATATCATCTCCATAAACATCCCCGACAGAGCGATAACACTGGAAGTCGATGAAACCGAATTGGAGCGCAGACGCGCCAATTGGACACCCGCGGTGAAGCGCGATCTTTCCGGATGGTTGGCGCGTTACGCGGCTATGGCGACAAGCGCGGACACCGGAGCCGTCCTTAAATCCGTCGATTAATCCCCCGTTCGAATTCGAGGAAAGGGAGCATGTTGGAAAAATACACCTGTCCGTCATGCGGAGAAAGCTTCGAATGGGACGACGAGTCCTTGGACGAATACATCGGGTGTCCGCATTGTGGCGACAATCTCCGCTCACCAAACGCCCCGAGGTTCTCCCCCGGAACGGAGATTGGCGACTATATTGTACAACGCCGTCTGGGAGTCGGGGGGATGGGAGAGGTGTATCTAGCCGAGCAGAAATCCATGAAGCGGCCCGTAGCCTTGAAAGTTCTGCAACCGGATTTGGTCTCGGATAAATCCTACCTCGAAAGGTTTTACCGCGAAGTCAGGACTCTCGCCCAAATCGAGCACCCCAACATCGTAAAAGCAATCGAAGCCGGTTATGACGGGGATATCTGCTACTTCTCGATGATGTTCATCAAGGGCAACGATTTGAAGCGGCAGCTGGATCAAAAAGGCCCGTTGCCTGAAATCGACGCGCTATACATCATTTTGGACGTGGCGGGAGCCCTGAAATACGTTTGGAACAAGCATAAACTAATCCACCGCGATATTAAGCCCGCCAACATTATCGTGACCCCGGAACACGAAGTCAAGTTGATGGACTTGGGAATATCAAAAACCATGGCGGAAAACAGACCTTCGGACCTCACTATAGCGGGAATGATGGTTGGCTCGCCGTATTACGTCAGTCCCGAACAGGCGAAAGCCGAAAAAAATATCGATTGGCGCGCCGACCTCTACTCCCTAGGAGCGACATTCTACCATCTTGTCGCGGGCCAGCTCCCGTACGATCGCGAAAACTCCATGCAAATAATCGCGGCACATATATCCGACCCGATCCCGGATCCGCGCGAGCTCAATCCAGCCATATCCAGCGCCAGCGCCGAGATTATACGCCTCATGATGGAAAAACAACGAGAAGACCGCTTCCCCTCATGGGACGAGGCCATGGTGGCTATACAAGCGGCGATTGACAAGTTGACCGCGTCCACTGGAGCGGCAACCGCTATTCTCTCCGTCGCCAAAGCCGGAGCCGCTCCCGTCGATATCCCAAAACGCAAGGCCAAGGGCGATGTCGTGGATAAAATCAAACAAATCCCGGCGCGCAAATGGTTCTCGGACCTCAGAATAAGATTCGCCGTGCTGGTCGGGCTTTTATTCCTGGTCTTCCTGATGTTTTTCAAAGTTGTGTCTAACAGCGTCGCCGAGGCCAAGCGCAAACGCGCGGAGAAACACTACAACCACGCGTTAGAGTTGATAAAGAAAAAACCGCGGACAATAACCGAGGCGCAACAAGTGTACAACGCCCTGAGAGCGGCCCAAATGGCTGGAGACCCCAAATACACCGCGCTCGCCAACAAAAAAATAAACGAGCTCAAGCGCCATTTGGGCAACCTGAAACGGCAAAGAAAACGAGCGGGCGCGATTGCCGCGATGAACCACCTCCAAGAACGCTCCTCGCGCCTAGAGCAAACCGGACGGTTCGACGACGCCATACGCCTCTGGAAAAACTTTCAAAACCACGGCGACTACACGTCGGAACTAGGAGACGCCATCGCCGAGAAGATACGCTATCTGGAAATGCAACGAAAAAAAGCGGAAAATCTCAAAGGAGGTGTTGAATGAACGCCGATTCCCTAGATGTGCGGTCGCTGGAAAGGCCACACCCTAATTTGCTTAAACTTTATTTCATCCGGAGTCTGTTGGCGTTGCCTTTGTTCCCCGTGATGTTTCCGTTCCTCTATTTCCGCTACCATACGCTCCGCTACAGGTTCGACGACGAGGGTATCGGCATGCGGTGGGGCATCCTCTTCCGACAAGAAATAAACTTGACCTACGCTCGGATACAAGACATACACGTGCAGTCGGGACTCCTGCAACGCTGGTTGGGACTCGCCGATTTGAAAATACAAACCGCGTCTGGAAACGCCGCCGCGGAAATGGTGGTCGAGGGATTCCTCGAATACGAAGCACTTAGAGACCACCTCTACACCAAAATGCGGGGATACAAACAACCACCGTCACACCCCGCTGTTGCCGCCGGAGGAGGCGCTACGACGCTGAACGGCGAAGCGGTGGATATTCTCAAGGAAATCGCGGCGGAATTGAAAAAAACACGGGAAGCGCTGGAAAAATGTACGAACTCCTGAAAAGACTAGCCCTCGCAATCCTCAGAGTGCCTCCGGAACCGGAAGATCCAATGGGCGCCGTCGACACCCTCGTCGTCTTCAGAGCGTCGCCAAACTTTTTCAAATACAGGCTACTCGTCTGGATAATCAAAACCGTACTCGGCGCGCTAGGATATGTATTAGTGTTCGGGCTGATTCTAGTGGAAATGCTCGGAAAAATCAAAAAGAGCGGCTCCGCTCCTCTGCTGATACTCCTGGCATTAGCCGCCATAATGCTCTTCGCTTATGCCGTCCACGTGTTCGCCTCGTACGTGGTCTTGAGGCTGGATTACGAAATGAGATGGTACAAGGTCTCGGACCGCAGCCTCCGAATACGCGAGGGAGTGCTCCAAGTACGCGAAATAACCATGACCTTCGCCAATATACAGAACATCTCCGTCACGCAAGGACCTATACAGCGAATCTTCGGAATCGCCGATCTCAAGGTGGAAACCGCCGGAGGGGGGGGCGCGAGACCGGCGAAAGACGACAAATCCCAAGGAACCTTCTCCGACCACACCGCGTTTTTCAGGGGCGTGGACAATGTCGAGGAGATTAAAACGCTTATGCTGGAAAGGCTGAAAAAATACCGCGACTCCGGGCTGGGCGACACCGACGAGCCCCTCGCTCCGGAACAAACCCGGTGCGACTCCAGCGTGACAGCCACTCTTGAAGCCATTCGAGACGAAGCCGTCGCCCTCAGAACGGCGGCGGAAAACCTCGGCTCTACAACGGAACTGACAAGTGCCTAAATACGAGGAACCTTCCCCTTCTAAAATCGGAGCGATTCCGCTCCTGATTCTAGCCTTCCTAGCGATCTTCTCCCTCTTCCAGCTGGGGACGTGGGAGCTACGCGGGAGGGAAGGACGCTATGCGGCCATAGCGCTTGAAATCACCCCCACTCACCCAAACACGATCGCTCACGGCGAGCAAATCCCATATTCCCACCCGCTTTTTCCACTCTTGGTTAGATGGTTGCGCAAACTAGGCCTCCCCATAGAACTCGCATTGAGACTCGTCTCCGTCGCCTCCGTCGCCATGCTCGCGATTCTCGCGTGGGAAGTCGGCAGAAGAGCACTCTCGGAACAAGCCGGAGTCGTAGCGGCCGCGATGATGTTCTCTTCGGTTATTGTCGTGGAAAAAGGGATGGATGGATTTCCGGATTTCGTCGTCATGCTGTTTCTAGTCTCGGCTTGGCTCTCGTGGTTCACTTTCGGGGTGGCGCGCGGAAGCTGGAACAAGGCGTGGGTCGTGTCGTTCGCGTTTTGCGCGCTGGCATTCCATGGCGGAGGGTGGAGAGCTGTCGTTCTATTCGTATTCCCGTTACTCTTCATGCGGAGGCCCATGACTATTTGGCCCAAACTGCGCAAACCGGGATTCGCCATCGGCGTGGTGATTCTAACCGCGTCCATCCTGGCGTGGGTGGTTCCAAGGTGGATGGCCGCCGGGGAAACCCCCTTCAGAACAGCCCTTTTCACCGACGAATTGAGGCATTACCTCGAACATTTGCTCAACTTCCCGGTCGAGGTCCCATTGCGCTTCCTCCCATGGACAATATTGGCGTGGCCCGCTTTCTGCGTGGCGTACTTCCCCTTGGACGACAACCCCATATTCAGCAGATTCCTTAGAACCATAGTAATATCCCTCTTTTTCCTTTTCTGGCTAACTCCGTTCTTCGATTCCAGAAGCATAGCCTACCTCGCGTTCCCCCTCTCCGTCCTGTGCGGCATGAACTACTGGCTTCTGGTCAGAAGACACGGAACCACCCTGCACAAGATAATGAGAATATATATTTCCCTATGCATTCCAATGGCTATTTTGGGCATGGCTTTTTACGTCCTACCCTCAACCGTACTGGACCAGCTCCCACTCCCGCCAAACTATCTTGACTTCCGCGGAGCCAATCTACTAGCGGGCCTAGGACAATTAGCCGCCACCTTGCTCGTCGCCATCGCCATCTTGTTGCTTTCAACTAAAAACAAACTCAAAGTCTTCGAGCACACTTTGGGAATCAGCGTCGTGACCGCCCTCTTCTTCTGGTCTCTGAGCGCTCCCTACAGATCGCTGAGGAACGACAAACGACAGTTGGGAGAGGCATTCGCGCTGGCACTGAAAAAAGACCTCCGACTCCCCCCGTGCAAAACATTCCCCAAAGACCTCGTCGTCTATAAAAGTCCGGATATCGGAGGGCTCTACGCCCCCTGCATCTATATGGGAGTTCCCGTACGAAAAATACATTCCCTCGACGCCTTGCCACGAGACAAAAAAACAGTGTACATGATCGCTCTCAAATTCCCCGTTTCGAGCGAATGGTCGTGGGTATATCTAACTCCGAAAACGCCGTCCCCGGGAGCGGACGACCCCTTCGACTACAAAAAAAAGAAATACAAGACCCGTCTGCATTTGCTTAAAGGCACGTTGATAAACAAAGAAGAATCGACACGATGAGCAGCCATGACACGGCACATATCCTGGACCTCGACGCGGACTCCTTGAAAAAGGCTCTCGACACCTTGGAAGAACCTGGATTCCGAGCAACTCAAATCATGGACTGGATATTCAAAAAACAAGTCCTCGACTTCAACCAAATGCTTAATCTTCCCAAAACACTCCGCCACAAACTGGCGAACTCGTTCCGGCTAGCCACCGCGCGTCCCATCGACAAAGCCGTCGCCAAGGATGGCACCGTCAAATTGCTATTGGAACTCGACGACTCCGAAACTGTCGAATGCGTAGTCATTCCAACCTCCGCGAATAGAACCGCCGTCTGCCTTTCCACCCAAGTAGGTTGCCCGGTGCGTTGCCGCTTCTGCGCCAGCGGAGCGGACGGTCTCGTCCGCGATTTACGCGCTGGCGAAATAATAGAACAACTCCTATGGTGCTGCCAGGAAATAGACGGACGCCCCGACAATATCGTCCTTATGGGAACGGGAGAGCCGCTCATGAATTTGGACAATGTCCTCCCGGCATTGGACACCTTCGCCGACCCCCAACGCTTCGGTATCGCTAGAAGAAGAATCACAGTCTCCACAAGTGGATGGACGAGGGGAATCAACCGGCTAGCGACGGAAGGCGGACAATGCAACCTCGCTTTCTCCATCCATGGTCCGAACGACCAAATCCGAAAAAAACTTATCCCCGAAAACGCGCTCCGACCACTCGAGGAAATTCTCGACGCTTGCGACCATCACCGAAACACCACGGGAAGAATGACCACTTTCGAGTACACCCTCGTAAACGGTGTGAACGACTCCCCCACTCAAGCCGCCGCCTTGGCGGAAATCGCGAAAAAACACAGAGCCAAAATAAATCTTATCCCATACAACGAAACCATCGTGGGAAATTTCACACCCCCTCCAGCCTCGACCATTAGAACCTTCCTCGGAATCCTACGAAACGAAGGCGCTAGAGCAACGCTAAGAGTCGAACGAGGAGGCGACATCAACGCCGCATGTGGACAGCTCCGACACCGAAACATCCCAAAACAGCCTCGTCGGAAGAAAAAGTGGGGGCTTAGCCATTATTAGGGCCCGCTGAATAATTGGCAAGTGATTTATTATTATTATTGGGTTAAGTTCCTTTTCGGCGGTGTCATCTCCAAGGTTTTGGAAGCACACGTTCGTGTGTTTTAAAGGCACCCCTAGCTCCGCTTGGGCGCAGACCTCCCAAAACCCTTGGAGCCGACTAGCGATTTGAGGCGCTTGCCAATTCCGCGACACACGTTCGTGTGACTTAAGGATGTCCCGCACTACGCTGGGACACCTAGTATCCAGCAGGCGCAAAGCGTCCTTCCGCAAAGCCCGAAGGGTTCGCAAAGCGAACGGAAGGATCGCCTAATCACGAGTCCTCCACAGCCGCTTGGCGGCGACGGAGGATCGGCACGTTTCCGACTTTTTCAGTAAGTCCTATTTCATCTTTTCTTAGGAACTCTCACAATCAAAGTGCCTTTGTCGTATTCCACCTTCAATCCCTCCGACTTAACGGGGCCTGGCAAGGGAAAGGAATTGTGGAAACTTGAGAGCGAAGAGGAATAGGACTGGAACCCCCGTCCCTGTTTTTTCGCTTCTTCGCGTCTAGTCCCGCTGACAACAAGCATTTGACCACGAACCCTCGCGTCCACCTGTGTCTTGTCAAGACCCGGAACATCCAGACGCACAATGTAGTCGCCCTTCTCCTCCTTGACGGCTGGGGATGACACGTCGAGCGAAAGGGGATTGCCACCACCTCCGCGAGACATCATACCCGCTAACACCGGAAAATGCGTCGATCCTGGTCCTAGCCTCATCATTGGTAATTTCATCATCGCATTCATCATCCGCTCCATACGGGCTATTTCATTTTGGATATCCATTTCAAAGGAAGGTCCGAACGCCGTGGCCGGGAACTGAGATATATGGATGCTCATTCCTCCAGGTTGTCGAGCGGTAAACGATTGATACGATGGCACCTGCCGCAACTGTGGCTGGGAGGCGGATATTACTGGCGCCCCCCCGTGCTTAGGATTGACATTAACACTGAGATGCGGCAACGGCGGCGGTGTCAACGCCCCCTGTCCTCCCGCCGATATCCCGGACGCCCGCTGCGAACTAGTCGTCGCTTGCAATCCGCCACTCCTTGGCTTAAGAACGACGGGCCGTTGTCGTTCCGGCTTGGTCGCCACATCTCCCCGGACCGTCGAATTGTCAACAGGCCGGGCGCTTCTGCTTTTATAGAGTAGCGCTGTTTGGAACACTATCACTACGAACAACGCCACGACCACCACCTTCCAAAACATGTCCGAAGAGCCAGCAGCGTCTTTCCCCGTTAGTTCGACTATTTCCCTTTTCCCCGCGATTGCTTTGTTTTCTTCTCCCATGACGCACCTCCTTTGCCGATATGGAACTCCCATATCCGCAAGCACTACCATAAGGCTTGCCAAATAATTGACAAATGTTTCATTTTCATTGGGTTAATTCTATTTCCCCGATGATTTCATCTAAATTCAAAACTCTTGTCGATTCTAGAAACACATCCTCGCATGCCTTAATTGTCCTTCGATCCGAACTCTCCCGCAAACCCAAACCACCAACAATTCCTCCTAGCACATTTGACAGCTATGCCGCGCCAAAGTTCCGATATTTTCAGAAGTTGTCTTGCTTGAAAACCTTTTCAGGACCCTTACAATCAGCCTTGGAGGAGATGGAATGAATCGCAAGGCTTGCCATATCAAGGTATCCGGAAGGGTTACGGGAGTGGGATTTCGCTGGTCCGCTCTGGAAAAGACAAAAACCCTCCCCTCCATATCCGGTTACATCCGCAATATTGGCTACGGAGAAGTGGAGGCTTTCGTGCAGGGAGCTACTTCCGATGTCGATACGATGACCTCGTGGCTTCTCTCCGGGCCGCCCTTGGCCAGGGTAGACTCCTTTTCGATTTCAGACACCCCCGTTGACGAATCAATAGAGCGGTTCGAAATACGATAAGGCCTACTAAACAAGGCCTCCATAGCCCGGAGGGCGACGGAGGATCGGTACGTTTCCGACTTTTTCAGTAAACCCTAAATAATAATTTGAGGCTCTCACCAAGACTATGCAAGCCATTTACAACTATCCCCCCCCCCCATAAAACACCATAACCACATAAGGATAAGACTGTTAGAACCAAAGTAGCAACGATTGAACCAAATGCTTGAAAAAGTGGTGTCTTGAAGAATCATTCGAATGGCGCTAGAGTTTGGTATGTATGTAGGTGAAGCTGGAATCTTGAGATGGATGGCCCACATCGTCCTGAATCTCAAAATTTCCTGGGAAGCTTGGAGACGGGCATGGCAAAAATATTTATAGTCGACAAGTCGGGGGACTATTCCCACGACGAACTCCTACATCAGGGTGGACATGAGTTGAAACGGCTCGAAGGCGATGCCGACATCTTGGGTGAGCTTTTCTCTTTCAAACCCCATATTCTCATCCAAAATGTGACAGGACAAGACATGGCGCCATTTTGCACTCTTGTGGAACTAAGGAAGCTACCAAAATTCGCCAGCCTGCCAGTGCTCATGCTTGTGGAGGATTCCGAGGACCAAGTCAATTTGGCGTTGTCCTCCGGCGCCAACGACTATATCATAAAACCAGTACGCGCCACGGAACTGACATCCCGGATCGGGGCATTGCTAAACAAGCAGAACATGTTCAGCAACGAGTTCACCTCAGGAGTCGTCTTTGCGAATAGATACAAGATCACCTCTCTCTTGGGGAAGGGTGGCGACAGCACGGTCTATCGGGCGGTAGACATGCACACGACCGACGACGTGGCCCTGAAAATACTGAAAGTGAAAACGGAAGTCGACGATTTTCATCCGCAATTCGAACGTGAAACCACCCAGTTGGCGAAATTGGACCATCCGAACATCGTCAAGCTTCTCGCCCACGGTTGCCACGAGGGCGTGTTCTACCTGGTAACGGAATTCGTAAACGGCCGATCCCTCGGCGATTTCATAAGGGAATCCCCTTTGACCGAACGGTCGGCGGTGGATTTGGCGTTGGAAGTGGGCACGGCTCTGGAATACATCGGCGAGTTAGGAATAGTCCATAGGGATATCAAGCCCGATAACATATTGATTTCCGACGCGGGAGAAGTCAAGCTTGTCGATTTCGGCCTTTCCAGGGAAGAGCACCAGCAAACGGTATCAATCAAGGGCGAGATGAGCGGCACGCCGCAATATTTGGCTCCCGAATACATCGACGGGCGACCCCCGAATATCAAGACAGACATTTACTCGCTTGGGATAACTCTGTTCTACATGGTTTCCGGAGTGTTGCCATTCCAAGCGGGAACTCCGATGGCGTTGTTAAGCAAGCAACTCAACGAGCCCCCTCCCGACTTGGTGGATGTCTCTTCCGGCGTGTCGAGAGAGTTTGCGGACACTATCAAAGGGATGTTGCTTAAAAATCCCGACGAACGGATATCTCTTGAAGAAATGATGACCCGGCTAAGAACGCTTAAGGATTCGTATCCTCCGGACCAGGACTAGACCGAACCCGAGAGCAATGTAGCCAACTCTTGACTAGGAAGCGCACTTTTGAATCCCTATCAGGAAGAACGGATTTTAGTCGCATGTCGCTCGGCGTTTGAATCGGATTCGAACTTGGCCGCGTTTTTGGGGGATTGGAATATCACCGGAAAGAAGGAAACATTGGTCTTCGATGATTTCTGCTCCGCTTGCGCAATGGCCGATAGCCATTTGATCAAGGCGTTGTCTCGCGGCGTACGTGCTGTCGTTGTAGCTTGCCGAGCTAGGGCCGTGAAAGCCCTTTTGCAATACGCCAACATTGATTCCGAAGCGAATGGAACGACGCGCGTAGTGGACCGCCGCGGAAATCGCGGATGCGCCAAGCTAACAGGAATTTTAGACCTCCCAGACACATTGGGCGATGTCAAGATTGTCAACACTCACCCCAAAGCCCCTTTTTGGTTTCCTGTAATCGACCGCGGACGTTGCGAAAACTGTGGGGCCTGCGCCGAATTCTGCCTTTTCGGTGTTTACGAAAAAGAGAAAACCGGAGCCCCCAAGGTTGCCCAACCTGGCAACTGCAAGGACCAGTGCCCCGCTTGCGCTAGAATATGCCCCGTGGGAGCGGTAATATTCCCGAAGTTCCATTCTCCGCCCATCAACGGTGGAGAGGCTGCCAAAGACAAATCTCCAGCTACACCGCTATCCTCGCTCTCCCCCGAGGAATTGCACGCCGCTTTGACCAAGCGTTCGGGTCCCGGCAAAGGGAAGGGATTATATAGGACCCGCTGAATAATTGGCAAGTGGTTTATTTTCATTGGGTTAAATTCCTTTTTAGCGGTGTCATCTCCAAGGATTTGGGAGCACACGTCCGTGTGTTTTAAAGGCGCCCCTCGCTCCGCTTGGGCGCAAACCTCCCAAAAGCCTTGGAGCCGACTAACGATTTGAGGCACTTGCCAATTCCGGGAAAGCCGATCCTTCCGTTCGCTATGCGAACCCTCCGGGCTTTGCGGAAGGATTGGCGACGTTAATTTCACCTCGGAGTGCGAAGTACACCGTCGGCTCATTGCCTGGCTACTAACCCACTCTCGACTTTTTCAGAAAGCCGGCTTTCTGAAAAAATTCTCATTCGGATTCGCTAAATCCAGTTGTTTGCCTATTCTACATTAGCGTGTTAGCTTCCCTTGGTTTATGTTAAATATTGCGCTAGGAGTTGCCGTGAATTTTCTTTTCATAGGAGATGTCGTGGGAAAAGGAGGCCGTTCGGCGGTAAAAAGCCTGGCACCGGAATTACGACGCGAATTCAACTGTCAGTTTTGCGTTGTCAACGTGGAAAACATCGCCAATGGGGGGGGGATGAACGCAAAAACCCTCAATCAGTTGCTTCCCGACTACGCGGACGTGGCGACTTCCGGCGACCACGTGTGGGACCAGAAAGCCCTCGAAACGGAAATCCATGGATTTGACAACGTCCTTCGTCCAGCGAATATGGGGGAAAATCAACCTGGACGCGGCTATGGCGTATTCAGAAATGCCGGCGGGGGTGATATCGCAGTGGTAAACCTAATGGGACAGGTTTTCATGCGCCCTTCCGCCAGATGCCCGTTCGAGAAGGTCAGAGAAATTCTCAGCGCCATTCCCAAAAACGTTAAGTGCATATTGGTTGATTTCCACGCCGAGGCCACCAGCGAGAAAGCCGCTATGGCTCGTTTCCTCGACGGTAGAGTCACCGCTGTTTTGGGAACACATACGCACGTTCAAACCGCCGACGCCACGATACTTCCAGGAGGCACAGCTTTCATCTCCGATGTCGGAATGGTCGGGGCGGAACGGTCTGTTCTGGGGCGTTGCCCCGACTCTGTAGTGGACAAGTTTGTTTCCGGAATGCCAAGGCGACTTCCCGTAGTGGAAAAGGGAGACATCAGACTTGATGCCGTTGTCGTTTCCTACAACCACAACACCGGCAAGGCTACTGCCATACAACCAATCTCCAGAACCATTTCCGTAGGCCTAGCGCAATAATAGCGTTTTTTTGGCCTGGTTACTCTAGGGCCTGCTGAATAATTGACAAGTGCTTTATTGTCATTGGGTTAAGCCTGTTTTCAATGGTGTCAACTCCAAGGTTTTGGCAGCAGATCTCCCAAACCCCTTGGAGATGACACCGCTAAGAAGGGATTTAACCCCATGAAAATAAATTACTTGCCAATTATTCAGTGAGCCCTATTTGTCGACGCGGAGTTCGCGGAAGAAGGACCGGAGTAGCGCGGCGCATTCCGCTTCCATCACGCCGCCCGTCACGTCCACCGTGTGGAGCATGCCGGGAAAGGCGGTGATATCCAGCGCGGAACCCGCGCATCCGGCCCGCTCGTCCTTGGCACCGAAGATCAAGCGTCGGACGCGGGCGTTCACCATGGCGCCCGCGCACATCGCGCACGGCTCCTTGGTGACGTATATGTCCACATCGCCCAAACGCCAGTCACCCAAAACCGCTTCGGCTTGAGTAACGACTAAAATCTCGGCGTGCGCGGTGGCGTCTTTTAGCGTCTCAACCTGGTTTCTGGCCGACGCGATTACCGCGCCGTCTTTGACCGCGACCGCCCCAACCGGGACCTCACCCTCGTCGAACGCCGCCTCCGCCTGCGCGAACGCGCGCCTCATGAACCATTCGTCGTCAAATGTTATCTCATCCATGTTTCAATTAATTCCTATTACGGCCGAGAATACTCAAAATCCTGATGAACAGATAAACCCCGAAAAAGCACGACGCGAAATAGCCTATGAAAAAAATCCAAGGGTTGATATCGGCTATCGCCTGGGGTGATATGGAGGTTACGATGATCCAGTTGACGGCGAAACCCCATAACAGTGTAAGCCCTATCACCAAATTGTAGGCCGCGGAGCTTATTATTCTCCCTTCGGCCTCGGTTCTATCGAAAACTCCAGTGTCCATCCTCTCCTCCGGTAATCGAACACCTAAAATACCCCTACGCTCACCCGGGGCAGTATAAACCCCGCTATCGCCGGAATCAAGGAGCCGTGGACGGTGTGGACGGTGTGGACGGTGTGGACAGGGGGACAGGAAAGCCGCCCCGTCCTTTCCATTCGTGGTTCTCTCTTACTTCCCAGTCCCCCTGCCGGGGGATTGATAAGAATGGCATTGGGCGTTATGTTGGCGGGGATTGTTGGAATGGCGGGCTGGCCGCCGTTTGTTTCCCTTGGAAAGACGAGAGCGAAAGGATAAGGGATTATGAAATACGGATATTTCGACGACGAGCGGCGCGAATACGTGATAACTACACCGAAGACACCGTTGCCTTGGATAAATTATCTTGGCACCGAGGCGATGTTTGGTTTGATTTCGAACACTGGCGGAGGATACCACTTCCACCGCGATGCGAAACTGAGGCGGATAACGCGTTTCCGTTACAACAACATTCCGACCGACCAGGGTGGCAGGTGTTTTTACGTGAAGGACGGCGATTCGATCTGGTCGCCGGGATGGCAGCCCGTCAAGGCGGAGCTCGATTCATACATTTGCCGTCACGGACTGGGATACACCGTCATAGAGTCGGAGAAGGATGGGATTGGCGTGGAGATGCTGTTCTTCATCCCGCAAGGGCGTGATGTGGAGATACAACGGGTCCGCGTTACCAACAACTCGAGCGAGTCTAAAAAAGTATCGTTTTTCTCGTTTTTGGAATTTTGTTTATGGGACGCCTTGGACGACGCGATAAATTTCCAGCGGAACCTTAGTTGCGGCGAGGTGGAGGTGGTAGGGTCGGTGATATACCACAAAACCGAATACCGCGAAAGACGCGACCACTATGCGTTTTCGAGTTTGAACCGTGCGCAATCGTCGTTCGACACCGACCGCGAGACCTTTATCGGGGCGTACGGTGGTCTGGAGTCGCCCGCCGCGGTAATCGCGGGGAAATGCTCCGATTCCATCGCATCCGGGTGGTCGCCGGTGGCGGCTCGGAGCGTCGATCTGGAATTGGCGCCCGGGGAATCCACGGAGCTGATATATCTGTTGGGATACGTGGAGAACGGGCGGGAGGAGAAGTTCGCCGCGCCGGGAGTGATCAACAAGGAGAAAGCGGAGAAGGTTATCGCGGAATTCGCGGATTCCGCCGCCGTGGACCGGGCGTTGGCGGAGTCGCGGGAGTTTTGGGACAAGGTGCTGTCGCCGTTCCAAATAGAGTGCGGGGACGAGCGATTGGAAAGGATGGTGAACATCTGGAACCCCTACCAGTGCATGGTCACGTTCAACCTGTCCCGCAGCGCGTCGTATTTCGAGTCCGGCGTGGGGCGCGGCATGGGTTTCCGCGACTCGAACCAGGACATTCTTGGTTTTGTCCACCAGATTCCCGAACGCGCCCGCGAAAGGATATTGGACCTCGCCGCCACGCAGCTGCGCGATGGTGGCGCATACCACCAGTACCAGCCGTTGACCAAGCGCGGCAATCCCGATTTGGGTGATAATTTCAATGACGACCCGTTGTGGCTGATTCTGTCGACCTGCGCCTATGTCCGCGAGACTGGCGACACCTCGATTTTGGACGAGCGGACACCTTACGAGAACCTCGCGGAGTTGGCGGAGCCGCTCTTGGGTCATTTGCTACGCTCGCGGGACTTCACTCTGGACAACCGCGGCCCGCATGGATTGCCCCTTATCGGCCGCGCCGACTGGAACGACTGCCTCAACCTGAACTGTTTCTCCGACGAGCCGGGCGAGAGTTTCCAGACGACCGCTAACAAGGGCGACGGCAAGACCGCGGAATCGGTCATGATCGCCGGATTGTTTATCCGCGCCGCCGGAGAGCTGGCGGAATTGCTCGACTTTATCGGCGAGGATGCGGAAGCCGCGAAAACCCGGGCCGCCGTAGCGGAGATGGTTGAGACGGTCAATGCGCAGGGCAGAGATAAAGAATGGTTCCTCAGAGCGTACGATTCGTTTGGCGGGAAGGTCGGAAGCGCCGATAGCGACGAAGGGAAGATATTCATAGAATCCCAAGGATGGTGTGCGATGGCTGGCGTGGGTGTTGACGACGGATTCGCTAAAAAGGCCCTCGACTCGGTCGAGCGGCATCTAGCGACACCACACGGGATCGTCCTCAACGATCCTCCGTTCACGTCATACCAGCTACACTTGGGCGAGATATCGTCCTACCCTCCCGGCTACAAGGAGAACGGTGGGATATTCTGCCATGCCAATCCGTGGGTGATTATCGCCGAGACCGTTGTCGGCAACAACGACCGCGCGTTCGACTACTACAAAAGAATAGCTCCGGCGTGGCGCGAGGAGATTAGCGATGTCCACCGTTGCGAGCCGTATGTTTACGCCCAAATGATAGCTGGAAAGGCGGCGCCAAGGCACGGCGAGGCGAAAAACAGCTGGCTGACTGGAACCGCCGCGTGGAACTATGTCGCGATAGCCTGGCATATTCTCGGGGTCAGGGCCGGATACCGCGGACTGGTGGTCGATCCGCGACTTCCGCGGGAAATACCGGAGTTCAAGGCGACCCGCGTGTTCCGCGGGACGGAATATCGGATAGAGGCGAGTCGCGTGGACGATCCGGCCGCCGCTGGCGTGTGGGTTGACGGCGAGCCGTTCGATGGGAACGAGATTCCTCCGGAAGACAAGAAGACACGCGAAGTTAAAGTGGCGGTTTATTCCGGATAAGAAAA
>WFSE01000049.1 GCA_015486135.1 Lentisphaeria bacterium
CTACGACATCATGCGCGGAATGCGCGTCTATCCCTGGAAGGCGGGATTGAAGTCCTCGATAAACGCCAATCCTCCGGAGTTCGCATCGAACTTCGACGCCACCACGAAAAAAGACCCGGCGAAACCCTATGTCGCGCACGAGACCGGACAATGGTGCGTCTTCCCCGATTTCGACGAAATGAAGCTCTACACCGGCTTTTTGAAACCGCGCAACTACGAGATATTCAGGAAGAACATGGAGGACAACCATCTGCTCTCGAAATGGCGCCGTTACTTCGACGCCAGCGGGAAATTGCAGACGCTGTGCTACAAATTTGAAATCGAGAAGCTTCGCCGCACGCGGGGTTGCGGGGGATATCAGCTTTTGGGAATCAACGATTTTCCGGGACAAGGGACTGCGCTGGTTGGCCCGGTGAACGTTTTTTGGAAGGTGAAGTCCTACACCTCGTCCGCGGAATACCGGTGTTTCAACGGCAAGACCGTCATCTTGGGGGAATTTCCCAAGCTAATCTACAAGTCGGACGAGAAGATAGTATTGGACGTGGCGATATCGCATTACGGCGAGACGCCGCTTCGAAACGCCGAGCTGCTATGGACGATGAAAGACAAAAAGGGCGCTTTGGTGGCGTCGGGATCGAAAAAGATCGGCGATATCGGGTTTGGACTTTCGACAGTCGCAAAATCGTTGACGATTCCCCTTGACGCGGCGAAAGCTCCGGCGGAATGCCGGATTGTGTTCTCGATCAAAGACTCTGACATCAAGAATTATTACGATGTCTGGGTGTATCCAGCGGATGCCAAACCCGCCGATACGGGGGATATCGTGGTTACGGACAACGGCGCGAAAGCGGTGGCGGGACTCGCGAAAGGCGCGTCGGTCCTTTTCGTTCCCGAATCTCTCAATATGCCCAAGCCGAAGGAGCGCGCGGCGGTGCTGGGATTCTCGACGATATTCTGGAACACCGTATGGGCGAAGAGGCAGCCGCCAACGGTGATGGGGGTTGAACTCGACCCCAACCATCCCCTTTTTAAGAACTTCCCCACCGACAGCTATTCGAACTACCAGTGGTGGTATATTATCTCGAAGACAAAGAATCCGCTGTATCTCGATTCGGCGCCAGCGGACCTGAATCCCATAGTCAATATAATCGACGACTGGTTCACGAACCGCCGCCTAGCCTTGCTGGTGGAGGCGAAAGTCGGGAAAGGGAAACTCATGGTCACTCCGGCCCCCATTCTCAAATCCTCACCGGACAACATCGTTTTAAACCAATTCAGAAACGCCGTCATAAACTATATGAAATCCGCGGACTTCGCGCCCTCTGCCGCGCTTTCCGCGGAATATGTGGAGTCCCTGACGCCGCCCGCACGATGATTCAATGAGCCCCAATTATTCAGCGAACCCTAATTTTCTCAATGTTCGGGGTGGGGCATAGGGGCTTTATTTCGGTGGAATCAGAGTTGCGAAGTTGGTGGGCGATGCAGGACTCGAACCTGCGACAACTTGGGTGTAAACCAAGTGCTCTAGCCAACTGAGCTAATCGCCCGTCCTTGAAAGGATGGGGAAGATACAACATGCCGCTCGCATGTCAAGTCTTGTCGGCATATTTCGCAGCCAAGCGTTTCAGCGCGGCGACCTGCCTTGGGCTTAGGGATTTTTTCGATGCGTATTGCGACGCGAGGGAATCGAAAAACTCCTTGTCGTTGTAAACCCTGCGGCCCTTTTTGACGGGCTCCGCCCATTCCGAGACTTTTCCCAAGACATCCAGGGCGGTTTCAATTTCCTTGGCGGTTTGAGGAGCTACCGACGGTGCCGCGGCCGCCAACGCGTCGAGGCTGAGCAATTCGCGGAGCTCGTCGGCGTTTTCAATTTTATCAGCGTATTTCGCGGCCATACGGCCCAAAGCGGCGATTTGTTTTTCGGATAGGGGGCGCCCGTCGTCGAGTTGTTTTTTCAAGGATTTGAAGAATTTGGCATCGTCATATGTCCGAGCGCCTTTTTTCGAAGGGGCTTCCCAAGGCGCATTGGCGAGGATGTCGAAGGCCCTCTTGAGTTTCAGCGTATCCTCGCTTTCCATCATCCGTTTGCGTTCAACTGCGGCCGCGGCTATTGCCTCGCGCCGTTCTTCCGCCTCCTTGAGGTCGTTGGTAAAATCGTTTTTAGCCGCCAGGCCGTCCAAATCCGATATTTGGTCCCTATACGCCACCGCCAACCCCAGCAGCGCCCCCCACTGCTTTTCAGTGATGGCGGCACTTTCGGAAAACTGTTTCTTAATCGAATCGAAAAAGGCTTTGTCGTCGCGTTTTGACTTGTTGACCTTGTGTGGCGCTTCCCATTTTTCGATTTTGTCCAAAGCCTCCACAAGCGCACTGACCTTGGCCGAATCCGGAGCGTTGGCGAATTTCGCCTCGCCCAACCAAGTGGCGAGATTGTTGTTGAACGTTTTCAGCATTTCGCGCCAATCGACCGTGCCATCCTCGATCTCGTCGAGTTTCTTTTCCATCTCGGCGGTGAATCCCACTTGGAACAGTGCCGGAAGGGTTTCGACGAGGTAATCATTCACCTCGAACCCTATTGGAGTTGGAACGAGTTTTCCTTTTTCCCTTCCGCAATAGCCGCGGTTTTGGATTGTCCCGACAATAGTGGCATATGTTGACGGACGTCCTATTCCATTCGCTTCGAGCTCTCTGATAAGTGTCGCCTCCGAGTATCTAGGGGGAGGTTCGGTAAACTTTTGTTCGCCCTCGAAATCCACATGGCGACATCGCTCGCCCTTGTTAAGCTTACCGAGTATGGACACCGCGTCGCCCGAGGCCTCCTCCCGGTCGTCGGTTTTGTTCTCGCCGGCATCGTCTTTCGCGGGATACAGGGTTGTAAATCCCGGGAATTCAGTCACCGTTGCTCTCGCTTGAAATGTGAATCTACGTGGGCCGGAACCGTTTTCCAAGAGGACAGTCGTCCGTTTCAGCATGGCTGGAGCCATTTGGCTAGCGACGAACCTTTTCCATATCATTTCGTACAGGCGGAACTGGTCCTTGTCGAGAAAAGGCTTGGCCCTATCGGGGGTGAGTGTGACATCGGCAGGCCGTATAGCCTCGTGCGCGGCTTGCGCGGACGCCCTGCTTTTGTAAACTGGCGGCTTCGGCGGGAGAAACTTGTCGCCATACTTAGCTTGAATAAAGGCCCGGCAGGTTTTAGTCGCTTCCGCCGCCACCGCCACCGAGTCGGTTCTCATATACGTTATCAAGCCGGTTGGGCCCCCGGACCCGATATCGACACCTTCGTATAGGGACTGGGCAACTCCCATAGTCCTGCTGGCAGACATTCTAAGATAAGCGCTGGCGCTTTGCTGCATGGAACTGGTTATGAACGGGGGAGGCGCTTTGCGCCGTTGGGGTTTCACTTCAACGGCCGAGACAACGAATCCCTCACTTTTCACCAGATCGACTTTTACCTTTTCCGCGGCGTTGGTATCGCCAACATCCGCTTTGACTCCGTCGATTTTTGTTAATCTAGCTTTGAATTGGTTGCGCGGTCCTGGATTCCGCGATGGCTCGAACAAGCCAATGAACACCCAATATTCCTTTGGCTTGAATGCTTGGATCTCCCGCTCCCTTTCGCAAACAATTCTTAGAGCTACCGACTGGACCCGTCCAGCGCTGAGCGCCTTTCCCTGCCCCAGCTTCGTCCATAACAACGGGCTAACCTTGTAGCCGACTAGTCTATCAAGTATCCTTCGGGCCTGTTGGGCATCGACTAGGCGTCCATTTATCTCGCCAGGGGATTGAAACGCCTTTGTTATCGCGGATTTGGTTATTTCGTGAAAAACAACCCGGCGGAATTCCACGGGGGGACGTTTACGGTCGAGCAACTCTTTGAGATGCCAAGCGATGGCCTCTCCCTCGCGGTCGGGGTCCGGCGCAAGATATATTTCCGACGCTTGTTTCGCAGATTTCGCCAACTTCGCCACGACATCTTTCTTGGTTTCCACGTATACCGGCTCGAATCCATGTTCGATATCCACACCCAAAGAGCGTTCGGGAAGGTCTCTAACATGTCCCATGGACGCCGTGATCTCGTAGTTTCCACCGAGAAAGCGACTAATAGTTCTCGCCTTGGCCGGCGACTCGACAATGACTAGCTTTCTATTTTCGGGCATTGAATCCGCCTTGTTGTGTGTATTGTCGGCTGTTGAGTAAAAGGTTTCAAGCCAACGCGTTCTTAATCCTCTCGGCCACGGCCTCCGCCGTGAATCCGTATTCCTCCGCGAGCTTCGCGTAAGGCGCGGAAGCGCCGAAGCCCTCCATGCCAATGTTCAATCCGTTTGGTCCAGTGTATTTAGCCCAACCAAATGTGGATGCCGCTTCGATGGAAACTTTGAGGGCTTCCGTGGTCGATGGAATAACGCTTTCGCGGTAGTCGCGGGACTGCTTTTCAAAAAGTTCCCAAGAGGGCATGGAAACAATTTTTGCCGAGACCCCATCCTTGTCGAGCACAACGGCCGCTTCCATCGCCAGCGCTACCTCGGAGCCAGTAGCTATAAGGATGGCGTCCGGGGAATCGGTGTCTTTGAGAATATACGCTCCTTTGCTCAGCGCTATCCGGCCTCTCAAGTTCTCGGGAATTGGGGGCAGATTCTGCCTAGTTAGAACCAGGGCCACCGGCCCACCGGCGGTCAGGGCTTCGGCCCAGGCCAGCGCCACCTCGTTGGCGTCGCAAGGACGGATAACCGTCATCTCTGGAATCGAGCGCAACATGGCCAATTGCTCAATAGGCTCGTGAGTGGGGCCATCCTCGCCGACAAAGAAAGAATCATGCGTGAACACATATATTTCATGGAGTTTCTGAAGCGCCGCTAGCCGGATAGCTGGTTTCATATAGTCGGAGAAGACGAAGAATGTCGATGTGTACGGCAAAGTGCCTTCCACTAGAGCCATACCGTTCCCACACAACCCCATCGCCAGTTCGCGGACTCCGAAGTGGAAGTTGCGTCCGGAGCGGTCGTCGGGGCCGAAATGACCAGCGTCGCCCACCAATGTTTTGGTTGACGGCGCCAAATCGGCGGCGCCACCGCAAAGAGCGGGAACAAGCTTGGACGCTTCTTGCAGGACGACACCACCGGAAGCGCGGGTGGCAATTGGCTTGTCGGTGGGAGCGGCCTCTAGGAGTCGTTCCGCGATATCCGCGGGAACTCTCTTCTCCAATCTGGCGTCCAATTTTTCTTTAACGTCGGCGTTCGCCGCTAGAAACGCGTCGAGTTTGCTGTTCCAGTCAGCGGCCGCTTGTTTCAATTCCGCTATTTTTACCGCCAGCGCCTGTTGAAGCTTTTCCGGGACGGTAAACGGCTCGAAATCAAAGCCTAGATTCCTTTTCATCGCCGCGACTTCGTCCTCGCCTAGAGGCTCTCCGTGGGCGGAAGACTTTCCCTGCTTGTTGGGAGCGCCGAATCCGATTTGTGTTTTGCAGACAACCAATGTGGGGCATCCTTCGGCCCGTTTGGCTTCCGCGATCACCGCGTCGACTTTCGCCACGTCGTTAGCGTCGTCGCAGATGAGAACTCTCCAACCAAACGCCTCGAAACGCTTGGGAACGTCCTCGGAGAACGCCAGCGACGTGGCACCCTCGATAGTGATTTTGTTATCGTCGTAAAAACAAACCAGATTGTCAAGTTCCTGGTGCCCCGCCAATGACGCCGCCTCCGAAACGGAGCCCTCCATCATACATCCGTCACCGGATATGACATACACTTTGGGGTCGAACATACCTGACCTGTCGAGTCCCGTGTCGGTCGCCAGTTGCTTGAGGGCCATCGCCATGCCAACCGCGGAGGCGAATCCACTCCCCAAGGGGCCCGTGGTGACTTCAACGCCTTTGGTGTGCCCGTATTCCGGATGCCCCGGGGTCAAGCTTCCCCATTGACGGAAGTTCTTAAGATCCTCCATGGACAGACCATAATCAAAAAGGTGCAGGAGCGAGTATAAGAGCATAGATCCGTGCCCAGCGGAAAGAACAAAACGATCGCGTCCGAGCCAAGTCGGATTTGAGGGGTCGTGCCGGAGATGGTTGTTGAACAATGCGAATGCTAGATCCGCGCATCCCAATGGCATTCCAGGATGGCCGGACTTGGCCCGTTGTATTGCTTCCGCCGATAGGGAGCGAACCGTGTCCGCTCCGAGTTTTTCCATTTCAAATCCCATGCCGCTCTCCTTCTTTTCCATAAATTAATAGTGTTGCGTACGTGGAAAAAAACGGCGGATACGGTACTTTCCCGTGTCGTTTTGTCAAACTAGCGAGGTTTTTGACGTTGGCTGAAAGCTTTATAAAATCCACTTTGAGCGAGAAGGACGCGGAATTCGAGGAATCGCTGCGGCCCTCGTCGTTCGACTCGTTTCCCGGGCAAGACAAGATCAAAGCCCGATTGAAGCTCCATGTGGAAGCGGCCAAGGGGCGCGGTGAGCCGTTGGGACATATTCTCCTGAGCGGCCCCCCCGGATTGGGCAAGACAACTCTGGCATACATATTGGCGAACGAGTTCGGCTCAAATATCAAATCATCCAGCGGCCCCGTGATCGACAAGCCCGCCGATTTAGCCGGCCTTTTGACATCCTTGCAGGAGGGGGATTGCCTTTTTATTGACGAAATCCACAGACTAAACACAACGGTGGAAGAATATCTGTACAGCGCGATGGAGGATTTTTTCATAGATATAATGATAGACCAAGGGCCAGGGGCTAGATCGGTGAGACTGAACGTGCCGAAATTCACGTTGGTAGGCGCTACGACGAGACAGGGGATGCTGTCCGCGCCTCTGCGGTCGAGATTCGTCTTGGTCAATCGGTTGGACTATTATTCTCCGGAGGTTCTCCGCGAGATTATCTTCCGCTCGGCGCGGATATTGCACGTGGAGATAGACGAGGACGGAGCAATGGAACTGGCCCGCAGAAGCCGCGGAACGCCTAGAATAGCCAACAACCTACTGAAATGGGCGCGCGACTACGCTCAGGTCAAAACGGCCGGAGGCATTACCAAGGAATCGGCCGCCGCTGCGTTGGAAATGCTCGAGATCGACCAGGACGGATTGGACGAAATGGACAACCGCATCTTGGAGACCATTCTGTTCAAGTTCAACGGCAGGGCTGTGGGAATCAAGACGATAGCCGTCGCAGTGGGAGAGGAGGAGGGAACAATAGAAGAAGTCTGCGAACCTTTTCTTATTCAGGAGGGCTATCTAATGCGCACACCCCAAGGGCGCGTGGTGACGGAGAAGACCATGAGGCGCTTTGGAGTTTCCTCGCTCGACGGCAACGATGGACAACCCGATTTATTGTGAGGTGGCAACAATGGCCTGTCGAAAAAACGTCGTGGCGATAGACGGACCGGCGGCCTCCGGAAAAAGCACCGTGGCTGCGCTGGTGGCGGAACGGCTTGGAGCGACATACGTCAATACCGGAAATATGTATCGGGCGGTGACGTTGGCGGCCTTGAGGCGTTTTGGCGACGCGGGGCTCTCCGAGGAAGACGTGGTTGGGATGCTAGGCGATATCGAACTTGAATACACAAATGTCGGTGACGGAGCTTTCGCTCTGAAGCTTGACGGAGAGGACGTCGGAATGGAGATAAGATCTCCCGAGGTGGCTAAGTTTGTAAGCAAAGTGGCCGCGATGCCAGCGGTAAGGGAGTGGCTGGTGAAGAAGCAAAGAGCCTTTGCCGATGAAGGAACAATAGTAATGGAAGGACGCGATATAGGGACCGTGGTGTTCCCCGATGCCAAACGTAAATTTTTTCTCTCGGCGTCACCTGAAGTTAGAGCGAAGAGACGCTTGGCGCAAGCTGGAGAATGCGTGGATGGCGCTACGATCTCTAGCGTCGCCAAGGAAATAGCCGAACGTGACAAGAGAGATATGGAGCGGCCAGTTTCGCCTCTCAAAAAGGCCGACGACGCAATAGCGGTAGATACCAGTGACATGACAATCGACGAGGTCGTCGATTTTATCGCGGACAATGTAGAGGGAGGAGCGACGTGAGCGCTAAAACCATAATGGAGTACAGGGTCCCTTACGCGGATACGGACCAGATGGGAGTGGTCTATTACGCCAACTACTTCGTTTACTTCGAAAGAGCCCGCAATGAATTGCTCAGGGAACATGGCATCCCCTACGCCGAACTGGAAGAGAAGCACGGAGTGGCTTTGCCTGTCGTGGAGTCTTATTGCCGACACAAAAGACCGGCCAAATACGACGATATCCTCCATATTTCCGCTTGGGTGGATAGCGCCTCCGGTCCCAGAGTGACGATTTACTGCGAGGTTAGAAGGGAGGGCGCATTGTTGGCATCCGGCCATACCGTGCATGCCTGCGTGGATATGGCCACTGGAAGACCAGCCAGATCCGCGCCCAAATCACTGGAGCCGCTTTTGGCGTGATTCGTACGGGAAGCCGCCCGCTCTGAAGCACGTTTCTGCAAAATATCTTAAAAAAAACGCTTTTATTTTTGAAACAGGGCTTGCGCGCCGCATTCGTTTTTGATAGAATAGGTAATGGAACGAAGTAAGAGGAGCCGCTTATCCCGTGGTAGGGGGTGGTTCCAAAACAACAAAGGAGTTGAAAAATGAAGAAGCGTGAGTTCACACTCATCGAGCTGCTGGTCGTTATTGCGATCATCGGTATCCTCGCTGCGATGCTTCTGCCAGCCCTCTCAATGGCTCGCGAAAGTGCTCGCAAAATCTCGTGTACAAACAACCTCAAGCAGATTGGCTTGTCCATCCGCATGTATTCCAACTTGTATGACGAGCAATTCCCGAACTACGATTATTCCTCTGGCGGCTACAATGCGCTGGCGTTGCTGGTTACTGAGGGATTTCTCGAGAACACGAAGGTGTACGTGTGCCCCAGTACTACCGTTAGCGGATTGACAGCGGGCTCGATTTCCACGGGTGACTCTTCTTACGTGTACGCTCCGGGCTTGTCGGAGGCGTCCTCTGTTGACAGTGGTTTGGCCTGTGACAAGGCTGCCAACCATGACAAGTATGGTAACATCTTGTTCGTGGATGGCCACGTCAAGGGCTATGCTGGATCTGCGTGGACCACAAGCGCTGGATCGAGCAAATTCCTTGGTGGATTCTAATCTGGAATCTCCATGAGACGAACAAGAAGAGAGCGGGAATTCCCGCTCTCTTTTTTTTGCCATTTCATGCTCCTCATAGTATGGTGGGACAGTTAGACGGTTATTGAAAGTAGCTCCCGCTTCGCTCGGGAAGTGAGGGACGCGATGTACCGAAAAAGTCGAGAATGGGCTAGTGGCTCCGCTTCAGTGAACTTGCGGCGGGACAGGCTGGCGGGACATGTAGGCAATGAGCCAATCCTTCCTGGAATTGGCAAGTGCGTAAAAATGGGCGAAAATCATCGTCAGGGCCAAGGCTTTTGAGCCCCCCACACAGTCTTGGAGACGACACCATCAAAAAAGGCATTTAACCCGATGAAAATACAGCACTTGCAAATTATTCAGCAGGCCTTGGTTATTCAGAGCCGATAAACACGCTCTACCACCATGAAATCAGCAATTGACAATGGGGAAAAATCGTCCGCGGAACTTCGCGGGGATTTTTCGCTTTCCCTTTTGGCAATTTTCCTAGCATTCGGATTGCTTTGGCGGCCACTATTGTTGTCTACCCCTTTCTCCGGCATAGGACGTGCCTGGGAATTGGTTTTAGTGGACGACCACGTCCTAGGAGCATTGGCGTTATGCCTTCTATTGGCGGCGGTCTTAAAAAAAGGTATACTTAGTTCCAAGTGGGACATCCGCATAGCCTTAGGGGCGCTAGCTTTCATTTGCGTGTCACTATTCCAATTCATGGAGCATGAAAACTACTCGTTCAGAGAGTTTTGCGTTTCCACGATATGGGTGTCAATTCCGTGGGTGGCGTATCTTTACCGTCACATCCTCAAGAAGATGATTGGGCCCTATTTCCTTCTTTTTTGGTTGTTCAACACAGTGTACGCGGTTCCCGAATGGCTTATCGGCACTGGCCCCGTGGGTATAACTGGCAACCGCAACTGGCATGGCAGCCTCCTAGTCGCCACCGCCCCGTTTGCCACCTACTATCTTTATCGCGCTCTAATATGGCGATGGGGAAGCCAAACCGCTGTCAAAATACTTTCGGCAATCCCGGCAATCATATCGCTTCCCATTATTTTCAAGTGCGAATCTCGCGGAGCCAATGTGGGATTACTTGTGGGCGCATATGCGTGCGGCGTGGCGACATTGGTTTCTCACGAAAACAAACGCTACAGGCGCAAGGCTGTCAAATTTGTGATATCGACTGTCATCGCTATAGTCTTGGCTGGAGTGGTTTTCATCATTTTGTATGGGGACAAGCTCGCCTCCGCGATTTCGGAGGATGTCAGGCCACCGTTATGGAACGGAGCGGCGGAAATGGCGATTAACAACCCGGTGATGGGAGTTGGCCAGCCTAGCTACGAATCGCACTACGCTAAATATATTCCTTGGGCGAGATTTTTGCGTTCCCGATATTACACCACCCGATCGGACCACCCGCACAACCACCTCTTGTACCTAGCGGGCTCCTTCGGCATCTTGGGACTTTTGCCTCTGGCGCTTTTCTACCTGCTCCCGTTCGGGTGCTTGCGGAAGTTCAATAGCTTGACTCCAGTATCCAAAATGCTCTTTTTCGCCTATGTGGCGTTGCTGACGCACTCCATGTTCGATTTGGTTGCCTCGCGTTGGCCAACCAACATACTGCTATTACTCTCGCAAGGCATGTTGATTGGAGATGCGGTCTCGGAACCGAACGAAAAAGATATTAAGCGTCATCGATTGATGCCCTTTGGGGGAATGGCGGTGGTTGCGTCGCTAGTGGCGGCATTAATGCTTGCCTTGGCCGTAGGCATGGCGATTAAAAACGCCCGCTCGTCTTATGAACGACGTTTGGCGGGATTCGCGTATGACCATCGCAACCTGCCTTTGGCATTGCATTTTTACGACAAATCCGCGTCAATCCAACCCGCACCTAAAGTACTGTATAACGCCGGGATACTATCTTTGCTCCACTTCAACGACCCGTATCTAGGGTGGAAATATTTTTCCGCGTTGGAAGCCAGGCCGGATAGAATATTGGCGCACGCCAACTCCCACATGGCCGACTGTTGCCTTAGGTTCGGTTGGAAGCGAGAAGCATTACGTTATTTGGAATTGGAATTAGTCGCCCAACCGACCTCGCTTGTGGCCTTGTACAACAAGCTTGCGCTGGAGCGCTCCTTGCGCATGGACGCCGCCGCTAGCGATACAGCTCAAAGAATTATGGGAGTTTTGAAATTCAAAGGATTGAAACTGGAAGACCTCCGCATGATTTTGGCGAATCCAAGGTGCGACGGCAAATTCTATATGTTGAAGGAGTGGAACCATTGAGGATGCCCCGTATGTTTCAAGCAAATAACGACACTCGGAAGTTCCATATACTGTTAGCAGCCATATCGGTGGCAGCGGTCGTCGCGCGCCTGTTGGTGTGCGCCAACCTGTATAGCTCCTGCCCGCTGGTGGCCCATCCTCCCCAAGGGGTCGATATGAGAACGTATCTTCGATATTCCGCGCAAATATTGCGTGGCGAATATTCGGGGCCATTGTACTACCAGCCGTTCTACTACGTCGTATTCCTTCCCCTAGTGAGATTATTTGGGGATGGCGTATGGACAGTGCTTGTGGCGCAGTCGCTATTGGGGGGAGGAACGGTCTATCTCGTCGGCTGGTGCGCCGCCTTGATTAGAGGACGCGCGACCGGACTCATCGCGGCGGGATTGTTGGCGTTCGCCAAGCTTCCTCTCCTATATGTGTCTTTTGCTCTGATAGCTACTTTAAACGCTTTCTTAGTCGCTCTTCTAGCTTGGTTGGTGTTGGCCGCCATGCTTACGCGCTCCTCTCCAAAAACATCTTTACCGCTATGGGGGGCGAGTGGTGGCGTGTGCGCGGCGTTAATTCTCAGCAGAGCCAATGCCGTCACATTCGTTCCCGCCGTTTGCGCGCTGATTTTCATCGCCTCCCCGTACATTACGGGAAAAGGACTACTTCAGCGGCGCATAGCGACATTGACCGTCTTTTTCTTGTGTTGCCTGGCGCCCATGGCGCCATTCTGTCTGTACAATACTTGGGTTACCGGCGAGTTGTCGGGACCATCTACCGGCGGGGGGGCGAATTTGGCGTTGGCCGATAATCCGGAATCGCCCCCGGGCACCTTGCACAACACGGACACCTCACGGTACTGGATAGCCACCGCCGATCGAACTCCAGTTTGGAAGAGGGTAATATCATGGGCGTGGGACAAGCCGTTGGCGTTCGCCGAACTAGCTTTTAGAAAACTCCTCCTCTTTTGGGATTCCGGAGAAATATACGACAATCTCGAGCTGGCCCGTAAATCCATCTCCAAATCCCTCCCTCTGCGGTTTTCAGGCATCATCCCCTCCGCGGTTCTCTTGATGGGCTTTCCCGCCATGTTGATCCTGTTCGGCAAAAGATTATGGAGAAACAGGGGAACGACGATGTTGTCGTTGATGATAGGCTTATTTTGGCTCGGAATCGGATTGGCGCGTAACGAATCCAGATACCGCGTCACAATATTCCCCCTGCTCGCGATTTGCGCGGCGATAGTAGCGGTGGAATGCTTCAAAGTGGCGGTTCGCAAAAGGGGGGTCGCTAGGACCGTTTTAGCTCTCGTCATCGCGGCGTTCGCAGTTTTTGAGATGTTCCCCTTGTATCGCGGACATCTTGAGAAAAATGTCTTACGCCTGGCCTACCCACAAGGCGTAATGGTTAAACTAGGAGGGAAAACCCTCCTCTTCGATCATGGCCCCCGGCCTTTTGGAGGTTGGACTCCAGTTGCTCTTAAAACAGGAGCACTGGTCGAGAAAAAGTTCTCCGAATCCCCTGGCGCCAACGCAACCTTCCAAATTCCATTGATATGCCGCAAGCGGAGGCTCAAGATCATGGTCAATGGCAAACTATTCTATCTGACCCCAAAACAGGACGGGCTTAATACTTTCCTAGTAAGGGGATTCCCCGTGAGAGGAAGCGTTGTGAATTTGAAACTAGTGGACGTTCCCCAAGATGGCGTCGCCTTCCTGGTAGACAGGCAACGCGACTTCGCGAGAACCGCGATTAATGGAGAAATCGCCGCGGGAGAATTGGTATGTCGATTGGTTCTTCCATCAAAACCACCAAAGAATATCCGACGCTAACACGGTGGATTCGGCCTTTTCCGAATAAATTAAAAATGCTTTTTTCCGCGGGCTCCAACCTATGATGTCAATGATTGGACGCGGAGTTCGCGGACTATCAGCGTCATTTTGGCGGCGTTTTCAAGAACTTCCATGCGTTCGAACGCCTCCACCAGAGTTTTTCCGACAACGAGGGCTCCATGCCCGCGCATGACGACACAGTTTGACTCTGCGACAGCTTCAGCCAACGTTGCCGCGAGTTCCGCGGAACCCATGGGGTATTGAGGGACATAGGCGATTCCCCCGATAAGTTCGCGGGCTTCAATAATGAGCGACGAGTCTATTTCCGCGGATGTCGCGGCGAATGCGCATACAGTCACTGGATGGGCATGAATCACCGCGTTAACATCGGACCTGGCACGGAGGACGGCGGCGTGGGCGCCAGTCTCGATGCTGGGCTTGAATCCCTTGCGAGCGGGAACCCCGTCGTCATCGACCTCGCCGATATGCTCCGCGGAAATCGCAGCCTTGTCGAACGCCGATGGCGTGATAAGGAATCCCCCCGAAAGCAGGCGGGCGGATATATTCCCTCCGAGGGTAGTCGTCAATCCACGTTCGTACAAACGCCTCATGAACGAGGCTACTTCCCCTTGTGTCTTTTCCGTGTTTTCCACCTAATCTCCACCCGCGTCGACCCGAGACAGGGAATTCAGGACCTATTTAATCATCGCCATGTCCTCCGTGGTCCATATGCGGAGGAGCGATACGGTTCAAATCTCGCCAACGGATTTAATGTATATCCGCCACATCCGAAAATCCAGCTCCAGGTCGCGGCGGTGTTCAAGTGGCTTGAAGAAGGAGGCTCGCAATGCTATTTTTACCGGATCCGGGCATTATCCCCGGAGGGATTCGGCGATATTTCGTTGTTATCCGCAAATCGGAGGAGTCGCAGCCATGTCTGTCAAAGTGGCGGAACAGCTAGAAGAGGAGTGCGGGGGCGCACCGTTGTGTTCCTGCCAAATATCCGAGGGTCCCGGACATTCCCGATCCATGGGGCGTCTTCGTACCGCCATGGTGGGAGGATGCCTGGTCCTGAATTCCTACCTGCTCCCGTTGCTCTTCCCAGACCAACGTGTCGCGGCAGAGCTGACCGCCGTTGCCGGGGCTATTGTATTGACTTTACCAATTCTTATCACGGCATTTCGTGACTTGATTGTTGGACACGTCCATATGAACGAATTGGTGGCACTGTCAATTTTGGCGTCCATGACTGGTGGTAACTTCCGCATCGCCGGAACCATAGCGTTTTTTCTACTGCTGACGATAATAATTGAATCCAGGACAGCAAGCGGCGCCCGACGCTCGATAGAGCAACTCATAAAATTGACCCCTTCGATGGCCTCGCTTCTAGAAGATGGCGCGGAACGAGAGGTGGCCGTCGCATCGTTGAAAGTCGGAGATGTGATTCGGGTGCGCCCAGGTGACAATTTTCCAGTGGACGGGGTCATAATCCGAGGGGAGACGGCGGTGGACCAGTCGTCGATAACGGGAGAGTCGCTTCCCGCGGACAAAGAAATCGACGACGATGTGTTCGCCGGAACGCAAAACCTGACTGGATTGGTGGACATGCGCGTCGTCAAAGTAGGAGGGGAAACAACCCTTGGGAAGGTCAAAAAATTGATATTGGCGGCGGAAAGTTCCCGTACGCCAATCGTGCGGGTAATAGACCGCTACGCTCGGTATTACACCCCTACGATACTTATGATAGCTGGATTGACTTGGTGGTTCACGGGAGCGATGGACAATGTCGTCGCAGTGCTGATCGTTTCGTGTCCCTGCGCATTGGTTCTAGCATCACCTACGGCCACGGTGGCGACAATAGCCGCCGCCGCTAGGCTTGGCATACTAATAAAAAATATCGCCGACATAGAGCTAGCCGCCCAAATCCGGGCGTTCGTTTTCGACAAAACCGGAACTCTTACGCAAGGTGTTCTTTCCGTGGCTAGACTGGCTCCAGCCGAAGGGGTAGAGCCCGCTGAATTGCTTCGCGTAGCCGCCGCTGTTGAAAGTGCCAGCAAACATCCCGTTGCAGTAGCTCTGAAAAACTTGGCGGAAGAGGTGGGGGTAGCCACGGACAAGCCGGAATCAGCTAAGGAAATCCACGGGAAAGGTGTTGAGGCGGAAATGGACGGGATGAAGTGCCGGGCCGGCCGTGAAAGCTGGCTAAAGCGCTGTCGCGTTAAATTCCAAGGCATCGAACCCCCGCCTTCGGAGGAAGGGATGAGCGTGGTCCACGTCTCGCAAGGTTCCAAGCTACTCGGCTGGATTGGATTCCGCGACACCATCAGAGAGGGGGCCAAAGAGGCCTTGAACGAGCTTAAAGATTCCGGAGTCAAGCGTTTGGCTATGGTCACTGGCGATAGGGAAAGTGTCGCTTCCATGGTTGCGGGAGAATTAGGTATCGATGAATTTGAAGCGGAAGCGCTTCCTGACGACAAGGTTAAATTCGTGGAGCGGGTCCAGCGCGTGAGCCCTGTAGCCGTGGTGGGGGATGGCGTGAACGACGCTCCAGCGCTGGCATCGGGAACGCTTGGTATCGCAATGGGAGCGATAGGAAGTGACATCGCCATAAACAGTGCGTCCATCGCCCTTATGAACAACGACCTACGCCGAGTCCCAATGCTAGTTAAACTTGCGCGGAAATCGCGCTTTATTGTGTTTGAAAACGTGGTTTTGGGAGTTTTGTTCGTTGTCGGTGGCGTATCGCTGTCCGTGTTCGGGTTTCTACATCCGATAGTGGCGGCGCTTCTCCACACTACGAGTACCTTACTTGTTCTCTTCAATAGCGCCCGACTTGTCCGTACTGGAGAGGAATTGACGTTGAACGAGATATGACTGCATATTTGGCGGGACAGTCACTTGTGTCTCCAACGCAATTGAACATTGGAAATCCAACATGAGCGATTCACTGGAAAAATCCACCGAGGTTGTAGTTGAGGTCTCGAGCTTGGTCAAGGTGTTCCGGGACTTTTGGACCCGCCCCAAGGCCCACGCCGTGGACGGCATCGATTTGAAGATTCGCCAAGGCGAAGTTTTTGGAATCCTAGGCCCTAATGGCTCGGGAAAATCCACCACGGTGAAAATGCTGCTGGGCCTGCTTTATCCAACCGCGGGAGTGGTGTCGGTATTTGGACGCAACCCCCGCAATACGGCTATCAAACGGAAAATGGGATATCTTCCGGAAGAATCGTATCTGTACAAGTATCTAACGGCAGAGGAGACCTTGGATTTCTACGGCGCTCTTTTCAATCTTCCCAAGTCGGAAAGACGGCGCAGAACAGACCAGCTTCTGGAGATGGTGGGGTTGGCGCATGCCCGTCGCAGGCCCATAGGCGAGTTTTCCAAAGGAATGGCTCGTAGGATAGGTTTGGCGCAAGCGATGATAAACGACCCCGATCTCCTCATATTGGACGAGCCCACCTCAGGTTTGGACCCCATTGGCTGTCGAGAAATGAAAAATCTCATATCCCTCTTGAAATCCAGAGGAAAAACGGTGGTGGTGTGCAGCCACCTGTTGGGGGACGTGGAAGATATTTGCGACAAAGTCGTCATCATGTACGGCGGAAAAATCCGGGCGGAGGGAACCTTGGGCGAATTGCTGACCGTTTCCGATGTCAATACTATCACCGTCCCCGCCCTGTCACCCGCGGAAATGAAAAAGGCCCTGGAGTCGCTTCGCAAATTGCTGCATGGGGAAGAATTCGAAGTAGACCATCCCAAAAAGTCTCTGGAAGAGTTCTTCTTGGACGTGGTTGAAAAGGCGAAAGCGGAAAGTGTTGTTACATCCGGCGTGCTCTCTGGTGGGAAAGTCCCGGAATACCTTGTTGGCGAAGCGGAGGGAAAAGAGGAAATTTTGGAAAAACTGGCGCATCCCCAAAGCAACGAACGGCAATCCGAAGATCAAAATGCGGCTACGGAGACGGATGAGATGTCGGAAGATGCCAAGCAAAAACTGGAGAATCTTGCGGACTCGGGAAAGAAAAAAGCGGACGAAGCCAACGACGAAGACCAGGAGAAACAAGCCGCGGAATTGGCGGAAGTCAACGAACGCCTGAAAAACTTGGTGGAAAAATAACGCGTCGCACGCGAGCGGGCTGAGGTGAAGGAAAATGGAGGGTCAATGCGTTATCTAATAACTGGTGGTGCCGGATTCATTGGTGGCCATTTGGCGGAGGCTCTTCTCCGCGAAGGCCATAGCGTGGTCATCGTCGATGACCTCTCCACGGGCTCGGAAAACAATATCGCACATCTGCTCGGCATCCCTGGGTTCGAGTTTATTGAAGCCGACATCATTTCGATGGAGAGGCTCGACAACCTGGTCGCTGGAGTTGATATGGTGTTCCATCTCGCCGCCGCGGTGGGAGTCGAATTGGTGGTGCGGGATCCTGCGAGAACCATCAAGACCAATGTGCACGGAACGGAACGGGTTCTAAGTGCGGCGATAAAGGCCGGCGGAGTCAAAACATTGGTGGCCTCCACAAGCGAAGTGTACGGAAAATCCGCTAAACAAAGCTTCTCCGAATCGGATGACCTCCTCATCGGACCGTCCACCCGCTCCCGCTGGTCCTACGCCTGTAGCAAACTCTTGGACGAATTCTATGCCATGGCGTGCATGAAGGCCTCGGGATTGCCTGTTATCGTGTCGCGCTTCTTCAATACCGTCGGCCCCCGCCAAACCGGAATGTACGGGATGGTGCTTCCAAGATTCGTCTCGAAAGCCCTCGCGGGAGAACCTCTCCTAGTCTATGGCGATGGCGAGCAAAGCCGTTGTTTCTGCCATGTCCTCGATACCGTGGATGCCCTTCTGAAGCTCGCCGAGTGTCCGGACGCGGTGGGACGCGTCTTAAATATTGGCACGACTAGGGAAACGACCATAAACGGCCTGGCGGAACTTGTCATAGAAAGGACCGGGAGCGCGTCCGGAATAACCAGAATCCCCTACGACGAGGCTTATGAGGCCGGATTCGAGGACATGCGCAGGCGAGTCCCGAATATTTCGGCGATATCCGAATTGACCGGCTGGCGCCCGCAACGCTCCCTGGAGGATATTGTTGACGATGTTGCCAACTCCCTACGCGGAGCGGCGGCGAATAACCGATGCTAAAAGTAAGTAGAGGAGGTAGCAACCTATGGAATTTTATGACGTGCTGAGGAAACGGAGGAGCGTGCGTTCCTACAAGAGCGACCCCATCCCGAAGAAATCGCTGGACAACATAGCCGAGGCGTTGGCGCTGGCACCGTCCGCCTGCAACTTGCAACCTTGGAGTTTCCGCCTGGTATTGAACGATGGCATCAGGGAAAAAATATGCTCCTGCTATGGCGGCAAATGGCTAGCCGAGGCGCCAGCGATAATAGTCGCGTTGGCCAATATGGATGAATGCTGGAAACGCCCCGAAGGAACCCCTATCGCCGATATCGACATAGGCATAGCCATGGAGCATATCGTTTTGGCGGCCACGGCTGAAGGATTGGCGACATGCTGGATCTGCGCCTACGAGATGGAGAAGATGCGGGCGGCGCTGGATATACTGCCACCATGGAAGGTGCTGGCAATATCGCCACTGGGTTTCGCCAACGAAACACCCCAGCCTAGGACAGGAAAGTCAACAGACGCTATATTCAAAATCGTCCCCTAATCAAAGGCTCATCACGACAAAAGGGTTACTGAAAAAGTTGGAAACGTGCCGAGCCTCCGTCGCCGCTTAGGCGGCTTCCACCTCCGTATGAAGCTACGGCGTGACAAGACGGCGGGACATGTAGACAAAGTGTCCCAGCGAAGCGAAGAACACCTTTAAGCCACACGAACGTGTGTCGCGGAATTGGCAAGTGCCTAAAATCGTTAGTCGGCTCCAAGGCTTTTGGGAGGTCCGCTCCCAAAACCTTGGAGATGACACCGTTAAAAACAGGCCTAACCAAATGAAAATTAAGCACTTGCCAATTATTCAGCAGGCCCCAATTATTCAGTGAGCCCTAGCGAAGCGGGTGATTGGAAAGGATGGAAGAAAATGCGAATGGTTCAGCAAGCCCTACGAAACAATTGCGACGCCGGAGCTGGAGCCTAGTCTAGCCGCCCCCGCACTGATCATCGCTTCCGCGTCCGCTCTCGTTTTTATTCCCCCGGAGGCCTTGACGCGGCAACGTCCCGCTACCACTTCCGCGAGCAACTCCACATCCTCGACCGTAGCGCTTCCACCAGCGAAACCAGTGGAAGTCTTCACAAAATCGGCCTTCGCCGCCACCACCCGCTTAGCCGCCTCCACAATTTCATCCCGACCAAGAAGACAGGTCTCTATTATTACTTTTAGCAATGCCCTCCGAGAACGCGTGAGCTCAGCCAATCGATCGAGCTCCCCTTCAACATACCCCCAATTGCCCGCTTTGGCCTCACCAATATTCATGACCACGTCCACCTCGATAGCACCGTTGTCCAAGCACCAAACCACCTCGGACAACTTGCTCTCGGTGGAATTGGCGCCCAACGGAAAAGCGGCCACCGAGCAAACCGCTACCCCGCTACCGGACAGACACTCGGCAGCCAAAGGCACGCGACACGGATTCACGCATACGGAGGCGAAAGAATGCTCCGCGGCCTCGGCGCACAACCTCTCGATGTCGGATGCCACGGCATCCGGCTTAAGCAAAGTATGGTCTATGTAAGATGCTAGTTCCATTGCTCATCCACAAAGGGTCTAGTGAAAAATCACACAAACATGAAATCACCCCTCGGCGACCTTCCAGCCACGCCAACCTGACTCCACCCGCAATTCCAAACTAAAAAAAACCCCGCCGCAGCGGGGTAGAAAATCGAAGCGAACAATCCGCTGTTACTCTGCCGGGCAGGACAGCTTGTCGTAGTCGGCTTTTTTGAGGAACTTGGTCAAGTTGGTGCCATCGTCGTCCTGGGCACGGACGGCATAACGCTCTTGGACACCCTTCGAAGTTTCCCTCTTGTAAACGACCTTCTTGCATTCGGATTCCGGAATCTCCACAGATTCCCTCTTCTTGACGTTGTAGAATTTCATCCTTCCACGTCTCCTTGTTTGAGAGGTTAATAAATGCGACGGACTCCCTTTCTATAGCACTTTGAGCGACGAGTGCAAGCTGAATTGGCCTTAAAACAACGAAAATCCCTGATTTTTTCCAAAAAGCCCCCTTGAATCGGCCTCCATCCTCTGCCCTAACGCTTCCAGTCGCGGCCAGTCCGCCGCTTGGAATTGTCCTTGAGTCCCACCTACCGCACAAAGCCCCACGTCACGCCTACGAGCAGAATCAAGCCAGCTAATATGAATAGGAACAGTCTGTTTCGAGCTACGTTGATATGGTGGGTTCCAGGACTGCGTTGGAACTTATTGACTTCGCCGGCCCCGACCCTCTGGGCCATCGCCTTGCGTGTTTTGTCGTCGAACAACGAATGGATTCTCGAATGAGTGTCCTCTCCCACAGCCACCCCCCGGTTAATGAAGCGCCAAATAATAGAACAGAGCGATAATGAAGGCTCCAAGCAAAACTCCCGCCACAAGCGGGAAGAGGAACCCCAAACCGAGCTTAGCAGCCTGGGAGAAAGAGATGGATGTCAATTCGTGCAGAAACGACGCTCCGCGCGATGCCGCCGCCACTGGCGCGCCCCCTCCGCTTTCCCCGCCGTTGGACGCGAATTTCGAATGAAAGAGCATGCTCTCTATCCTGGCTCCTTCCACCTTGCGCGCGGCCTTTGCTAGTTCCGCCTGCAACGACGAGCGGTTCCACGTGGAATCGTCTATAGCCTCTATCTCCACCAATATCGACCGCAATTTTTCTTCGGCAACTTTAAGTTCGCGAATGCGTTTCTCGCTCGCCTCCACCAAGTCGGGGATGGCTTCCACTATCCCCCCAAGTTGCGATACCGCCTCCCTCCGGGCGACTTTGAACTCGTCCCAAGATCGGAACAAAGCCTTTTTCCACTCGTTGTCTTTAATCTCCAGAGTGTCCCGAGCACGCCCGCTTCGCCTAGGAGGTGGAGGCGATCCACCATCACCAAAGCCCAAGCCGGCATCCACATTAGCGGACTCTTCCGACGATTGCGACTGGGATATCTTGTCGCTTATCTTCACCAAATTGGCATCGACAAAGCCTTTCTCCCTCATTCTCTTGCTCCTCGCTTATCGTCCGGAGACGCTTGAGATGGCACAAACAACCCTTTGGGCACTCCATCGGCGACCAAGCCAGCCTGGCAATCGGAAAAGTCCACGCGAGTCAACCAGCCAGGACCGGAAAAACTCAAGCTGTCGACAAGATACAAGCCATTCTTCTTTTTGAAAGAACGCGCCTCCAAGGTTCTGGTCACTTCCCATTTGCCTTTTCCCGCTTTCTTCAACCATTCAACTCTCAGGGGAAAAAAGTACTCGGTGGCGATATAGGCCTTAACCTTGCGCTTCCCATCCGGAGACACCAAGAGAAAAACCCTGCACGCAATTGTCTTGATCGAGTCCGAAGCCAGCTCCTTTTCCAGCTTCCAATAAAGAAAGGACATGGTCAAATCCTCGGGCGAGACCCCAAACACGGTCCCCAATTTATCCCCCCCTCCCTCTTTGAACACGCTGGCTGGTTTTCCCACGGCTCCGTAGGCCTGCCCCACAAAGTAAACCTCGTCGCCTCCCAAGGCTACCCTGGCAAGAATCATTTCGGTAGTGAAACGTATCGCCAATCTCAATTTCGCGCTAGACACCCCAGCGCCTGTTTTTTTGTTGGACACCGTCCCCTGCAATATAGCCCATGTCTTTTGGGTAGGCGGACGACGGACAATTTTCAAAAAATCCCCCGCGGACAGATTAGAAGGGTTGTCGGCCGCATTCGCCCCAAGCGGCAAAAGCAACATCGTAATCCACACTACCACAACCGCCGTTAGGACCACGCGCACCCTCCGCGAACAATAAACGGAAAAATCCATAGGTTTTTTCTCCTAGCGTGTCCTGGGCGGTGCCATCTCAACCGCCGGAACTGCGCGGATTCCGCATAAGCGCCAATACCGGCCGCTTCATGCCGCCTTGGCGTCGGCGAATAAACAGGTGTCGCGACAACTTGTCAAAACCCGCTCCGAGGAGTATTCTAGCGGGATGAGTGGCGATGTCAAATTCATGCGTCGAGCGTTGAGGCTAGCTAAAAGGGGATTGGGCTCCGCATCCCCTAATCCTATGGTGGGTGCCGTAGTTGTCCGGAATGGCATCGTGGCAGGAGAAGGCTGGCACAATGCTCCGGGAGGCCCTCACGCCGAGGTGGAAGCATTGAGGGCCGCGGCTGGAAACACAAAAAACGCGGATTTGTACGTTACACTGGAACCATGCTCCACCACTGGTAGGACTCCCCCATGTGTGGACGCAGTGATCGCGGCTGGAATTTCCAGAGTTTTTGTGGGGTGCTTGGATCCCAACCCCAAGCACAATGGCAAAGGAGTGGCTACCCTTCGGAAAGCTGGAATCGAGACTTTCGTCGGGATGGAGGAGGAGAAATGCGTCCGCCTAAACAAGGCTTTTTCCCAGTGGATAACTACGGGCCGCCCATACGTGTTGTTGAAAATTGCCTCGACTTTGGACGGCAAGATCGCCACTTCCGCGGGGGAGTCGAAATGGATAACGGGACCAACGGCCAGAAAACGAGTGATGGAATTGCGCCGTTGGGCCGACGCCATTATGGTTGGAGGGGCCACCGCGAGAAAAGACACCCCCTCCCTTTCAGTCAGAGACGGAAAGAAACGCGTCCAACCAAAGCGATTGGTGGTGTCGCGCTCCATGTCGCTGAATGAAGCCGTCAACGCATTGGCTCCGGGACTGGCTCCGGAAGTAATTGCAGCCAGTTCAAAGTCGGAATGGCTTAACGTGTTGCGTTCGCTTGGAAACCAGGAAATAACGGCCCTATTGGTGGAGGGAGGAGGCAATTTGGCCGCCTCCCTGCTTCGGGCCAACATCGTGGACGAAGTGGAATTTCATTTCGCCCCTAGAATATTGGGAGGGCGGCGCTCCATCCCCTCGGTGGGGGGGGACGATCCATCTTCCTTGCTGGAAGCGATTGAATTGGAGCAAGTCGAAACAAGAAGACTGGGACGTGATATGGCGGTGACAGGTCGTCCCGCCATGCGTGTCGCCAACGGAGACAAGTAACCTAAGTAAGGAGGGAACATGCTTTTTGTCGAGAAATTATTGGGGGCTCGAAAACGGCGATCCGTAATGGCGTTGATAGTAGTCGCGGGGTTGTGCGTCACTACTGTTACCGAGGCCTCGTCCAAAAAACATTATTTGAAACTAGGCGCGGCGATGTCTCTTCAGATCATGAACGCGAAAATAAGGATGTTCAAATACATGGCGGCTAAACCGCTCAGCCCTCCAACCACTCTCCAATGGACCATGACATCCAACGGCCATGCATCAAAGGTTGACGTGTATCCACCCAAGGAGCTATGGATCAGGGACAATATGTTGGGTGAATGGCGCAATAATTTGTGCGAAATCCGCTTTTTTGAATTCAAATTGCCCGAGCCAACTTCGTTGCAGACTCTGAATAGCGGAGGGAAGCAATTCATCTCTTCCGAGAAATACGATGAATGGAAATCGGGTGTACTCGCAAAAAAAATAAAGTGGACAAACGATATGATGGCCAAGTGGCTCTCCTACTCCACCGGCCTGACTGTTGGCGCAACCCCAACGGAGCTCAAAAAAAATTCGTCCCAAAAGGCGGTCGTGCGACTTTTCCCCATACAAGACACCGGAAACACCGACGACAGGCTGTACGTCGTGGCGTCGACTTACGTTCCAGACAAGTGGTACGCCATATGGTACCATGTCATCGGAGGGGATAAAAAACGAAACCAAAAAGCGCTGAACAACTCGATAGCCTCGCTGGTGTTTTCCCCACCTTCGAAACACAATAAGCCCATCTCTAAGGAACGCAGCCTTGGAGGGCGCAACTCCAAAAAGTCAGTGACGAAGCGTTCGGAAGAATATAAGAAAAGCCGCGAGCGTGTGATAAACGCCATAAAAAGCATGAAGAATTGGTGGTATTTCGAAACAACAAACTTCATTTTCGCCGCCGACATAAAAAACAAAAAAACCGCTAGGGAACTGGCAAGCACTCTGGAGCATTGCAGGTCTGTCTTCGAGAAATTCTATCCGTTGACGAAACCTTTCGACGCCGCGTGCGTCGCTAAAATGTTCCAGGAAAGGGGAGAGTACGTCGCGTATGTCGGGAAAAAATTCGAATGGACCGGAGGGCTCTGGATGCCATCCAAAAAGGAGCTGATCGTGTCCCCGATGAATTGGGGAACCAGATCAGACCGGAGAAGAATGATGGTGACAGTCACCAACCACGAGTCGTTCCACATGTATATCTATTTCGCCTGTGGCGAGCGTGATACAGCCGTATGGTTCAACGAAGGTAACGCTACTTTCTTCCAAGGGCTCGAGTTCCGGGGAAACAAAGCCCATATAAACACGATATACCGAATGGAGAGTATGCGGAAAATCGCTCCGAGAGCCGACATTAAGACCCTTCTTGGCATGTCTTATGAGACTTTCTACGGCGCTAACCAAAGGGAAAATTACACGTTGGGATGGGGACTGATGTTTTTCCTTTGGAAAGGCGCTCCAATCATGAAAGAAAAAAACAACTACTCGGAAATACCGCGCAAATATTATGATGCCATGCTGGCTTGCGGAAACGGCAAAAAAGCAACGGAAATTGCTTGGAAGGGAGTGGATATGGAGCAGTTCGAACGCCTTTTCCACAAGTTCTGGGCCAGCAAATCATTGATCCGAAAAGCCGAAAGATACAACGCTATTCCAAGCGCTAAATCTAAAAAGGATTCGCGGACAAAATAGGAATCGCACCGCTGAACTCCGTGTTCTCAGAAAATATCAGTCCAGCATTGACTTTTATATTACAATGAGCCATGCTGTATTACATTGAGATACAATTGCAAACGGAGGATTAAAAGATGAGTGTCGCACTCTCAGTAAGATTACCGGATGGACTGGCAAAAGAACTTAACAATGTTGCGTTAACCACAGAAAGACCGAAATCCTTCATAGTGCAAAAGGCCCTGGAAAGTTATTTGCGCGATCAAGCCGATTTGCAAATAGGCTTAGACCGACTTCGCGATACAACCGACCCTGTAACATCTATAGAGGAAATGAGAAAAGAAGTTGGCCTATAATATTACATTCAAAAAATCGGTATCCAAAGACTTTAGAAAAATAAGTCGTTCGGATGCGACTCGGATTATGAATAAACTCTCTTCAGGGCTTTCCGAAAAAGCTGACCAATTTCCTGAACTACAAGGTCCTTTTGCGGGTCTCAGAAAATACAGAGTCGAAAACTATCGTATCATTTACGCTCTAATCCATAATAGCGTCTTAATTGTTCGGATTTGCCACAGAAAAGATGTGAATAAAAGATGAAAATCAGGTAAAAGGTAGTTCCTATCTCCCCCTCTCTACACCACCTAGCGTGCGGGGCCGCACTTGGTGGCGGTTTGCGGAACCGCGCTTGCTTTTCGCTAGTATTTCTGTTATGTTATCCATAGCGAATTGTTGTACAAGGGGACTTTAACCCCATTAGTCCATGCCCATGACGGGCGTAGACGAATTGGCGCACCTAATAGCTTTTTCGCTTGCGAAAAAACTGTAGGTGACCATACTGTTGGCAAAAAAACAAAACATCTGCTATATTACAGTGTTAGACTGTCAAGAATATTAGGGCAAAGAAATGCATAAAGTATATATAGAAACAAGTGTTGTGAGTTATTATGTTGGTGAAATAAGCAAAAATATTATTATTGCGGGACATCAGGCTTCTACAAGAGATTTCTGGGTTCAGTTGCATGCGAAGATTGAACCTGTTATTTCTGCTTTAGTAACAAAAGAGGCATCGCAAGGTAAGCGCGGCAATGATTCGCCAGTGGAAAACTCTGGAGTTCGGCCGTGCGGCTGTCATGAGAATGTTTGCCGATGAATGCGGGTTGATGGGGGCACTCGAAGAGGCCTTCGGGAAGGCCGGAGCGCTCGAGATATTTTCACTTGCCTTGTTCGAATGCGTTGAGGGGAAGGCGTTGTACAGGGCGGAGAACTGGATTGAAGAAACGATTCTACTCGAAGAAAATCTAGCGCTTTCAAAATCCAGCATAGGTCGATTGATCTCGGACATCGGTTCCGACGAGCCCGGGAGAAGTTGTTTTTTCAAGGAGTGGATAAACGCCCTCGGGAAACCGAAAGTCCTTATACACGATACCACGTCTATCTCAAGTTATGCCGAAAAAATAAGCATGGTCGAATACGGGTATAAAAAAGTGTCTTGAAAGACACGGGCACAAGCTGGGCAGGATAGAAAGCGGGCTTCTTGTCGGAGACGACTCCTACCGTTACGCGAAAGATGTTATCCAAAGCAAGGAAAAAGGGAAAAGAGGTCGCTCCCATAAACTCGGATCGCATATATAAGAACTCAACCCCGAACAAGCGCCCTCATGTCGCATCGGATATGAATGTCCAGGGAAAGCTTTTCATCGGCTTTGTCGCCGTGATTCTTCATGTGCTTATGGAAAACAGGCCGAGAAAGCGCGGACTGCTCAACTCCTATACTGTTAATCAGGCATTTGATTTGCTAAGGAAAATCCGGGTCGGAATCACCTCGTCCGGAAAGAAAGTGCTTCAAGAAGTGCCAAGCAAGACGAGGGCTCTGCTCGAAAAAATAGATGTCTTGCTACCTAAAATGTAGTTAGGACGATAATGGGAAGTTCAGGACTAGAATAGCTTAATCACAATGCCAACGTTGTAGGCGGCAGATCCGTGTTTTTAAGATTTATCCCACCACGGAGAGCATGAAGCCCACGAAGATGCCGCTTCTGCGTGCGGAACCGGCATGCTGCGGGGAAGAGGAAAGAAACTCTGCGTTCTTTGCGTCTTCGCGAGGAATAGAAACCGCGCGAAGCGTGTTTGAGCCGTAGGCTCTTTGGAGTGCCTGTGCTGAGCTTGTCGAAGTGCGGCGGCCCTGTGCCGCTTTGGATTATTGGGGGGCAGGGAGACCGGGGGACAAGGGGACGCAAGACACAGGACTCAAGACGGCAATGCGAGTGCTTAGGGACAGGTTAACTGTGGATGCTCGGGACGCTTGGTTTCGAGCATTTGATTTTTGAAAATCCGAATTTGTTTAGAATTTCGGATTTCTTATTTCGGATTTTCACATGTGCTTGCCAATTATTCAGTGAGCCCTATTTGGTTTTGCGGGATGCAAAACGTTGTTTAGGTGGTATATTTTGCGGTATGGCCCTGCGGGCGGGGTGTCGGAGTGAATTACGTGACATGAGGGACGGTGCGATGAATTTCAGAAAACGCATAGTGGAGAATCAGCCTGGCTTCCAAATGGCGCCGATGATCGACATAGTGTTTCTGCTTCTCATCTTTTTCATCGCCGCGTCGGTCTATTCCCAATGGGAGTCGAAACTGGGGATAAAGGTTCCCACCGCGAAGAGCGCGGAAGAGCGTCCCCGTTTTCCGGGCGAAGCGATAATCAACATAGACGCCAACGGCAAGTATTATCTCAACTCGATCGAGTTCACGCCCGGCAGGCTGAAGACCGTGCTAGCCAAACTGGCGGAGACATATCCGGGACAGCCTGTGGTCGTCCGCGCCGACAAACGGGCGCCGTGCCGTTATCTGATTCAGGTCATCGACATCTGCGCCCAAACCGATATCGGCGACATTTCGTTCGCCACAATCAAGCCATCCTCGGGCGGGGGCAAACGGGGAGGCGCTGGAGCCGCCGCACCGCCGCCCAAGGGGAACGGCAAATAAGACCTAGTAGGCAGGGGTTATTTTCCGGCGGCGGCGGAAATCCAAGATGAGAAATCCGAAGCTCGAAATACTATCTGTCCTCCGTAGCTTGGAGGGCAGGCGGGATTTAGCATCTCCGCATTCTTTGCTTCTCTGCGAGGGAAAGCAAAAGGAGAAGAGAGCGTCCCGCAGAATTCGCGGAGGCCTCGAAGGGTAAGAGTATGTTTAACCAGATGAAAACAAAGCACTTGCCAATTATTCCACAGGTCCTGCGGAGCGCTGCTATCGCCACCATTTTCGTGGCATGCGCTCGGGCTACGTTCGGGACTCCTCCCGCCGCCGTTCCCAAATCCGGCGGGCATGTGGTCTCAAACGACGAGAAGAAGCTCTACATAGACGAGCAGATCCGTTTCGCCGAGGGGTTGCGCAAACGCAAGCACTACGATTTAGCCATCGAGGAGTACAAAAGGCTGGTCGGCAGGTTCAAAGACAATCCCATAGTTGCGCAGGCTTGGGCGAATCTGGCGCGCGTATTGGCGGAGAAGGGGGATTACGATGCCGCGTTCAAGACATTCGACTACTTTTTCAAGACATTCCCTGATTCGAGGATATTCCATGCGACCAAGCTCCGTCGCGCGTTGGCGCTACACTCATCCAAGATCCCAGGAGGCAAAAAAGAGGCGGAAAAGGCGTTGACTGAATTGGAGGGGGATTCCAAGGCGCCCGCGATAATCCGCGACGCGGCGGCGTACCACTTGGCGTCTTTCGTGTTGTCAGACGGTCGAACTGAAGAGGCGATGAAAAAATTCGCCGCCTTGGCGAAGCTCGGCGTCACCTCGTCTCCCGAGCATGACTTCCGGGCGTCGGCGGCAATGAGATTGGCGACAATACTGGCGAAACGGAACAAGATTAAGGAAGCAATGGCCGCCATTCGGCCGCTGGTGTCGGGGAAGGGACTTTCCAGCGACATTCGTTCGCGCGCCATGTACGCTCTTGGCTCGCTGGCGCTTAGGGAAAAAGACTACGCCAGCGCCGACAAGCTATTCGCGGAGCTCGCGGCGTTGTTTCCCAGCAATGCGTTGGCGGTGGAGGCGTCCAAGAACAGATTATCGGTTTTGTTTCGACTAGGCGACTACCAAAGTGTGGCGCTCGAGTCGGACAAATTGCTAAAAAGGCGGGACATCTCGACCGCGGATCTCGCGGATATCCACGCGTTGAAAGGCGCGGCGTTGGCTAAACTCGGTTTCGACATCAAGGCGCTGAAAGAGTTCGAATTTGTTTTGAAATCGAAATTCACCTCGTCCGAAACGAGACGGTTCGCAGAGCTTCAACGTGTAAAAACATTGTTGAATTCCGGGAATACCGCAGCCGCGCTCGCCACGGGGGAAAGGATTGTCAACGCCAACCCCCTGGATGGCGGTCTGGCTTGCGACGTTATCGTTCTTTTGAAATCCAAAGCGCCTCCCGCCAAGATCGAGGCGTTATTGAAAAAAGCGGTGGCCCGACTAGATACCGCCACGCTGGAAGGGTCTTCCACCCGACTGCAACTGGCATCTCTGCTCAGCAGTCGCGGCAAAAGGGATGAAGCGTTGAAGATTTTGGATTTCGTGGCTGAAAAGGGATTCCCGAGGCTCAAGCCATACGCCACCTTGGCCGCCGCAAGGGTTTTGGAATCAAAAGGTGATATCGCCGAAGCTCTGAAAAAACTCGAGGAGCTTGTCCGGACGTGCTCCAGCAAAGATATCAGGCCAGACGCCATGCTGAAGACAGCGGTGTTGTTGCTGAGGGACGAAAAGCAATGGGATTCCGCCGTCGCCTACTTGGACGAGATTGGCAAGAAATATCCAGGCACCTCCTTCGCCGCCGCCGCTATTTTCTACAAAGGATTTTTGGAGTTCCAGAAAGGGCGTTGGGATGCCGCCGAGAAAATATTGAGACAGGCGGTTTCCCCAAAAAACAAGGAGCTCAGCCCCGTCTTGTCGAATTCTGCCAAGGTATATCTAGCCTGGACGTTTTTAAGGAAAAAGGACTTCAAACAGGCCCTTGCCGTGGCGGAAAAACTTCCAGCCGAAGCGTTTCGGAGCGCTCCTCCGGCTTTTCTCGAGGAAACAGGACGGATCGCACTGAAAAACGCGCATGATTTGGCCAATCGATGCTTTGCCGCGCTTTCCGCGTCCAACGACCCTGTGGAACGTCAACATGGAATTATCGGCAAAGCGAAATTAGCGGTGGCCGCGGGGGATTCAGTAAAAGCCATCGACATCTACAAGGAGGCTTCCAAGATGACCGCCGACCCCGTCGCCACCAACAAGGCGATTCTGGCGCTTGGGGAGCTTTTAGCGCAACGCGGAAACGACGACGAAGCGGTGCTCTACATTGAAAAGTGCCTGGAAAACCCTGTTGACAAAGCGGTATCCGCCAAGGCGCGCCTCGCTTTGGCCAAAATCCTTTCCAAAAAACCGGATAGACTGAAGGTCGCCAATCGCTACGCCATGTCGGTATTCGTCCTATCCCCGAACAACGACACTTGCGCCGAGGCAATGTTGCTCAGCGCAGAGCTTTCCATTCGCGCCAACAATATATCCGAGGCCCGGGACACCTTCCGCGAATTCCGTAAAAGATTTCCTGATAGACTCTCATCCAAACGAGCAAAAGGTATCGCCGCCAAACTCACAGACTCCCCTCTCTCCGAAAGCCACAGAAAGTAAAATCTTCCGGGAGGAAATTCCCTAGGTCCTTTTCTCCGGGCCCGCCAATTCTGCGACATGCGTCCGTGTGTTTTTCTGAAACACCCTAGAGCCTCTAACGATTTGAGGCTCCAAGGGTTTTGGGAGATTCTCCCAAAACATTGGAGATCGGCACTATTAAAAACAGGCTTAACCCAATGAAAATTAAGCACTTGCCAATTATTCAGCAGGACCCAATTATTCAGTGGGACCTAAAGGGATCCTTCGCTTCGCAGGGAGAGTTCGCCAGTGTATCCACTAGGGAAGGGGCATCATTCCCATGGCATCCAGTGCCAATTCCACGCTTTACCCCCTCCGTGCCGCAGGCACCGTTCCGGCTTTGCTGAAGGGGTACCGACTTCGTCGGCTCATAGCCCCAGTTGAATCTATTGCATATTTTCTCGAATGGCGGTATACTTTGATTATTCTAAGTCTCACGGAGTCGGCACATGGCGAAAATGCGGAGACACACCGAAGAGAAGCGCTTGGAGCCAGCGCTTGGAGTGGTGTTGTTGATAGTGGGCTTATCAACCGTTTTGGTAGCGTCGTTCGCTATTTTTCTGGTGTACAGATTCGACGACATGTACCGCTCGGATAAGCAACGCAGAGACACCCAACGCATCGCCATAGAAATAAACAGAATATTCTGTGACGAGGAAGACTCCGCGGAGACTCTAGCCACCTTGCCAAGTATAAGAAACGTGGCGACTGGCACAACCGGCCCTGACAGTCCGATAGCGCGGGCCACTTGCGTAGTCGCTAAAAATCTTATTGGGGCCTCGATCGTCTACGCCATGAATCGCGACGGAGACGTGGTGGCATGCTCTCCATACGGTCCGGACGGGCGAAAAACGCTTACTGGGAACAACTACAAGTTCAGACCCTACTTCAAAAACGCGATAAAAGGGCACAATGCGATGTATTTAGCCCTGGGAGTGACAACGGGGAAGCGCGGCGTGTACTATAGCGCGCCAATCCACAGCGTCGGCAAGGGCTCGCCCATAGTCGGAGTCATGGTGGTGAAGGAGGGAGTTGAAAAAATCGACAGGATACTGTCCAAAATCGATTTTGGACCAGCTGCGTTGTTGTCGCCCGATGGAATAGTTTTCGCCACGAACATGCAGGGCTGGCTTTTCACTGCGGCGTTCCAACTATCCGAAAAAAGACGATCGGAACTACGCGCGTCGCATCAATTCGCCAACAAGCCACTGGTTCCGCTTTCCGTAAGCCTTGATCGCCCCCGGTGTCGTATCGATTCCGTAAATTACGCCGTGGTGCGCGAATCTGTGGGCAACAGGGGGTGGAGCGTGGTGTCGCTCAGAAAAATTTCCGGGGTTTTTCCTTACGGCAAAGCCCTGTTGGCCACGGCTGGGGTTGTATTGCTGTCGCTTGTTTCCTCGTTGTATGTCTTCTCCGCCGGTAGCAGACACAAACTAAGGCGCGACCTCCGCATGCGAAACGAGGAGTTGATAAAAACAAACCGCGAGCTGAAAGATGAGATTATAGAGCACATGCGGGCGCAACAGGCGCTTCTCGACGCTAAAGAACAGGCGGAAAGCGCGAACCGCGCCAAGAGCGAGTTTCTAGCGAATATGAGCCATGAAATAAGGACCCCCATGAATGGGATTATGGGGATGGCGGAATTGCTTCTTGATGGAGATTTGGACATGGACCAACGCGAACGGGCCGAGGCCATTATACGGTCGTCGACCGCGCTATTGGAAATTCTAAACGACATACTGGACTTTTCGAAGATAGAGGCTGGAAAATTATTTTTGGACAAAGCGCCCTGCGAGTTGCACGATGTTATGGAATCCGTCCGTCTTCTTTTCGCCGCCGTGGCGGAGGAGAAAGGGATAAATCTTACAACTGAAAGCGACTCCGAACCGCCGGAATGGGTTTTAACCGACGAGGGAAGGCTACGGCAAATCCTGGCCAATTTGGTGGGCAACGCCGTTAAATTCACGGAATCCGGAGGTGTCTCCATCTCGCTGAGCACCCACTCCAACCAGGTGAATGACAACAGGGTCGTGGTGGAGTTCCAAGTGAAAGATACTGGAATTGGGATAGCGCCAGACCACTTGAGGGCCATTTTCGATAAGTTTTCTCAGGCCGATGCATCCATGAGCAGACGGTTCGGCGGCACTGGACTGGGGCTGACAATCACCAAGCAACTCGTCGAGCTAATGGGGGGCAAAATAAGTGTTAAAAGCGATTTAGGAAAAGGTTCGGTGTTCACATTCTCCGTGGAACTCGAGAAGTCCCCCCTCCCTCCGAAGAAAGAAAAGAAGGACTACGAAAAAAAGCACGATTCGCCGCTAAATCAAATGGCAGGCGACGGAACAAATACCCCGCGGGCGGTGCGAACGCTTCTAGCGGAAGACAACAAGATAAATCAAAAACTAGCAAAAACCGTGCTCTCCAAAATGGGATGCGAAGTCGACTTGGCGGAAAATGGAGCACAAGCGGTTGAGATGGCCGCTCGGAATGAATACGATATCGTTTTCATGGATTGCCAAATGCCCGAGATGGACGGATTCGAGGCCACTCGAAAAATCAGGGAGGAGGAAATACTGTCGGGACGGCAACGCATTCCAATAGTGGCGATGACCGCCAACGCGATGCCTGGCGACAAGGAGCGTTGCTTGGAATCCGGGATGAACGATTACATCAGCAAACCAGTCAAGAAGGACCGATTAGCCGAAGTGCTGAAGAAATATACTGGATAATGCGGGGGGCTTCCGCCTTGCGCCGTCCTCCCAGGACCAGCATCTTTTCCCTAGCCTCCTTGAGTTTTCCCCAAGTTTACCTATATTGTTTTTTTCGCACATGTAATCGTTGGGACCAAGAGCGGAGGGAACCGGAGCCAACTCTATGCTTTATCAGAAACTATCCAAGTTTTTCGCCACGGACATAGGAATAGATTTGGGAACGGCCAATTGCCTAGTGTTTGTCAAGGGTCGTGGAATAGTCTTAAGCGAACCTTCCGTGGTAGCCATAGCCGATGGCACAAAGGAGGTTCTCGCCGTTGGCGGCGAAGCCAAACGTATGCTAGGCAGGACACCTGGGAACATCAAGGCAATTCGCCCCATGGCGGACGGTGTCATCGCCGACCCCGAGATTACCGAGGAGATGCTCCGTTTCTTCATCCAGAGGGCGCGGCAATACGCACCTAGGAGCCGAAGGATACTCTCCCCCAGAGTTCTCATCGCGGTACCATCGGGGATAACTGGAGTCGCCGTCAGGGCGGTAAAAGACAGCGCTCAACGCGCTGGTGCGGGCGAAATATGCCTGATAGAAGAGCCCATGGCGGCGGCGATAGGCGTTGGCTTGCCGGTCGCGGAGCCATCGGGAAGCATGATTGTCGACATAGGAGGGGGAACCACCGAAGTAGCTGTAATTTCTTTCTCCGGAATTGTCGAGTCCCGTAGTGTCGGGGTTGGTGGCGACGAAATGGACGTAGCGATAACGCAGCACATGAAGCGGGCCTACAATCTCATGGTTGGGGACAGAATGGCCGAGGACATAAAAATAGAGATTGGCAGCGCGTACCCACAAGACGAGAACAAAACAATGGAAGTGAAAGGGAGGGATTTGGTTTCCGGTTTGCCAAAGACAATAAAGATTACCGAAAAAGAAGTCCGTGCCGCCCTCCAAGAACCAATCACCAGTATAGTGGACTCGGTCCGCGCCACGCTGGAGCGTTGCCCTCCGGAACTTGCGGCGGACTTGATAGACAGAGGGATTATGCTCGCTGGTGGTGGTGCTTTGCTCAGAGGAATCGACAAGCTCCTAACGGAGGAAACTGGGTTGCCAGTGTTCGTCGCGGACGACCCACTGCAAGCGGTCGCCCGAGGCACGGGAATTGTCCTTGAGGAAATTGATGTAGTCCACAAGGCGCGCTCATCGGCTCTGAGATAAAAAACCGTCTTTCGCCAACCGTATTGGCAGTCCGATATAGTAATGCGTAATTCGTCCAAGCTTATGATGCGTCCGTTGGTAGTTGCTGTGTTGTGTTTGCTTTCGTTGTTTTCCGCCCCCACTCTGCTAGCGGACGACATCGACGAGCTTGTCCGCCAACTAGGCGCCCCCGACTTTCAAACCCGCGAGAAGGCCACGGCGGAGTTGATAAAAGCCGGATATACCGCCAAGAAGGCCGTGCGCCAAGCGTTGCGTTCCAAAGACCCGGAAGTGGCCCAACGCGCTAAGCGGATTTGGGAAAAAATCAAAATGCGCGTGTTCCCGGGCGCTGGAGAAGACGTGGCGCTGTTCCTCGCGAAACTCTCTAAAAAGCGAAACGGCAGCATGGATCCTGGCATCAACCCCGAGCTCGTCCAATTTGTGGACACGCCCGATATATCCCCTAAAATAGCAATTACGCACCAAAGCTGGCGAGTGTTGGCGAAAAAATACGGTGTCCGCTTTCTATATCTCGCATTTTTCCTCAATGACAAAAAAGAGCAATACGGGCGGCACATTCCGGAGGCGTGCGAGACCTTTTTGGAGATATATCCACCGGAAAAAGTGATGGAGTTCTCTGAAAAAGCGCCGAATAAGGTTGGTAAATTCCTCGACATCCTCTCCTCTATTCGGGCAGGCTCTTTTCCGGAAGACATTGCGTTAAGGGGTGTTAAAACGCTACTTCTCGCCAATCGTCCAGTGGACGCTATTCTGTTCGCGGCCAACACATATAGTGGAAAAGACGGGATGACATCGCTCTTAAACGCGGTCAAAAAGACCGCTGCGGATTCAAACATATTCTCCAAGGCGCTGGAAAAATTGAAAGACCAGGGGAATTCCGCTAAAATCGACGGGGTTCCGCATGCGTTGTTCTTCCTGACTAAATTAGCCGCGGCGACTAGATGCCAAAAGGAATTGAAGCAATTCCTCGACTCCGCCGACATCGCAACACCCTCCGCGCGAATGGCGATTGACATCGCCCAAGAGCTCTCTATGATGGGGTTGAGCGACGAAGCGCTGGAGATTCTCACTGGAATCACAACTCCGGAATCCATCTACATACGGGCATTGATATACCGCGACATGGGAGACGACGCCGGGAATGTGCGCTCGATGGAGGCTCTATCAAAAATGCTTCGTCCCGCGGGGAAGAAAGGACTTTTCAAGCTGGCCACTATCATGATGAAATACCAGGATCACCAAGCCTATCAAATGCTGGAAAACGTTATCAAGCTTCCTCCGCACAACACCATGATCGATACCGAGGCCATGCTCAGGCTCGGCATGCTCTGCAAACGACACGGCAAGTACGGCGAGGCCGCCGACTGGTATGAAAAAACCTTGAAGAACCTCAATGGGACCACCCTCGTGCGAAATGTTGACGGCACGGTAAAAACCGGCGACGAGGCCATCGAAGCAATGAAAGCGAACATACAGCGGTTGCGGCAGATAGAAAAAGGCGGCGGCGAAAGCTGGAAGGCCGCTAACAAGGCATGGGATGAACACGACTACAAAACCGCTTTGAGCAAATTAGACGAATTCATACACCTAAATCCCGATTTCCCGAAAGCGTGGAGATTGAAAGCCGAGCTGTTGCACTATATGCGGCAATTGAACGAAGCGTTGAAAACGGTGGACAAGGCTATCGAGCTGACTCGAAACAACAAACAAGAGCAGAGCAAGGCTCTATGCCAAAAAAGTCAGATATTATGTAGTCTGGCAAGATTCGACGAGGCTTTTCGCACGGTGTCCGACGCTTTGAAAAAAGACCCCGAAAACCTACTCACGCTAAGCGTTCACGGTATGTCCGCGTTCTACGCGGGCCAATACCAACCAGCGATAAACTCCTTCGAAACGGTTTGGCGCGAGGGCGGCCACGACGAGTACAACTGGCTATGGATATGCATAGCCTCGCATAAATTGGGAAACCGTCCCCCAGATTTCTTTTCACAGCACGTATCCGAACTCCACGGCAACGAATGGCCGATTCCCCTGCTCCGCTTCTACGCTGGCGATATCACGGAACAGGAATGCCTGGAGGCCGCGGCGCAAGGAACTCCGGAACGCCGTAAAGAAAAAGAGTGCGAAGCGTATTACTACATCGGCGAGTGGTATTTGTGGAATGGCAACAAAGACAAGGCACTGGAATACTTCAAGAAATGCGTCGGATACGGCATCGTGGATTTCCGTGAACACCTGGTGTCGGAAATCAGAATACGCGAGCTCGCGAAAGGCGATCCGGCAAAACGGGCTCCCTCTCCGCCCACCGATTCCGCCACTGGAAAAGACTCGCAATAGCCGCCAAACATGCTACTTTCCGATTCATGAACGCAAACTTCTCACTGCTGATCAAACCGGCCTCGTACAGCTGCAATCTGCGTTGCGCGTACTGCTTCTATTTGGAGAAGAAAAAGCTGTTCCGGAAGGAACGTCCCCGGATGACACCACCGGTTCTGGAGCGCATGATATCCTCTTTCATGGCCCTGAACCTGCCCCAGTTCTCTTTCGGGTGGCAAGGGGGCGAGCCGACATTGATGGGGTTGGACTTCTTCAAGCGCGTCGTGGAGCTCCAGCAGATACATGGCAGAGCGGGAAGCGGCGTGGCCAACGGACTGCAAACAAACGGCACCCGACTGGACGACGAGTTCTGCGAGCACTTGGGGAAATACAAATTTCTGGTTGGCATCAGTATAGACGGCCCCCCGGAGATACACGACGCCCAACGCATCACCCACTTGGGACGCGGCAGTCATCATCTGGTAATGCGCGGGTTGACGGCGTTGAAACGCCACCATGTGGAGCACAACGGCATGTGCTTGGTCACCCAGGAGAACGTTGGGTGTCCAGCACTGGTTTACAATTATCTGAAAGAGCTGGGGATAAACTTCCACCAATACATCGAATGTGTCGAGTTCGACGAAAAGGGAGATCTTCTTCCGTTCGCCGTAGGCGGACCGGAATGGGGGGATTTTCTCTGTGGACTATTCGACGAGTGGAAACGGTGTGGCGACGAGCGTACTGTCTCGGTCCGATTGTTCGACTCCATTATATTCCGTCTGGTTGAGGAGCACTCGAACGTGTGCGCCATGGCGGATGACTGCCGCCAGTACTTCCTGGTCGAGCATAACGGCGATGTCTATCCCTGCGACTTCCACGTCCTTCCGGAATGGCGCCTGGGAAGCGTAATGACCGACGAATGGGTGGATATGTTCGAATCGGAACTATTTAAAAAATTCGGAGCGAGGAAACACGAGTGGAACGAGGAATGCGAAGAGTGCCCGTATTTGATGTTCTGCGCCGGATGCTGCCCCAAGAACCGTCCGATGCACGGATTGGATCCGCGGCGCAAGAGCGTCCTTTGCGAAGGTTGGAAACAATTCTTCAAGCATTCCTTGGACGACTTCAAAAAACTGGCTCGGGGCGTGAAACGCGACCGCGAAATAGAAAAGGAGCAAATCGCCATCCAGCGGGCCTCCGTGGCCATTCAGAGGAAATCTTTCTCCGGCGTTGGAACGACAGGTCGTAACGACCCGTGCCCTTGCGGTAGCGGGAGAAAATTCAAAAAGTGTTGCGGAAAATGAACCGAGAATCCGTGGATAAGGTCACATTGGGCTTATGGCGCATCCTAGCGAGCGTTGCGGGAATCGCCGCTCGCCTGCTCGTGGCCGCGCTGGTATTGCTGTATTCCATAGCCGATCGGCTCCTGGATGCCATTCCCGTACGACGCAGAGGAGCGACGTGGAATTTTTTCGACCGATTACTTGAAATTCCCGCGGAAGTCGCGGACTCCAGCGTGGCGGAAGAAACCGCGGAAATCGCAAATTCGATGACAGGTAAATTCTCGCGGGCGATGGAAAAATCCGGCAATTTCCGACTGGCCGTGTTGGCCCTCCTCGCCATGATAACGATTCTCGGAGCATACCCGCCATCCCATTGGGGGCCTTGGAACTTTTACCAGAAAGGAATCGCGTCGTACTACGACGACGGACTCGCTGGAAAGAAAACCGCCAGTGGCGAGAGATACGATCCCGCCAACCTCACCGCAGCGCATAGGACGCTCCCCTTGGGGGTGATCGTTAAGGTGGAAAGACCTCGTACCGGCAAAACGGTTTACGCGAGAATCAATGACCGCGGACCACATGTCAAAGGACGAATTATCGACCTTTCCAGGGCCGCAGCGGAAAAGTTAGGGATTGACAACAAAGGCACCGCGGAGGTCGCGATATATATCCGCTAGGACTCCACCCCCTTGCGCAACCCCCTCGTCCGCGTTATTGTGCGGGCCATCAACAAAAGGAGCGACGCGATGCCCGAAACATTTTATATAACAACACCGATCTACTATGTGAACGACAAGCCGCATATTGGCCATGCGTACACAACATTGCTGGCCGACATACTGGCGAGGCACCATCGGGCCACCGGGAGGAAGGTTCTCTTCCTGACGGGTACGGACGAACACGGCCAGAAAGTCGCCAAAGCCGCCGCAAAACGGGAAATAGCTCCGCAAAAGCATTGCGACAAGATGGTCAAACGCTTCCAGGATCTGTGGAAACGATTGGAAATAACCAACGACGACTTCATTAGAACCACCGAAAAACGCCATGTCCAGGTGGTGCGTAGAATCCTTCAAGATCTCTATGACAAGGACCTCATATACAAAGCCGACTACGAGGGGCGCTATTGCGTCCCATGCGAGCGGTTTTTCACCGACAAGGATTTGGGCGACGAGGGGGAATGTCCCGAATGCGGTCGGAAAACCGACGAGATAGTGGAGTCCAACTATTTTTTCCGCATGGGCAATTACCAGGACTGGCTTGTCGATTATATCAAAAGCCACCCGGAATTCATACAGCCGCCTTTCAGGGCCAACGAAACGTTGGGCTTCCTGAGGCAACCCCTTGACGACCTTTGCATATCCAGGCCTAAATCAAGGCTGGCCTGGGGAATCGAACTTCCCTTCGATTCCGACTACGTGTGCTACGTGTGGTTCGACGCGTTGGTGAATTATATCACCGCTCCCGGCTTCGCTTCCGACCCCGAGAGGTTCGACGAGTTCTGGCCGGCGGACATCCATCTCATTGGAAAAGATATTCTAACCACGCACACCGTATATTGGCCCACCATGCTAAAAGCCATGGGCGTGGAATTGCCTAAAACCATTTTCGCCCACGGATGGTGGCTTTCGGGTAGCGGGAAAATGAGCAAATCCACCGGCAACGTCGTCAACCCCATGGATATGATCGACAAGCACGGCGTCGACGCTTTCAGGTACTTCCTCGCCGCGGAGATGTCGCTTGGACAGGACGCCGTCTTCTCCGAGGACACGTTCGTGTCGCGTTACAATAGCGACCTCGCGAACGACTTGGGCAACCTGGTTAGCCGGGCCGTGAAACTGATCGCCCGGAACAACGACGGAATCATTCCCCATCCAGGAGCGGAAACCGCTCTCGAAGAGGAGTTGAAAGACGCCGCCCTCTCCGCGGCAAAAACGATGGACGACTCCATAGAAAACATGAAACTCGACCGCGGAATCGCGGCGGTAATGGCGGCGGCCAAGGCTGGCAACCGCTATATGGAAAAAACCGCCCCGTGGAAACTGGCGAAAAGCGATCCGGAAAACAGGCTCGACACTGTCCTCCTCTCGGTGGCGGAACTTCTACGGATTGTATCCGGCCTCCTCGAGCCGGTAATGCCATCTAAAACCCGCGAAATCCGCGAAAGATTGGGCATTCAGGCCGGTCCCGCCTCCACCGCCCCGCTCGACAAGTGGGAAGCATCGGTGGCTGGAGCGAGCGTCTTGGATGCCGGACCAGTCTTCCCGAGAATCGACACCGCGAAATCCGCGGCTGGCGGGAAGGCGGAAAAACAAGCGACAATTAAGAACAAAAAGGAACCAGCAATGGAAGACAACGAGAAAACCAACACCGTCGATCTGATAACCGTGGATGACTTCTTCAAAGCTAAATTGAAGACCGCCAAAATACTGGAAGCCGAAAAAGTCGAAGGCGCCGACAGGTTGCTCAGGCTACAAATCGACATTGGCGAGGAAAAACGTCAAATAGTCGCGGGAATAGCCCAGTTCTACTCTCCCGAGAACTTGGTCGGAAAAAGCATCGTGGTCGTCTCCAATCTCAAACCAGCGAAAATACGCGGCGTGGAATCCAATGGCATGCTGCTGGCCGCGAGAATCCCCGCAGGCGGCCTAGGATTGGTTACTTTGGATGGCGACATCCCTCCAGGATGCTCCGTGGGGTAGGGCCTGTTGAAAAAGTTGCTAATGGAACAATATCCGGGCACTCGCCACGCCCCAAAGGCCATGTAGGCGACAAACCAATGGCGCGTCCGCTACCGGATGTGGCGCGATTGTCGAATATTCGAACTGGGAGAAAGCTATATGAGTGAAATACGGGAACCCGACTCTATAGGGCGCAGGGATTTCATGCGTTATTCCACCATGATGGCCGCTGGAACCGCAGTGGTGTCCTCGCTATCCTCGTGTTCGCTTCGACTTGCCGGTTCCAAAGGGGTTAACGTTCCCTCCTATTTGAAGCGCTACGCCGACCTTTACGCCCGGGACCCTAAAGCGGCGGCGTTGAAATGGTTCCGCAACGCTAAATTCGGACTGTTCATGCATTACGGCATATATTCGGCGATACAGCGCCGCGCCTGGTGCCAGTACCAGGACAAAATCCCTGTAGCGGAATACGAGAAGCTCAAGAAACGATTCACCGCAAGAAAATTCGACGCCGATTCCATCACCGATCTAGCGTTGGCGGCGAAAATGAAATACGTAAACATCACCACTAAACACCACGACGGTTTTTGCCTTTTCAAAACGGCGACTACCGATTTCAACAGCTTCGACTCCCCAGCCAAACGGGATATAGTGGCTGAACTGGCCGCGGCCTGCGACAAAAAAGGATTGGGGCTTTGCCTGTATTACTCCCACGGGCGGGAATGGCGCCATCCCGACGCCCCGAACAACAACGCCTGGGGTGGCAAAGCGCGGCCTGAATACAACCCTCCCGACCCTGGATACCATTACGGAAAAGAGCACGACATCAACCGGTATGTCGATTACATGCACGCCCAACTAACCGAATTGCTGACCAATTACGGCTCCATAGCCAGTATATGGCTGGACGGATACGGCGTTCCCGTAAGCGGCCCTATCAAAAGGTTCAGAATACCAGAGACATACGCGCTGATCAGGAAGCTCCAGCCGCAAACACTTATATCCGCCAAATGGGGCTACACTGGCGATGAGGACTACTACGCTCCAGAGTACCATTGGCTGACGAAAAATCCCGGCAAAACCAAGAAGGCTTTGGCGTCGGGAAAGCCTATCGAGTTGTGCGTCCCCATAGCGAGGTGGAGCTACAATCCCAAAACGGACGGCAAGCACCGCGGTGTCGCGTCAATTTGGAGAAATCTCGCGTACGCCGCCAGGTTTCGAGCCAATCTGCTTCTCAACACCGCCCTCCGACCGGAAGGGGACGTAGACAAGCAAGATGCGGCCAATCTACGGAAATTGGGCGAAAAAATCCGTTGCGAAGGATGGCCGAAGCCCGCCTGAACGCACCGCTGATCGAAAAAAGGGGGCAAATATTTTCCCCTCGCAAAGACGCAGAAAACGCCATTTGGGGTTTGCGGAAGGACTTTCAGCAAGATTATTGCCTAGCCACTGACCCGTTCTCGACTTTTTCAGCAAGCCCCACCTTAGGCGCACTGGATCTCAAAAAGGCTGTCAGGCCAGCCAACAAAAACATCGTGTGCGCCACGTTTTCCGTAACCTCTTCCAACGCCACATGGGTGGATTGTTCGAACTCGTGGAACGACATTCCGAACGGCATATGCTTGAAAAACCGCCTTTGAATAACAATCGAGACGAAATAGGACCAAATCATTCCCGCCAAAACCCGCTTGAACGTCATCCGTCCCTCGAGAGTGTCGAGGATATCGTCGCGCCAAACCCATGCAAACGCCCCGGCAATTCCAACCGCCACGTAAACGCCTTTGGTTGTCCCCTCGAAGTGAATCTCGCGGCAAAGAAACGCCACCGCAACCATAAGCAAAACCAGATCGCATTTCGTCCTGAACAACACCACTCGAACTAGAAATACAGCCACGGTCGCCCCCATAATGACTATCGCCGCGTTCTCGTTCCATCCCTTCCAGTATTGAGTTTCGCTACCGGAAGCCTGCCCCACGCACACAACCGCTACTCCAAACAACACCGGCAAAAGCACCCAAAAGCCTTTCAACGAAACTACCAGCCGAAGCCAATCCACGCCGGTACCAGCCAACTCGCCGAAGCTCCTCCTCCCGTGTATCAGGGGACAAGTCGATTTCTGATCCAATTTGCCATCCATTCAAAACTCTCCTTCGAAGTTCCGCCCTTGTGGATCGGGTGAATTGAAAGGAATAGTCGACACCCCGCGCTTCTCGCGCTCAGTGACAATACACCCACCCAAAAACAACGCCGACAACAAAAATCCCGCGGCAAACGCCAAACGTCCCACCGCCATCCAATTCAACAACATCGTATTTTCTCCCATGATGATCACCCCCGAGACCAAAGTTTTTTTCCCGTTTCGCCATATTCCACGGTCCGGACCGTCTCCCATTCCCCGCTATCGTCCCTATAC
>WFSE01000050.1 GCA_015486135.1 Lentisphaeria bacterium
AGAACAATCCGCTAATTTTTCTTGCCGATATGGCAAGGGAAACTAGCGGAATCTCCGTGCTATTCTCTCTTCTTCCCTCCGTGTCTCCAGCGAAGCGGGTGGTTAATTCTCCGCGTCTTCGCGAGGCTGCCTCTTACGGACCTACCGATTAACGGATTCACGGATTAACGTCTTTCCCCGCGTTCTCCGCGTCTTTGCGAGGCAATATCTTAGTCTCTCTCACGGAATCACGGACTCACGGGTCACCGCGGGACGCCGTCCTTTTCGCGGTAGCACTGATCGAAATCCTTTGGCTTGTTCCCGTATTCCGAGGAGGAATCAAAATCGTGTTCGTATGGAGGGACCGCCGTTTTGATGCAGATTTCGTTGAACTCGTCTTCGGTGATCCCTAGGTAGTCGAGGAATATTGGCAACGCGTGCGGCTTTTTCCCTTCGTAGCGTTTTATCATTTCCAAAGCCTCGTCGCGGGACATGCGTCCGTGCCTGATGTCCAAGGTAGCCATCTGGGACGCCCTGGAGTAGCCGCGCTTGATATATTTGATGTAGTCCCGTAGACCTTGCATGTAGCACTCTATTTTCTCGTAGGGATAACGGTCGAAGGGAATGCCTTCCACTTCATCGCCTTGCCACCATGGAAGGAATTTCTGGAAATACTTCACGTTCTCTTTCACATTCCAAGGGATGTAGCTGCCAAGGCAGACCGAGTGGTACCCTAGCTTCCTTAAATCCTTCATTTTGGGATAGGTGTAAGGAATGAGGTCGCGCGGATCCACCGGGTCGTCTTCCGAGTTAATCATGCCGAACATGTCTTCCGCGTTGATGCCTAGATTGACGAAACGGTTGAACCGCTTCTCGTCAACCATTTCAACATCATCCTCGGAATAGTCATAGTAGTTTGTGTATTCAGCGCTTGGCTCCCCCCAAAAGATGAGAGGGACATTGAATTTTATGGCTATATGCATCGGGAAGGAGAATATGCCGGTATGGCAGTGCCAGCAGAAGTCGCCTTTCCGGACAAGGGATTCCAGCATCAGTTTTCTGACGATCCTCCAATTCGGAGTGAAGCGTATGGCGTCCACCCCGAGGAAGCGCAATGTTTTCGCGGTGTATTCCTCCAGCTTGGGACGCATGAAACCGTGGTCGAATCGGACAACTAGAGGTTTGATTTTGTATTCCCGAATCAAATACGCCAGTGTGTATGTGCTGTCTTTTCCTCCACTGAAAGGCACTAGACAATCGTAGTCGTGTTTTCCTCTGTAGCGCTCGATCAACTCGTCTAGTTGTTTCTTCCTTGCTGTCCAATTCACCTTCTCTTGTTTGATTTTTTGCTGACGGCATATGTTGCAGACGCCGTTGTCGTCGAATTCTATGGTTTCGTAGGTTTCCGGCAGAACGCATCTGGAGCATCGTTTCAGGTCAGGCATGGTTGTTCTCCTCTGAATAATTGGCAAAACCGTGATTCCGTTAGTCCGTTAGTCCGTTAGTCCGACTTGCGGACTTACCGCCGGAGGGGAGGCACCATGTGTCCGCATGGTTTATCATTTTACCGAGCATTCCACCTATGTGCTTACATTCATCCATTAAAATGTTGAAGGTCACATTGTCAATATATTCACACAGTAAGGATGTTCTAATCCAGTGCTGAGTTTCCGCTTGTTCGGCATCGGAATCGGATAATTTACTTATGAAATATGCGGCGTAGCGTCTTTTGTGCCAAGCTTCAGCGATATTAGCCCCGATGCTTCTTGAACTGCGTCTGATTTGGTTAGTCAAAGAATACAGTTCTTCTTTTGGAAAAGATTTTGTTAATACAAAGATTTTCTGTTGGAGGCCAATTGCCAGCCTATACACTTCCATATCCTCGTAGTTATCAATTTTCATGCTTTTCTCTTCCCGCATTACCGTTAGTCTGTCCGGCTTGCGGTTGCTCAGATTTACAGATTCACAGACTCAGGGCTTTACGGCAGCTCAGATTCACAGACTCACAGATTCACAGACTCACGGACTCACAGATTCACGGACTCACAGACTCACGGACTCACGGACTCACAGACTCACGGACTCACAGACTCACGGCGGCTCGGCACCGTTAGCTACCCATATTTACCATGTCCCATGACAGGGGGGTTCCCCGGGCGATATCCCGGGCGGCTTTCAGCCCCAGTAGTTCGCCATAGCTCTTCGGCGGGAGACCATCCCCGGGGCGTATCGAGCGGACGTTTTCCCTTGTTAGCGGCTCCCCCTCTTTGATGTCGGCGACTGCAAACAGGGACGGACGGAATTTTTTGCAGGCGGCTTCGCTATCGGTTCCTCCGTAGGTCGGAGCGCCGACGGCTTTCTCCGTCAGACGTATCGCATCGACCATCGATTTGAACTCTTGGGGTTCGAGGGAAAACTCCGCATCGAATCCGCCGTCCTTCCGGGCAAGGGTGAGATGTTTTTCGACCATGACCGCGCCGAGCGCTACCGCGGCTACTGCCACCTCGTTGGATAGGGTGTGGTCCGACAATCCGACCTCCACGCCGAATCGCTCCTTTATGTCCGGTATTGTCGCTAGATTCATATCTTCCGGTTTCGCGGGATACGCGCTGACGCATTTCAATAGGGTTATATTGTTGTTGCCAGTCCCGCGGACCGCGTCCACCGCGTCCTTGATCTCCTCTTCCGTCGCCATTCCCGTGGACATTATCATAGGTTTGCCCTTCGATGCGGCGTATTCTATCAACGGAATATCAACCAGTTCGAACGAGGCTATTTTGTATGCGGGAACTCCCAAATCCTCCAAGAAATCGACCGCCGTCTCGTCGAAAGGCGTGGAGAAAAACCACATGCCCAGGCGCTCGGCCTCCTCTTTGAGTTTTGCGTGCCATTCCCAGGGGGTGTGGGCCGCCTTGTAGAGGTCGTGTAGCCTTTTGCCCTCCCACGGAGTTCCCGGGCCGATCTTAAAATATTCGTTGTCGCAGTCAAGCGTTATTGTGTCGGCGGTATAGGTTTGAAGCTTTACAGCGTCGGCGCCGGCTTCCGCCGCGGCGTGGACGATTTCCAGTGCTCTGTCGAGACTCCCGTTGTGGTTGGCGGAGAGTTCCGCTACGATTTGGACTTTTCGTATTTCAGTAGGCATTTCAATACATTTTTCGTGTGCGTCCGTAAGCATGTTTTTGAGAGTTTTTTTTAACCACAGAGAGCACGAAGCTCACGAAGATTTTCCATCTCCGTTGCCGGAGATGAAAAATGCTTGTATGGAAGAGAAATTAATAGTGTCGAACTTCAGGTTGCCTCTCGCTCCTTTTCTTTGTTCTAACATGCCGGTTCCGCGGAGCGGAAGCGGCATCTTCGTGCACTCCGTGTTCTTTGTGGTGAGGTAAATTTCTTAAAATACTGACCTGTCATTTATTATGGGGTAGCCTTAGTGTTGATATGTGCGTCTGCGAGCATGTTATCAAGAGTTTTTTTTACCACAGAGTTCACGAAGGGCACGAAGGTTTCCGCTTTTGTGGACAAAAGCGCAAACGGTGGTTCTTCACTTTGTGTGGCTTGGCTTTGATGTTAGCTGTTTTCTGGTCTTCTTTCTAGCATGCCGGTTCCGCAGAGCGGAAGTGGCATCTTCGTGGGCTTCGTGTCCTTCGTGGTGAGATAAATCTTACAATAAATGCCTGTTGTCTATGACATTGGTTTTGTGTTGTAGGCTGGATATATATGCGTCCATGAGCATGTCTTTAAGACTTGTTTAACCACAGAGATCACGAAGAGCACGAAGCTTTTGCATCTCCGTTCCGGAGATGAAAAAGGCTTGTATGGAAGAAGAATTAGCAGTGTCTAAATTCCGGCTCACTTTGGCGTTAGTGTCTTATCTTCCTGCTAACATACCGGTTCCGCGGAGCGGAAGCGGCATCCAATGGCCTGTCCTTCCGCAAGGCCCAAAAGGGTTCGCAAGGCGAACGGAAGGATGAGGTAAATTTCTTAAAATACTGACCTGTCATTTATTATGGGGTAGCCTTGTGTTGATATGTGCGTCCGTGAGCGTGCACTTCAAGAGTTTCCTTTTACCTTGTCCCATTGTGTTTGTAGGTCGAGTTTTTTTGTCCAAGTATTGATGATGGCTTGGTTAATTATATCTCCCGAGACTTCGAGCATCCCGGAAATGTCGTGCAGGTGCTTTTCTGAACTTCCTTCACGATAATACTCAAGTTTCCGTAAAATTACATATTCAGGAGGTGCCACCCATATCCCGTTCCCGTCATCAAGCTCCACTCGTGTTTTTTTTGACAGGCCCCAGGCTTGAAGTTCATCCGTATTGTGGATGTAAATATCGGCCTTGAACCCGCTTTCATTATGAATGATATTAAAATGTCCGCGTCTTGGACGATGACTTTCAAGTTGTAGCACTTCATTAGGTGGGCGGTAAAAATCAGAGAGAGGAAATGCGTTTTCGATGCTGTTTATTTTCCGCACGGGCAATTCAATGACCATATCAATATCATGGGTGAAGCGTGGAATCCCATAGAGCATGCTTGCAACCGATCCTGTTGCCATGTAGTTGATATCCGCTTTTTCCAGAGGTTGCGTGAAAATAAAAAACATTTCAACCTGTTCCATACAGAAACACCTCCCTCACGCGCTTGTCGATCTGTTCCGCGGTCCAGTCCGGGTGTTGGGCTTTGAAGGCGGCCCGCTTCCATGCTCTAGCTTGCATATGTATTGATGCGATTAGCCGTAACTTGTCGGGATATCGCATCTTCTTGTATGGTTCTATCTCTTGTTTTGTCATTTTTTTATAGGATTTGCTGAAAAAGCTGAAAGCATGCCGGTTCCGCGGAGCGGAAGTGGCATCTTCGTGGGCTTCGTGTCCTTCGTGGTGAGATAAATCTTACAATAAATGTCTGTCGTCTATGGTGTTAACCCTGTGTTGATATGTGTGTTTCATGAGCACGTTTTCAAGAGTTTTTTTAAACCACAGAGAGCACGAAGCCCACGAAGGTTTGCGCTTTTGCGGACAAAAGCGCAAACTGCATCCTGAAAGCTAGTCACGAATCTGTTCTCGAATTATTCGGCAATCGCATCAATGTCGCTCCCGGGAAGGGGAGGGCGGCCGGTGCGGAATTTGCATATCCCGCTCGGGCGAAGCTATTGATCGAGGCCGTGTTTTCCGGTTTTATGTAGGCATTGACCGCCGTGGCGTTTTTGTGTCTGTCGAAGAAAACCTCCGACGCCACTTTAATGAGCTCGGTTCCCAGTCCCTTTCCGCGAAAATCGCGGGTAACGCTGACGGATATAGTCCATTCGCCGTTTTTTCGCTCGAACCTAGCTTGCCCCGCTATTTTTTCTGTTGCGGATTCTATCAGTAGAAAAAATAATGAGTCGGAGGATTGGAGCTTGTCCTGGTACCAGGTTTCGTGTGTTTCCCAAGGAATGGGGTCGGAGTTGAACGATGCCTCCCTGATATCCGGCGCATTGGCCATTTCCCATACTTGACGACTGTCGGCGGGGGGGGCGTGTCGCAGGTGGAATCCATTCCGTAAGCCGAATTTAGCGCCTAGAACATGGCATGCGTCTCCAGCGAAATCCCACAATGACTCGGCCGGGGCTTTCTCGGTTTCCAGAGTAACCCAAGCGTTATTGGGGAGTAGTTCCGCGAGTTCCGCGATGGGATACGAGCCTTTTCCCAAGTTCCAATGCGCGTCAATTTCGGCGTTGATGTCGCCATCCGAGAGGTGGAACACGGAAGGTGTCAACTCCAGAAAATCCTCCACATGCTCTTTCCAAGGTTTTCCCAACGAGTTCGCCGCGGCGATAGCGTGCCCGAAGTCCAGGCAAAACCCCATGCCGCCAGCCTCCATCAACTCGGATATCTCTTTCCGAGTGGCGCCGAGGCATATTTCATCATTGAGTCCTTTTAGGGGTTTGTTTTCGATTAGCGCTATTTCGGCGATGGCGGGATAGCGTTCCGCGAGTTCCGCGAAATTGGATTTGGCGTCCGTCAGCTTCCCCTCAATTCCCGGGTGGAAAATCATGTGTTTGGGCTGCAGCGCCTCTCTGAATCGCTCCACTTCCTCGAAGATGTGGCGTTTCGATGCCACCACTCCGGATTCCGCCATATTGAGGCCACCAAGCGAATGGGGCGCGTGGAGCACCTTGGGGATTGCCCATTCGGTCCATCGCTCCAATGTGTCGCCGGAGTTTGGAACGACGTAAAGCTCCAAATAGTCGAATAGTCTTTTCCGGGCCAGTTCGGACGACCGTTCTATCAATCCGGTGTCGGTCGACCATAGTTTGAGGCCTATGAGCATATGATCCGTGAGTCCGTAAGTCCGTGAGTCCGTAAGTCCGCCTGTCCTCCGAAGCCTTGGCGGAGGAGGATGAATCCGTAAGTCCGTAAGTCTGTGAGAGAGGGAAGAAGAGACTTCCTCGCAAAGACGCAGAGAACGCGGAGTTTCTCTATTCGTCCACAACATGGCGTTTCCGCTTGCGGAAGTGGCATCTTCGTGTTCTTAGTGTCCTTCGTGGTGAGATGAATTCCTTGAAATACTGACCTGTCGTTTATGGGGTAGCCTTGTGTTGATATGTGCGTCCGTGAGCATGTTTTCAAGAGTTTTCTTTTACCACAGAGAGCACGAAGCTCACGAAGCTTTTCCATCTCCGTTTCCGGAGATGAAAAAGGCTTTTATTGGAGATGAATCGAATTGTTGTCCACTTTTGCGTTAGTG
>WFSE01000051.1 GCA_015486135.1 Lentisphaeria bacterium
GATATTGCCTTAGGCATGAAGTCGATCGTGGAATTATTGCGGCTTCTCTCAAATCTTAAGGCAATTGTTTTGGTTGGTCGCAAGGCTCAAAGCGCGGAAAAGCTTGTAAGAGAAATAGCCGAGCATCTCGCAATTTTCAAAAGCCCGCATCCGAGCCCTATGTTTATAAATCGGAAGCCTGAAAATCGTAATAAATTGCGAGAGAAATGGCATGAAGTTAAGGATTATCTGGATGAAAAGTGAAAATCCGGCCTAAATCAAATCCGCGAACGCGGATATGCTCCGTAGATTTTAACGTTCGGTAAATTAAATGATTTCAGCTGAGACATTCCGGAAAATAAAAAGCGATTATGGGCACTGCAGAATACCCCATTATGCGAATTACATATCAAAGGAGAAATACCGTGTTCAGGTTCTAGAAATTTTAGACAATCAAATCGCCGAGCAAGGCCGGAGGAGTTAGCTTATATATCAGTGGCCTGCCTCGGCATGCGCGCCCGGCATGGGGTACTACTTGAAGGTGGAGGTTTTTTGCGAGCGTTTGTCGGGGGAAGGTGTTAGCTGAGGGCCAGATGAGGTAGGCGGCCTTGGCTATGCGATTGGCAATAGGCAAAGCATCTGCTATATTACTGTTACTGGTTTGTGAAAATAGGTCGGAAAATGCAGAAAATATATATAGAAACAAGCATTGTCAGCTATTTAACTGCTCGTCCGTCGACTAATTTGATTATGGCAGGTCACCAATTGGTAACTAAGGATTTTTGGGGGAAATTAGATAGGGGAAATACGTTTATTTCGGAATTGGTACTTCAAGAAGCATCAAAAGGCGATGCGGAAGCAGCTAAAAAGCGACTTAGCTCAATAGATGATTTAAAGGAATTGGGAATTGACGATGACTGTAAAAAGTTAGCCGAGCTTTTAATTGTCAATGAGGTAATTCCTAAAGAGTATCCTGAAGATGCTTTGCATATTTCCGTTGCCGCGGTACACGATATGGATGTAATTGTTACTTGGAATTTTAAGCATATAAATAATCCTGTTACAAGAAAAGGTATAAAAAGGGTGATTGCAAAAGCCGGCTATAATGCCCCTGAGATTTGTTCGCCAGAAGAATTTTTAGGAGACAATTATGAATGATCCAATTGTAGAAGAAGTGAGGAAATACAGAAATGAACACGCTAAGCGTTTTAATTGCAATTTAGATGCGATATGCGCTGATCTGATTAAGCTTCAAGCTTCGCATTCCCACCGCATAGTGTATAGAAGAGAAAAATTTCGACTTGACGATTCACGCAATTAGTCGTCCGCTACTGCTGCCGACTGATGCATGGGTGGCTGAGCGCCCGGCATGGAGTGCTACTAGTGGCTGGAATTTCTTTACATGCCAGTCGGGCTTTTTTGTTCGGTTTTTATTTTTTTCCCATCTTTGAAGGTTGTTTTTGAAGCGACCTTGCCATTGCCGGCATACTCTAGGGCCCACTGAATAATCGGCAGGTTTCCGGCTTTTTCCGCACACCCAATGTTAGCGAACGATTTCCACGAGGTTGGATAGGGGTTGGGAGAGTTCGCCGATCGGGGATATATTCAATCCCAGGTCCGCGATATTGGCCGCGAATTCCGCGGCGACGTCTTTTTCCACCGCCACGAGAAGGCCCCCCGAAGTTTGGGGGTCGCAGAGGATGGCCTTGTCGCGTTCGGAGGATAGGCCGCCTATTTCGCTCCCGTAGCTTTCGAAGTTCCGAAATGTTCCGCCCGGGACGCATTCCAGCGCCAGGTATTTGTCGAGATTCGGGAGCAAGGGGACGGTGTCGACGTTGATTCTAGCGGAGACCCCGCTTCCGGCGCACATTTCGCGGAGGTGTCCCAGGAGGGCAAATCCAGTGACATCGGTCATGGCAGCCACGCCGTCCATTTTCGCTATTTCCGCGCCGACGCTGTTCAATTGACACATGGTGTTGATTGCCGCTTGGATGTCATTGTCTTCCACCACCCCCATTTTCCGCGCTGTTGTGAGAATGCCGATGCCAATGGGTTTTGTGAGGAAGAGCGCGCACCCTGGCTTGGCGGTATCGTTCCGTTTGAGATGTTTTTTGTTGACGCGTCCAGTTGCCGCTAGACCGAATATGGGTTCCGGGGTATCGATAGAGTGTCCTCCCGCCAATGGTATTCCCGCCTCTTGACAGACGGCCCGTCCTCCGTTGATCACGAGCGCCGCGACTTCCGTGGGAAGCGAATTGACGGGCCAACCCAAAATAGCTACCGCCATCATCGGCTCGCCCCCCATTGCATAGATATCGCTCAGGGCGTTGGTGGCCGCGATCTTGCCGAAGATAAACGGGTCGTCGACAATTGGCATGAAGAAGTCCGTGGTGCTGAGGACGGCAGTACCGTCGCCCAGGTCGAACGCGGCGGCATCGTCCCGGGCATCGTTTCCAACGATAAGCGATGGATGGGATTGGACTTTCCCTCCAGCTAAAATCGAGTCCAAAACGACTGGGGATATTTTACATCCGCAACCGGCGCCGTGGCTATATTGTGTCAGTTTGACGTTTTCCATGCGAGGAGCGAGGGTGTCACTGGGACGCCCATTTTCTGATTTCCACCAGTTCTTTTTCCCAATCCGGAGACTTGAGGGAGTTCAGGAAAGCCGAGGCCATGGTTTCCATCGCCGTCACGAGGAATCGCATGGAATTGATTCGTTCGTCGAAGATGGAGTGTTCGTCCCCGCCTTTTTCCGTCGCGGGTAGTTTCAATCCCGTAAAATTGAATAAATCCGCATTGAACTGCCCGTCCCAATTTGCGTTGTTACTTTTGATAACGAGCTGGGATTTCTTGAGTTTTTTTCCGACACTCAAGGCGGCCTTGGCTTCCGCGCTTGACTCCGGGACACCTTTTTTCAGTGTCAACTCACCGGCTCCCTGTCCCGGACCATCGCCGACATCGACCATAGCCAGTAGCAGGGGGCCGCCCACTACCGCTTCAAATGATTCGCCTTCGCTAGTTTTGAACTTGTTGTCGCCAGTGGAGGAACGAAACCACAACCATGTGAGGAAGTCTCGTCCCGGGATGAAGCTTTCCTCAGGGGGATTTTCCATAAAATCGACTCTTGACGGTGGCTCGTCGGTATCCCATACTCTGGAGGCAATGTCTTCGAAATCGATTTTGATTGGCTCCATTTCGAACGTTTCCATGAAGAGGGTCAGCACCGTGTCCAACTGCCTTGCCGAGGCCGAGGCTACATGTAACAGATTGGCCGCCCTGTCGACGGCGACGGGGATACCGGAAAGTCTTGGGGGGAGCATCTTGAGATGTTTTTCCAGGACGCTTTTCGTCAAGTCCTTTTTAACGCTGACCGGGACGAAGTCGGTGGATTTTGTCCGTCTGTATTCGATTTCGCTTTCTTTGACGAGGGCTTTCAAGAGGGCCGGAGGAATAACGCGACGCGTTATTCGCATATTGAGGTGGTACGCTCCTCCCAGCATAGCGGTCTCCTCGTCGATTCTCCGTTCCAGGAGATGTCGTCCACTCACCCATCCGATGCAATCCTCCGGCCCCGTCTCGTCGAATTTTATCGCTCTTTTCGCCGCGAACCGCTCCAAGGCATCGTCCGGGAGCTTATCCTCCAGCCTGAAAGTTGTCAGAGCCGTGCTTCCTTTTTCCAATGACATTGTCTATCCTCCTAGTTGAAATTTTGTCGTTACCGCGGACATCCCGTCGGAACGCCGCGCTCTTTCAAATCGGAACCTTGTTGCCCCGAGTGATTATTCGCTAGCCTCCACCCATAACGTTTCGGACGGCTTGTCTCTGGAGGCTATAGTCAAAGCCACGTCGGTCCGGCCTAATTGCTCCAATCGCTTATTGGCTAGTTCGGCGACCAGGTCTGGATCGTTGCAGTCGCCGCTGAGATGGAATAATATCAGGTGACGGGTTTTTTTATGCAGCAGCACTTCCAACGCCTCGATGGATGTTTCGTTGTTCAAATGTCCGAATCGCCCGGCGATACGCCGCTTCAAGCTTATCGTCCTGTCGGACGCCCTTAACATAGCGACATCGTGGTTGCATTCCCAGAGCAGGGCGTCGCATTCGGCCAACCTCGCCTTGACTAGATTGTTCACGTGTCCCAAATCGGTGGCGACTCCTATCTTGGGAGAACGGCTTTCCTTTGGAGAAAGGACGAATCCGACCGGGTCCAGGGCGTCGTGCGGGACGGGAAAAGGCCTCACGCGGAAGGGGCCGGCATTAAACTCGGCCCCGGGAGAGAAGATTTCAACTTTCGCGCCGATACTGTCTTTTGAATTCAACGCTTTGAAAGTCGGCGCCGTCACGAAAGTCACGATGCCCAAATAGTCGGCCAACACCCGCGCGCCCTTCACGTGGTCCGAGTGGTCGTGAGTAATCAGGAGAGCCGATATTTCTCCAGGATCCAAGTCCACGGCGGCCATACGCGCCAAGAGCTCTTTCCGGGAGAACCCAGCGTCTATCAGGACGCTTCCCGAAGCGTGGCGAAGCACTGTCGCGTTGCCAGAACTGCCACTGCCTAAAACCACTATTCCGACATCTTTCATACAGCTAAAACAACCTTTACTTTTCGAGCCCGTGGCGGCGTCGCGCGGTTGCATCCCCCGCGAGACGCTCAATGGAGCGCGCCTCTTAGGATAGTCAAGCCATAGGGGCGCATAGAAATTGCGTGTCGGCCCCGCGATTAGTGTTCCGACATCCGCTCGATAGTCCGCGAGGTTGAGAAGCCAGGAACGAAGTCTACAAATTCTATTCGAGCTCCCATATCGGCGAGCGCTCCCCTCTCGCCGGGATCCATCGTTTCAATGTCGTAGTCGCCTCCCTTCACGTACACGTCGGGGCGGACGGTCTCCAGCAGGGAAACGCAACGTATGGAGTTGAACACGACCACGGCGTCGACGAAATAGAAAGCCGCTAATGTCAAGGCCCGGGCGAATTCGTCGTTGATTGGACGGCTATCGCCCTTGAGAGCACGCACGGATTCGTCGGAATTTAGCCCTACCAAAAGGGCATCACCAAAGGAACGCGCCTTGAACAAGTATTCGACGTGACCCCGGTGTACGATGTCGAAGCAACCATTTGTAACCACAAGTTCTTTTCCCGTGGCTTTAAGTTGACTCCTCCACGCTGAGGCTTCGTCGGAAGTCAATATTTTATCTTCCGGGGACGTTGGGACTGGCATGGGATTCCTTTCCAGCTCTAGAAACCTATGGTTATACTTACCGCGCTACCGTTTTAGCCCTGCATCTCCAATACGCTACATCCGCACTTCACTCAGTCAAGTCCCCTCGGGCGCTCTCCGACCTCTTCGCATCAAATCGCCTTGCTAGAGAAGCGGTTGCGAAAAAAACACAATATATTGTTGCAATGCCGCTTGCCAACCACAACACCATGTGGTAGATTGGCATTTCAGGGCGGATATCCTCGGGGTGTTTCCGCTTGTTTTGGGAGTTGTCGGGTGTCAGTATCAGGGGAAAAACATCATGTCGGATTTAAAACCGTGCGCTCATGTGCGCAAACGCGATGGCCGCGTCGTGGAGTTTGAGGCGGAACGTATACGAATAGCCGCCGCCAAAGCTCTCCAAGCCTCGGGGATGGAAAACGAGAAGTTGTCGCGCACTATATGCAACGACGTGTTGGAAAGCCTGAGAAAAACTAATTTCAACGACGATGTTCCCGACATAGAGCTTATTCAGGACATGGTCGAGCACGCGTTTATAAAGCGGGGATTGTCCAAAACCGCCAAATTGTTCATACTGTACCGCGAGCAGCATAAAAAGATGCGTGACGGCAAGCGCATAATGATGGATGCCCACGACTTGGTGGCGTCTTATCTGGACCTCCATGACTGGCGCGTCAACGAGAATTCCAACGCGGGTTATTCCTATGCCAGCCTGTTGAATCACGTCAGTGGCTCCGTCGTGGCCAATTACACTCTCTCCAACATCTATCCGGAGGAGATCGCGGAGGCCCACAAGAATGGCGATTTCCACCTGCACGATCTTTCCAGCGGAATCATAGGGTACTGCGCGGGATGGAGTCTGAGGCAATTGCTGATGGAGGGGTTCCATGGGCGCGAGGGACGCGCTAGTGCCGGGCCGGCGAAACATTTCGACACGGCGTTGGGGCAGATAGTGAATTTCATGTGCACCCTGCAGACGGAATGGGCTGGCGCGCAGGCGTTTAGTTCGTTTGACACTTTCTTGGCTCCGTTTGTACGCGAGGACGGCTTGTCCTACAAACAAGTTAGGCAGAATCTTCAACAGTTCGTTTTCGGGCTCAATATCGCCAGTAGATGGGGGCAGACCCCTTTCACGAACCTGACATTCGACTGGGTGGTTCCAGAGGATTTGGCGTCCAGTCCGGTGATTATCGGCGGGAAGCCCCGCGACGGGGACTATTATGCGGACTATCAAGAGGAGATGGACATAATAAACCGCGCGTTTCTCGACGTTATGAGCGAGGGGGATTGCGATGGCAGGATATTCACGTTTCCCATCCCCACGTACAACATTACCGAAGACTTCAATTGGGACAGCGAGAACGCCAGATTGCTTTTCGAGGTCACTGGCAAGTACGGAATCCCATATTTCCAAAATTTTATCAACAGTGATTTGAACCCGGGTGATGTTCGCAGCATGTGTTGCCGCCTGCAAATGGATATCCGCGAACTCCGCAACAAGACCGGGGGGCTTTTCGGCGCGGGCGAGCAGACGGGCTCCATAGGCGTGGCAACTATAAACATGCCGCGCCTGGGATACATCTCCAACACCGAGAACGAATTCTTTTCTAGATTGGGATCTCTTATGGATTTGGCGCGCGACTCGCTGGAGATAAAGCGAAAAATCGTCCAAAGGCATCTGGAAGGGGATCTTCTCCCGTACACCAAGATATATCTTGGGTCCCTTAAAAACCATTTCAGCACGATTGGATTGGTTGGCTTGAATGAGGCTTGCCTCAATTTCCTTGGTTGCTGCATAGCGGATCCGGAGGGATTGGAGTTCTCGATGAAAACCTTGGATTTCATGCGGGATCGGATTGCATCCTATCAGGAGGAGACGGGTCACATCTACAATCTCGAGGCGACACCCGCGGAAGGTACCAGTTACCGGTTGGCGAAAATAGACAGGAAAAAACATCCGGAAATTATCTGCGCCGGGGACACTTATCCATACTACACCAATTCCTCCTGGTTGCCAGTGGGGTACACGGACGACCTTTTCGAGGCGCTTGACCTGCAAGAGCCGTTGCAGGAGAAATACACTGGCGGCACGGTGTTCCACTCCTTTATCGGGGAGCGTCTCGACGATCCCGATCAGGTAGCGGCTCTGGTAAGGAAAATAGCGGAAACATACAAGCTTCCGTATTTCACAATAACCCCGAGCTTCAGTGTGTGCCCAGTGCACGGCTATATCCCGGGGGCGCATGAGGAGTGTCCATACGACGCGGACGCGGGCAAAGAGTCTCCGTCGGCGGGGCGGTTGAAGGAAATGAGTGCGTAATTTGTAGATAAGGGCTCGACGCCATATGCCACCCGTGGCGCCGAGGGAGTATAGAAACCCTCTAAAAAAGGAGCGAGGAAATGGCGAAGTGCGGGAGGAGAACCGAGGTGTACAGCAGGGTATGCGGCTACCATCGTCCAGTCGGCAACTGGAACAAAGGGAAGAAAGAGGAGTTTCTCGACAGAAAGACCTATCGCCCGGAAAACAGGCGCAAGGTCGAGCGGGTGGCTTAACTACAGTCGCTACAACAAACGGCAATTTAAAAAAAGTGGGACTCATCCGCCGCGTGGCGGATGGGTTTTCCGCTATTTGAGTTATGAAGATACGTGGCCTTGTTAAATTCTCTTTGGTCGACTATCCAGGCAAGATGTCCTGTGTGCTTTTTGTCGGCCAGTGCAACTTCAGATGTCCGTATTGCCACAATCCCCACTTGGTCTTGGCTCCGGAATCCCAACCAGAGATGCGTCAAGGGGAAATTATGGCATTTTTGGAGAAACGCAGGCGTCTTTTGGACGGTTTGGTTCTAACAGGCGGGGAGCCGTCGCTACGCCCTGGTGTGGAAAATTTCCTATCTAAAGTCAAGAGCATGGGATTTCTTGTCAAGCTCGACACCAATGGGAGCGTCCCCGACAGGGTGGTCGGAATGGTCGAGTCGGGACTTGTGGACATGCTAGGGATTGACTACAAGGCGCCAGCGGCGTTGTACGCGGAGGTAACGTCCAGCGCCGATTCCAGCATCGCGGAAAAAGTGAGATCCCTAATAAAATTTGCCGTCGTAAAGGGAGTGCCCATGGACGTGCGAACTACCGTGCACAAGTCCATTCTTTCCCTCGAGGATCTTATAACCATGCGGCGCGAACTGGACCGACTGGGAGTGGGAAAATGGCATTTGCAGCAATTCCATAACGCCGACGTTTTGGACCCTAGCCTTCTGGAGGAGGAAACCTACTCCGACACCGAATTGCTTGGGATTGTGGCGAGGCTAGGAGGAGGAACAATGCTTAGAGGCGCAAATGTCCCCGATCGGGGGCAGTCGAAGCGTTTGGAGCCAGTGGCGGTGGCGTGAAATAATTCGAAGGGATAAAACGGGAACAAGATATGTTGACTCGAACAAGGAGTTGTAAGATGGGGTTTTCCTATTTGGCGAGAGGAGCTTGCTCGGCCGCTCTACTTTTGGCTTTTGTTCTAGCCGGATGCCGCGCGGAGCCGCCGAAGGATACGGTCGTCAAGACAAAGCCAAGGCGGGAAAAGAAGCAATGGCCAAAACCCGAGGCCGCCACACACAGGGACTTTTCCGCCGGCATCCTGAATCGCGGAAAGCTCCTTAAAGCTATCAAAAAGGTCGATAAGAAAAAGTATCCCAACGCCGACGAAGTCCTTGTCGATGATTACATCCTTTGCGAATACAAACCCGACGGCACTTCCGTAACATGGGACGACACTTGCCTGAAAATCCTCACCGAGAAAGGCCGACAAAACAACCGGTCGCTCTCCTTCTACTACAGCCTCCCTTATTCCACCGTTAGTTTGAAGTTCGTCAAGGTGGTCAAACCGAACGGGCGGGTTGTCAAGGTGGATATCGCAAAAAACTCCAAGGTGATGGTGAATTCGTATCAAATGAGCCAAAACATATACAACCCCAACGACAAAATCCTCCGCGTCAACATCCCCGAATTGCAAGTTGGCGATTCCATCCACTATCTTAGCTTTAGGCGCACCGTCAAGGCTAGAGTGCCGAACACCTGGAGCGATTACTATCTCCTCGAAGGAACATCCCCTGTCAGGCATCTCTCCATCGAGGTGGTCTCGCCAGACGAACTTCCCTTGGCGAAGAGGGTGGTCAAGGACGGCGGCAAGGGTGTCGTGAGCTATAGGGTCGACAAACTTAAACATTCAACGGTGCACCGCTGGGATGTCTCGAATGTTCCGAGACTCTTTCCAGAGCCGAACATGCCTCCAATCCCGTCGGTGTCGCAAAGACTCCTCGTCAGCACTATCAAAAGCTGGAAAGACGTTTCCTCGTGGTATTGGATGCTCTGCGAGCCGCACGTTAAGGCCGTCTCTCCGGAAATGCGCTCGAAAGTCGAGGAGCTGGTTGCGAAAGCCGGACCGTCGGCCATCAAACGCATGCGCGCGATTTTCAATTTCGTCTCGCAACGCGTGAGATACATTGGATTGACCACCGAAACCAACGCTCCAGGCTACGAACCACATGACGCCAAGGATACTTTCGCCAAAATGGGAGGCGTGTGCAGAGACAAGGCGGCGCTCCTGGTCGCCATGCTTAGGCTGGCGGGATTCGACGCTTATCCCGTGCTGATAATGGCCGGAGCAAAAAAAGACCCCGAGGTGCCCAATCCATATTTCAATCACGCTATAACCTGCGTCGAAACCCCGGATGGCGCTAGAATCCTCATGGATCCGACTAACGAAAACTCGAAAGCGTTCCTCCCATCGTATCTCTGCGACAAAAGCTACCTGGTCGCTAAACCTGAGGGCGCCCCACTTAGAATATCTCCAGTCGTGCCCGTGAATAAAAATCTCTTGAAGATAAACACATACGCGTCCATTAACGAAAGCGGAGTGATGATCGCTGAAACCTCTTTTAGTTTTTTCGGAATCAACGACACTGCGTACAGGGGGTATTTCGCTAGGCTAAAACCATTGGAAAGAAGACGCTTTTTCGAGCGGATAGTTAAAAAAGTTGTTCCCGACGCCAAACTCGTGGAATATAGCGTGCAACCCGCCAACGTGAGGGATACCTCCAAAGCTTTGAAGGTCTACATCCGATTCGTTGCCAATGACGCCCTGGTCAAGGGATATGGAAGGGTTGTCCTGACTCCCCCTTGGTTCGGCTCTTCCATGGGAATGGCAAACTTCGTTTTGGGGAAAATGGGATTGAGGAAAAGACGTTTCCCGTTGCTCACCGACACGACGTGCGGTGTCGTCGAGCATTTCGCCATTGACATGAGCCACGCTATCGAAGGGGTCGCCGCTATTCCCACTTCCGCTCCATTGCCGGGAAAATTCGTCTCGTGGGACCAGCACTTCAAATTCAAAAATGGCGTGTTTGAAGGACATTCCGAGTTTCTTCTCAAGAAAACCGAATTCTCTCCAACACGTTACTTGGCCCTTAAAAAGGCCCTCCGGATGATGGAGTATAGCCGAAGGAAATCCCCTATATTTTTGCGCAAAGGTGGACGAATGGCGGACAGAGACGCCAATTCCATTGTTCTGAACAAAAAAGTCCGTTGCGTGGTGGACGGACCGTCATCTTGGACCACTGTCACATCGGTGAGAAGAAAAATACTCACATACGCTGGACAAAAAAAATATTCCGAGATTAAAGTCCATTATAATCCGGCTTGGGACAAGGTGCGGGTGATTGAAGCGAAAGTCGTGTTGCCCGACGGTACCGTCAAAAAGGCGGCAAAAGAAGATATGAACCTCATGGACGAATCTTGGGTCGGTGCCGCTCCGCGGTATTCTCCCGGGAAAATCCTGGTCGTCAATATTCCCGGAGTCGCCGTGGGAAGCGTAATAGAGTATAAAATCGCCAAACAACGGAAACATCGCCCGTTCTTTTTCATGACGCGCTATTTCCGAGGCTTTGACCCGTTGAACAAAATGGCTTTGGACATAGTCGTTCCCAAGGGCATGAATTTGGAGGTGTCCAACAAGGAGGGAGTGGGGGAACGCCTCTTTAAATTCTCCGTTTCCAGCGATGGACGCAAATTTTCTTGGCGAGGCGGACCGGCGGCGGCCCTGCGACGCGAGCCCGGTGCCCCGCCGTTATGGTCGTTCGTTCCCTCTTGCGTGGTCTCTTCCGGTAAGTGGAGCGACTATGCCAAGATGATTGCCAAGACGGTGGAGAAAGGCGCTTCCGCCCAAGACCACGCCGCGGCCAAGGCCGTGGCACTGACCGCGACGCTCGGAGATTCCCCCACGGAGGCGGACGAGGTGAGAGCCGTCAGGGATTTTGTCGCTAAAAACATCAAACTGGCTGGACCGGCGATAGGTTCGTTTCCTCTTTCCATGATTACTCCCGCCGATAAAACGCTAGCCGATGGATATGGCAACTCTTTGGACCGAGCGGTACTCCTTTATTCCATGCTGAAAGCCGTGGGATACAAACCCGAAATTGTACTGGCCGCCAACTTCCCGGCAATTGAAGCCTTGAAACGCTTGAACGACGTTCCGCAATTGTCGGTTTTCAACAGGGTGCTGGTAAGGGTGGGAGTCGATGGCAAAGGCGATGTTTATCTTAACGACACCGACCAATACGCCAGACTGGGCGCCACGCCGAGCACCGGCAACGCGGCTCTGTTCTGTGGTTCGGGAAAAATTGGCGAAATAAAGGTCTCCGATGGCGATCGATCCGCAACTAGCATGGCTTACAAAATGAAAATATATTCGGACGGAAGAGCGGTTATGAACGTTAAACGCGTCTTCAGAGGGACTGATTTCGGATATTGGAACAAGGCGTACTCGCAAATGACGGGAGAGGAACGACGCAGGCACTTCCAGGAACTCGTAGCCGATATCTCGCAGTCGGCCACCCCCTTGGGATCGCTTAAAACAGACTTCTCCTCCTACCCGGGTGTCGAGAACTTTTCCGTGGAAGTCCCAAGGTTCGCGGTCCTTGAGAACAACTATCTCTACCTGAAATTGCCCCATACTATCGGAAACGTTTTGGGATATTACGGCGACACCAGGGAAACCCCGCTTCTGGTCAGAAAGGCTAGAAGAACGTCAAAAACATATATTATGACATTCCCGGACAAATACGCCAAGAAAATACCCATCGCTCCTCCAACCGATTCCTGGAACCTTCCATGCGGTGCCGGACGCGTCTCCCTAGTGAACGACAGAGATATTTTTGGCCCAAGCCCTAAACCCGTCATGTTTATTCAACAGGAGATGGCTCTCAATCCCGCTTTCATCTCTCCGGATGAATTCGAAATGGCTAAGATTGTCTCGGAAAAAATGACAAGCAGAAGAGCCAGTACGCTTCTTCTCGAACTTACTGAGGATAGAATAGCTTCTTTCGAGGAGTAACCCCACAGCATACGAATAATTGGCAAGCCCTACTTATCTTTCAATTGCTTTATTTTATCGTCCAATTCCTTTATCCGTTTTTTGAGGTCGCTGGTCATGCCTGTCCGCATAGCTTCTTCAATCAGCTTTTGCTTTTTCTGATAAAGGGGTTCGAGGGCTTCGCGTTCCGCTATCCTCTTCCTTATCTCCAAGGCAGAAAGCTTGAAACTTCCAACGGTGTCGTCGCGGGAGATTTTCCGGAGAATGCATCTTCGCTTCAAAATATTCTTTTAGCCTCGTCACCAGAAATCATGGGTGAATTCTGGCTCCGGCAGGTCTCCTAGTTGATGATACAGGGCCGTTTCTATCACTTTGAAGGACCTGAACCCGTAAGATTTTCTAACGGTCAGTTTCATTTTCAGGTTCAATTCTTCCACAATTCCGTTGTTGTAGCGCTTCCGCACCCTGAAATAATTGAGTATTAGTTCCCGGTGCCTTCGAAGCATTTTCGCCACGTCCCTCATCGGTTCGATATTAGAGTACATGACCTGCCTCGTCCATGCGTCGAGGAATTTCCCCGCCCAAGTCGGACTATTGTACTCCCAGAACTTGTGGAACTGCTCTTTTAGAAGATACGCCCTAACCGTTTTGAGGTTCATCGTCAACAGCTTCTTAAGCCTGCCTTTTTGCGTCGTGGTGAGATTTCCTATGCGCTTCAGAAAGCACCACCGCGATTTAGCCAGGACTGGAAACTCGCCCTTTTCCTTCAATCGCTTCGCTTCGGCGGCCCGGAGCTTGTCCAGAGCCTTGGAGAATTTCTGCATTATATGGCCCATTATGAAGTGCCATTGAGTGGCCCGTTTTGAAGCGCCCGTTGACAAAATAATCCGGAACCGGAGGTTGTTGCTTATTTCATATATCTCTGTCTTCTCTATTATCCGTTCCTCTGTGCCTCCAGCGCAGCGGGCATGCCACGCCGTAACTTTGTGAAGGCGGGTGGCGGGATAAATCTTATAATCTGTTCCTAGCCTCTCACGAATTAGGGCTTTCGCGGAATTGGCAAATGCCTCAAATTGAGCAGGGAACATTAGTCGTCTCCAAGGGTTTTGGAAGGGCCGCTCAAATGTGTGCGCCCAAGCGGAGCGAGGGGCGCCTTCCAAAACACACGAACGTGTGCTTGCCAATTATTCAGTGAGCCCTAGTTAGCGGAGGGCATAGGCGTTAGCCATGGAAATCCCGCTTAACATGGCGCCCGTGATACCGAGGAACCCCTGGTCCGTGCCGCAGAGGAATAGGCCTTCGAGGGGGGTCGTTCCATCTTTGCTTTTGACAGGCGCTCCGTAAATGGCGCCGTTGAGCTTTCCAGTATAGCGCGTGATGGTCAGCGGAGTAAAGGTGTCGGTGAAAACGGCATTATCCCTCAACCCCACGATTCCCGCGACATTTTCCGCTAGCTCCAGGGCGTTTTCGGTAAGTTCGCATTTGGCGTTGACATAGGCCTCTTTATCGAGCCCGGCCCAGGTGTCGTAGTTGGCCAGCGACGTAATCCGCACCATGGGAGGCGGTGGGCTGTCTCCCGGCTCGAACTGGAACCCTCCGGGGAAGCACACCACTCCGCTGGAGTAGTCAACCAGCTCCGCCGGCACGTCGTAGCGGAACTTCTCCGAGCGGTTGAAAAACACTATCGCCCGATCGGAGACGCGGTCCCGAAGGGAATCGTCGAGGACCGCTATGGTCTCGACGAAACCCAGTCGTCCGGGATCGCCAAGTCGCTCCTCGGGAGCGGAATCCACCAATGACATTGTCTCGTGGCGTCCAGCCGAGGAGAGAATGACTTTTGCTTGGACGATCTCTCCCGAATCGAGTTCCACTGCCGTCACCGCACCGTTTTCGGCCAGGATTCTGGCGACGCCGTTGCCAAGAAGAAGGGCCGGGGCATCGCCATCCGGTTTAGCGCGATTTCCGCGGCGAATCTCCCCTCCGCATTCCTCGAAGCGCTCCTCAAGCAGTCGCAGGAAGCTCCCCATGCCGTCAGCCGGACGGCAGAAACCCTCGCGGAATACGCTCCTATACATGATGGAGAATTGCCCCAACTCCATATCTCCCGGGATGGCGCTACCGTAATACGACAACGGAGCGAAAAGCATATCGGTCAGTAGCGGGTCGGATAGGAAGCCGGCGACCGCATCCCGCGCCGAACGCGGGGCCGCCGAGAGGTCCAGACCGTCGTATTCCATGATAAAGCGATCAAGCGCCAAAAAGCCTTCAAGCGATTCGGGGAACGCCCTTTTTATCTCGGAGACCAAGAGGTCGAAATCGTTTGAAAACTCCAGAGTGGCCTCGGGAAAGTCAATCCTCGAGCCTTTCTGGGGGCGAAGCTCCAGCTTGTCGTAAGGGATCCTCAATTGTCGCAACAGCTTGAGCAACGGAGCGGACTTCGGCCCGTTTTTCGGGGTGAAATTCGTCATGGCGTGGAGTCCGGTATCCAACTGGATTCCGTTCCGGGCGTAGGTGGAGTTCAGCCCGCCCGTCTTCGCGTGCCGTTCGCATATCAGGACGTTTTTTCCGAAATGCGCTAGGCGAATGGCGGCCGCAAGACCCGATAATCCAGCTCCGATAACGACGCAATCTTTTTCCATTGTTGTCCGATTCCTTTCACCCGGGGTGCCGCGTGGAGTCCGCCGAAGATATCCCGGCGGCGCCATCGGGTCAACCCGCGTAATTCGCGGGTTGTATTCCAAGACGCTTGATGGCGTAGTGTATTATTCTCGGCGTGGTTTGGAGGACCCGAGCGGCGGCGGCGACATTTCCGCGGTGTCTTTTCAACGCGTCGATAATGACTTCACGTTCGTAAGAGTCCATTAGTTCCTTTAGACTGGCGTTTTCCCTTGGGATCAAGGGCGTGTTCGTCTGGTCGTCCGTCTGCAGCGATGGAGGCAGCCCATATCCGTGTATGACATCGTCCTGACTAGTTAGCACCGCGCGTTCTATGCAGTTTTCGAGTTCCCTCACGTTGCCCGGCCAATGGTACGCCATCATCATGTTTATAGCGGCGGTGGAGATCCTACGGACATTCTTCCCATACGCCTCATTGTATTTTTGAATGAAGCTGTCGGCTAGGAGCATTATATCGGAGCGGCGATCGCGCAAAGCCGGCAAATGGATGGGAAACACGTTTAGGCGATAATACAGGTCCTCCCGGAAAGCGCCTTCCGCCATGGCTTCCTCCAAATCGCGGCTCGTCGCCGCGATGATACGGACGTTCACGGGGATAGGCTCGTTCGAGCCGACACGCTCCACGACGCGCTCCTGCAGAGCCCTAAGCAGCCTGACCTGGACAGATGGCGCGATATCCCCGATTTCGTCGAGGAACAGCGTGCCCCCATTGGCGGCTTCGAACCGCCCTTTGCGTTGCCGTGTCGCTCCACTGAAAGAGCCTTTCTCGTGTCCAAAAAGCTCGCTTTCTATAAGGTTTTCCGGAAGCGCGGCGCAGTTGACGCACACGAACGGGTTGGCGCGTCTTGAGCTACTGTAGTGGATAGCCCTCGCTACAAGTTCCTTTCCCGTTCCGGACTCGCCCCGGATTAGCACGGTGGCGACGCTGTCCGCGACTTGCGCGATCTGGTCGTAAACCTGCAGCATCGCGCCACATCTTCCTATCATATTCCCCGGATTGTAATGCTCACCAAGTTGCTGGCGCAGGCGGAGGTTCTCCTCCTGCAGACTTTCCCGCTCCTCGATCTCCTCGCGAATACCCGCCACCCCCTCGGCGAGTATATCGCCAATGAGCTTGAAGAAGTGGAGTTCCCGGTTTAGCGCATCCATTGTGGCGGTGGGGCGGTATATGCTCATGGTGCCGATCACGGCCCGCTGATGGATGACCGGGACGCAAAGGAACGCCGTTTTATCCTTCGGCCGGTATTTTGTCTTGTTGAGAAAAAGTGGTTCCTTCGAGATGTCCTCGACCACAACCGGAGCGCCTGTCTCCACTACCCGCCCCACAATCCCCTCGCCAGGAGCATATTCCCCCCTACGACGCTCCTCCTCGCTCATCCCGCAAGCGGCCTCGACAACGAACACATCGCTATCGAAACGCCGCAACGCGAAAGCCGCGCGTTCGACTCCTATCTCCTCCTCGAGAATCGACAAAACGTCATTGAGTAGCGACGACACCTCGTGCCGCCGGGCGACCCTATGGGAAATCCGGTATAAGACACTCAGCTCCCGTTCCGGATCCAACTCCAGAGCCCGCTGAATAATAGGCGAATGCTTTATTGTCATTGGGCTAACCCTCCTCTTACCCTTCGCGGCCTCCGCGTCTTTGCGAGGCAATTTCTTTTTCTTTCCGTCTTTTCCAACCACCCGCATCGCTGGAGACACGGAGGCACTGAGAAGATGAGATCGCTGAAACGGACTCCAGTCTTCGACTGCCTTCCGTTCCATCGATGTTCTATTTAGTTTTCTCCTCTCTTACTCTCCAATAAAGCCATGTATGAAATAATCAGGAACCGAAGGTTGCTGTTTATTTCATACATCTCCGCATTCTCTCTTCTCCGTGCCTCTAGCGAAGCGGGTGGTGAATTCTTTGGATATCCGGGGTCAGTTCCGCACTTTGACTAAAGCTTGAGTCGCCCGGATTTCGGATTTCTTATTTCGGCTTTCCACATCCATAATGACAATTATGGCATTCCAACGACAGAATTGCAACAAATTTGTAACATTAAATCCCGTCAAAACACAACTCGCACCCCAGAATAAAATTATAACTCCTTAATGATAAAGAAATTAAAGACACCATCCCCTCGTTTTGGCATGTTAATTGCGATAGGGGAGCGCATTATCGGCCGCGCCATGCCCAGCGTGTCGCGGCGTCGCCCGAATGTTGCGAAGGCATTTAGCATAGCTAGAGAAAAAAGGAGGATTGCGAGATGGAGATGAGACGAGTGTGCCGGATATTGCCGATCGCCGCCGCCGCGTTGTTCGCGGGAGTTGGTGTCATGGGGGGAGATGGGAGCGCCGGGAAGGTGTCCCAGGAAATGTTCGTGGTCAACAACGCCTGGATGATGGTGGCGGTGTTTCTAGTGTTCATTATGCATCTGGGATTCGCGATGGTGGAAGTTGGGCTTACGCGGGCGAAGAACACGGTGAACATCTTGTTCAAGAACACCGTGATCGTCGCGATAGGCCTGCTGACCTACGCGCTTGTGGGTTTCAACATGATGTATCCCCACGGGCACTGGATCGTGCCAGGAATATTCGGGCTCAACGGAGGTTTGGGGCTTTCCAATCCCGAGGGCGCGTCGGGGTTGATCGGTTATGCCGACGGCGCCTACACGTATTGGACCGATTTCCTTTTCCAGGGGATGTTCGCGGCTACCGCGGCGACAATCGTGTCGGGAGCGGTCGCCGAGCGCGTAAAGCTTGGTCCTTTTTTGGTTTTCAGCGTCATTTACGTGGCGATCGTCTATCCGCTAGTGGGCTCCTGGGGCTGGGGTGGCGGCTGGCTTTCCGATCTGGGATTCCATGATTTCGCCGGTTCCACCTTTGTCCATTCGGTCGGCGGATGGGCGGCGTTGGCGGGAGTGATCATGCTCGGCGCCAGAAAGGGCAAATATGATGCCAACGGCAGAATCAAGCCTATCATGGGGCACAGCATGCCACTGTTGACCATAGGTGTGTTCCTCCTATGGTTGGGATGGTTCGGATTCAACGGCGGCTCGGTGCTTTCAGCCAATCCCGGAGCCGTGTCGTATGTGCTTGTCACAACCTCCCTGGCCGCGGCCGCGGGAATCATCGGCGCCATGTCGGCGACGTGGATAGTGCACGGCAAGCCCGACCTTTCGATGGTGCTCAACGGCTGTTTGGCGGGACTAGTAGGCGTAACCGCCGGGGCCGATGTCCTTTCCATCAAGGCGTCCGTGATAGTTGGCCTTCTATGCGGTGTTGTCGCGGTATTCGCGGTCATGGGATTCGACCGGATAAAAGTGGACGATCCCGTTGGCGCCACGACCGTGCATTTGGTATGCGGTGTCATAGGCACATTGTTCGTGGGAATAGCCTGTCCGGAGGTCAAATTCTCCGCACAGCTCATAGGAGTTCTCGCATGCGGGGCGGTGTGCTTCCCGTTGGCGCTAGTGATATTCGCCGCACTGAAGGCCACCGTGGGGATTCGGGTCAGCGAGCGCGAGGAGGTTCTCGGACTCGATATAGGCGAGCATGGGATGGAGGCGTACAACGGCTTCCAGTTCTTTACAAACATCTAACGGAGGGCTTCCGCGGTTCCGGCCGCGGCCGCAGGTTCCGCGGCGCGCCGTAACCGTGAAACTCCGAACAGAACATAAACTACAAGGAGAATGAAAGATGAAATTGATTGTAGCATACATCCGTCCCGAAGCGTTGAATTCGGTCAAGCAGGCATTATTCAAGGCGGAAATCCACAAGATGTCGGTGACCAACGTGCTGGGATGCGGACAACAAAAAGGCTATCACGAAACGTACCGGGGCGCGGATGTCGAAGTAAACCTCCTGAAGAAGGTCCGGATGGAGATTGCCGTGAATCAGGAGTTTGTCGAACCCACCATCGACGCCATAATAGAGGGCGCTAGGACCGGGAATATCGGAGACGGTAAAATCTTCGTTCTGGACATGATGGAATGCGTTCGCATAAGGACTGGAGAAAGGGGTTCCGAGGCTATCGGCTGATGCCCGCCAACCAATGGTCAAGCGTTTTGCGCGCATTACGCTTGACTTGTCAAATCCAAGTTTTTCGGGGCATGTCCTCGGAAATCTTGGATTGGTTTTTATTTCACCCCTGGCGTTTGGCGGGCCCAAAGACGCTACGCCAGTTCTCAGCGGTCTTTGGTCAATCCGCAGTTCCCTCCGTCCAGCGCCGCGCCCGTCCCGGGAGAATCCGGAGCGAGACGAAAATCACCGTTCAGCTTGTCCCTGAACCGTGGACGCGCGAACAAGCAAAATTTCGTCCTCAGAAATCTCCCCAGCCGACTGGGGCTGAGAACCGCCTCCGCTTCCGACTCGTCCGCCATCATGGCGCACAAACCCTTTTCGCCAAAGATCAGAGTATGCTCCAGAACGCATTTACGATTGGCCCGAGGCCGTTTTTGCAAAATAGCGTACCTGGCGCCGTATACGACGCTATCGACGACGGCTACCGCGTCGGTGTCCAGTGTCAACGGAGCCAAGTCGGGTCTGCCTTGAGGTGTCAGAAAAACACAGTGCCTAGCGGTTACATCGGGCGAGCCACTTACAACAAGCCCCCGGAAAAGGCAGTTTCTGAATATAGCCACCGCGTCCGACTCGACAGTAGTAACGGTATTCCGGCAAACTATGTTCTCTACGGAGACAAGTGCGCCCCCGTTAGTGGAGAGCGAGCTATTTTCCAAAACCAGTCCGGCTAATCTCATATTTTTACCTTGGAGCGTCAATCCGCCCCCCTCGACGACGGTATCCATTCCAGCACCGGAAATGGATATATCCTGTCCGCCCACCACCACGGGTTTCGATAGCCGGTACGCTCCAGGCTCCAAAACCACTTTCGCGCCAATCGCGAGAGAGGCTAAAGTAACAGCTAAATCCGCTCCCGGCTTGACACGCAACTCAAGAGGGGCGACATGACGCGTCCGCTTCGGTTTGCGCCGTAGTTGCGAAATATCTTTGGGAGCTTTTCCCCGCGAAATGGTGGCGGAAGAAATATCCGCGCTTCCCGCGCGCCGCACTCCCGGCCGGTTCCCGCCAACACCTTTTTCCTTTTCACGCTTGAACATATCCCGCTTCAGTTCAAAACGCCTTATAACGGCCTTCCTCTCCTCCGGGGGAAGCGAATCCGCAACCTCCTTATAACGAGCCATGGCCTCCGATGTCGCCTCGGGGTGCTTGTCGTACCACTCGTCGATAACCGAAAGCTTCTTCAAGGTTGTTACCGCGTCGTCCAAAGTTAGAACACTACTCCCGGAAAGGGGTTGGGACTGGGATGTTGACGATTCCAGCGGACGCGGCGCGACTGGCCGCTCGGCAGGCTGGATGGCCCCCTTCCGACTGTTTCGAGCGCTATTCCTAGCGAGCACGTAAATAACCACAACAAGCGCCAAGGCCGCGACGGCCACAACAAGCGCAACGATGCAGGAAGAACTCCGAGGTGTCCGAGCGGTAGATCCAGCGTCGTACACTTCCGACAACGAGCCGGGCGGAAATGTACCGACAACTTTGTCCTTGGGGATAGGCTCCGCCACGGTGCTGTCCCGTTTCCCCCCGCGCTCCGCGCCGCGCCCCCTTCCAACATGCGGCGAGCCAGTAGCCAAAGCCGTCGGCTTGTCCCGCCTACCCAAAATTATCCGCCTACGGCCGTCCTTGGACTTCAGCCTCTTCTTGTTTCCGGCTATTCTGTCTATTCGCTCGACAACTTCGTCCCAGCTCGCCAACCGAGTGGCGAGGTTTCTCATCGCCATCAACTGCACCAAAGCGCATACTTGGTCCGAAACCTCGTGACGCAAAAATTTGACATCCAAGGCGGGCGCGCTGGGAATGTCCTTGGGAGGAATATCGACATACGGCGGAGTACCCGTCAAAAGCAGATACAGCACGCACCCTAGGGAATAGATGTCGCATCGAGGCGTGGCGCCATCCCCCTTGATGGCGAATTCCGGACTCATGTAGCGGTAATCCCAAACATTGAACCCCTGCTCCAGAAGCATCCGGTCCTCGAGCAGATACTTGGACAAACCGAAGTTCATAATCCGAACCTTCAGATTGCCGTTGATCCTGATATTCCGTGGGACGATGTTCTGATGGACTGTCCCGTACTTGTCCCAAGCATCCCTCAGGGAAGTGGCGATACGGCGCGTAACCCCCAAAGCTTCGTAAACCCCGAGTCGGCCGTATGTGTTGGTAAATTCTCCAGCGTCCAGGGATTCGAAAAACTCGAACGCGAAAAAACCGTTGCCGGCATCGGCGGAATAGTCTATCAAACGAGGAATGCGCTTGACATCCATAGTCCCGGATCTGACAACGACTTCGGCGAACCTCCCGAAATCCTCGACGCGCTTTCGGAAAAACTCGCTCGGGACTCGGAGCAACGCGTTCTTCTCAACGCCGTCGCGGGCCGTGTAGGTCGCTTTGTAGGTATGCCAGAGCATCGAAGACGCCAGCGGAAGTTCGACGACGAACCCCTGTATTTCAGTCCCGGCCCGCAACCAAGGATCGGGAACGGCAATATCCGCCCCGCAGAAAGGGCACCCAACAAACTCTCCCACATGGGCGAGGTCCGCCTGTATTTCCCGCTCGCAGTAGATACACTTAAAATTAAGCATTTTTTCCCTCTTCGAAGGCTTTTCAAACACATCCCGCTGGGGTAGATTAGGAGTTGCGAAGAGTATTTCAACTGCGGAGCGCCGGAAAATTGCTGTTCCGCAGTGGTGATAGCCCCTCCCCTTCAAGAGAGGATAGAGGGCTTGAGGAACGAGGAATGTATAGTCTGACAATGACATCGTTAATGATTTCGATCGTGTTTCCGGTCTTTGCGCGTGTTCTGCTCACGGCGTTTCGCGGCCGTGTCAGATCCACTTTTCCCGCATGGGCCATACCCGCGGAGGGGACTTCGGCGCCAGTACGGGCGCCCATCGACTTGGATTCGGGGCAAACTCCGAGCCCGTATACCACTCGGCGGACTGGTCCCGCCAGGGAAGTTCCCTGTTCGGAATTCGGCACCACGCTTGCGCGGTCGGCGTGTCAGGCTCCATTCCTCGCTCCAAAACGGGAGCTAGGAGATGGAAGATTTGCTGTTTGACCTGATTCCGCCCGAGTCTGGCGAGCGGTTGAAAAAGGGAGAAGATGCCAATTTGGCGTCCGCGCCCTTGCCCGCCCGTGTGAGACCAGCGATATTCGACGAATACGTCGGGCAAGAGCATATACTGGCGCCGGGACGTTTGCTAAGGCGAGCTATCGATGCCGACCGATTTTCCTCCATAATCCTCCATGGGCCCCCAGGCGTGGGAAAAACCTCACTGGCAGAACTCATCGCCACCGTTACGAATTCGGCGTTTGTTCGGCTTTCAGGTGTCGAATCCAATGTGGCGGACATACGCCGCGAAGTCGCCACGGCAATCAAACGACGCGAGGCCTCGCGTAAATCGACCATACTCTTTGTGGATGAGATCCACCGATTTAATAAGGCTCGTCAGGATGTCTTGCTGCCAGACGTGGAAAACGGCAACATTAGATTAATTGGTGCGACGACATTGAACCCGAACTTCTACATCGTTGGCCCGTTGCTGTCCCGCTCCCTGGTCTTCCGATTGGAGCCGCTCTCGCCGGAAGAAATAGCAAAACTGCTGACTTGGGCGGCACACCACCCAAAGGCGTTCGCGGATAGATTCAAGGTCGAAATAGAACCCGACGCGTTGGAATTCCTGGCGGAGATATGCGAAGGAGACGCCAGAAAGGCGTTGAACGCGTTGGAGGTGGCGGTGGAAACGACCGACCCCGTGAAAGGCGTGGTTGTCGTAGACCTCCCGGTTGCGAGGGAATCGATACAACGCAAGTCCCCGGATTACGGTGCCGACGGCCATTACGATACCGCCAGCGCGTTCATCAAAAGCATGCGCGGAAGCGACCCGGACGCCGCCATCTACTGGTTGGCTAAAATGCTCGTGGCGGGCGAGGATATCAGCTTCATCGCTAGAAGAATCGTTATCTTTGCGGCTGAAGATGTCGGCAACTCCGACCCTCAAGCCCTCTCGGTGGCGCTGGACGCCATGAAAGCCGCGGAGGCGGTGGGGATGCCCGAGGCCAGAATCATCCTATCGCAGGCCGTGGCGTACTGCGCTACCGCTCCAAAAAGCAACGCCTCGTACAAGGCGGTGGACGCCGCTATCGCGGATATCGAAAATGAAAGGGTGGTCCCGGTCCCGAAAGCGCTCCGGGACGCTCATTACAAAGGCGCGGCGGACATGGGACACGGACAGGGCTATGTCTACCCCCATGACCAAGAACACCATTTCGCGGCGCAGGAATATCTCGGCGTTACGAAAACCTATTACAACCCAACCGACTTCGGACACGAAGCCGAAATAAAAAAGCGGCTCGCGTACTGGGCGAGACTGAGGAAGGAAGCGGATAATTCCGTGCGAAACGACAATGACACTGGAGGAACAAAAAACGGAGTGGCGAAAAAGGCTTGATGCCAAGCGCCTCGAAATCGACCTGGAAACGATGGAACGAGCCTCGGCCATGGTTGCGGAAAGGATCCTTGACATCGAACGTGTCGATCGCGCTGGCGTGCTAGCCGGTTATTGGCCATTAAAGGGAGAAGTTGATTTGAGGGGATTACTCAAGGGAATGTTGGCGGAAGGAAAAACGGTGTGTCTCCCTAGGAGACGCCCAAGCGGGGACGCTTTCAACTACGAGTTGATGGCGCCAAGGAGTAGGTCGTTCGACGACTCTCTCTCCAAAGGTGGTTTCGGCGTTATGGAACCAGTGGATGGGGACGTTGTCGACGAATGCGATGTCGATGTTTGGATTGTCCCGGGGGTCGGATTCGATCGCTCGGGAAACAGACTTGGAAGAGGGGGAGGAGTGTACGACATGTTGTTAGAGGGCGCTCCGGGCTTGAAGATCGGAGTGGGATTCGGGTGCCAATTGACCTCCGCGGTTCCCGCGGGGGACGGCGATAGGAAAATGGACGTTATTGTGACAGACAAGGAGACAATATGGGTAAGATAATCATAGTGGCCACACTCGCTGTGGGACTCGGGATGTTTTTAGAGTGGGTTTTCCTGAAAATGCTGGGAAAATCCGTTACCATCGAGGCGGACCGTATCAAGGCTGACGCGGAAAAAGAGGCCGAGCATATCAGACGCGAGGCCAAAGTCGCCGCGAAAAGCGAAAAAATAAAGATTCGGGACGAGGTCGAGACGGAACTCGACGCCAAACGGAGGGAACTCCAGGCGCGTGAGCAGAGAATAGAGCAGCGAGAGGAGAATGTAGAACGAAAAGCCGACGCCATAGAGGCTAGAAACGCCGCGTTGGAACGCAAGGCCTGCGAAGTCGAAACAATCCGCGAAAGAATCGCCGCGAAAGAGGAGGAACTTAGAAAAATTATCGACATGCAAGTCGATAAACTCGAAAGCGTCGCACAGTTAGACCGCGAATCGGCTAGAAAAATGATGCTGGATAATATCCGTGGGGAACTCGAAAACGAAGCCGGACAGCTCATAAGGCGGATTCAAGAAGAGGCGAAACAAAAATCGGAGCGCGAATGCCAGAAAATCATGACTTACGCCATGCAACGCTACGCTTCCGACTGCACGTACGAACGCACAACCGCCACGATTCCATTGCCAAATGACGAGATGAAAGGCCGTATCATCGGGCGGGAAGGACGAAACATACGAGCGATAGAAGCGGCGACAGGTGTGAACATCCTCATCGACGACACCCCGGAAGCAGTCGTCATCTCCTGTTTCGACCCAATAAGGAAAGAGGTCGCGAGGCAACTCCTGGAAAAACTAATCGCCGATGGCAGGATACACCCGACCAGAATAGAAGACCTCCTGAAAAAAATACGCAAAGAGGTCGATGACGAGGCGTACGCCGCGGGAGAGGCGGCCGTTCTGGAGACGGGCATAACCAACGTCCCTCCCAATATGATCAAACTAATTGGACGCCTCAAATTCCGCTACAGCTTCTCCCAAAACGTCCTGAAGCATTCGCTGGAGACGGCTTATTTCATGGGAATGATCGCCGGCGAATTGGGACTGGACGAGCGGAAAGCAAAGCGTATTGGACTTCTCCACGACATAGGAAAGGCGGTGGACCACGAGGTGGAAGGATCGCACGCCGCTATTGGCGCGGATATCCTCAAAAAACATGGCGAGGACCCGGAAGTCGTAAACGCTGTGGCAGCCCACCACGAGGAGGTGGACGCTTCGTCCATATACGCTATTTTGGCGAATGTCTGCGACACCCTCAGCGCTTCCAGACCCGGCGCCAGGAGCGAAACAACGGAGTTCTACCTGAAACGACTGGAACAACTGGAACACATCGCCATGGATTTCCCAGGTGTCGAGTCGTGCCACGCCGTCCAAGCCGGACGCGAACTCCGCGTCGTTGTTCAGCCGGACAAGATAAACGAGGCGGCAGCGAACAGTCTCGCCCGCGAGATGTGCCATCGCATCGAAAACGAAATGAACTATCCAGGTCAAATAAAAGTCTCCGTCATAAGGGAGACCAGATGCGTGGACTACGCTAAATAGGGTTTTCTTAATAATTGGCAAGTGCTTTATTCTCATAGGGTTAAATTCCTTTTTAGCGGTGTCGTCTCCAAGGTTTTGGGAGCGATTCTCCCAAAAGCCTTGGAGATGAGTAACGATTTAAGGCACTTGTCAGTTCCGCGAAAGCCGGAAACGTGTCATTCCTCCGTCGCCCTCCGAATGGAGTCAAAATCCCCCTTCGGAATTTGACTCCACCGATAATAGCACTACCTCTTACAAGAGTAAACATCCTTTGGGCCCCCCATTTGGAAACTAAGATGGCAAACAACAACACGTCTAGCGATATCCGATTCGACCGCGACCGCCTAGATCGATGCGGCTTTCCCGAATTTATATTCGGAGAGGGTAAGAGCATCTCGCAAATCCTGGAAATGGCAGCCTCCATACTCGATGCTGGACAAACTCTCTTCGCCACCAGGCTTTCGCACGACGCGGCTAACGCTCTGGCGGAAAAATTCCCCAAAGGCGAATGGGATGAAGTGGCCAAAACTTTCCTCCTCCTGACGAACGACACCGAGCCCCCTCGCGGTAACGTGCTTGTGGTAACAGCCGGCTCCTCCGACATTCCCGTTGCCAGAGAAGCTAAAAACACCTTGACCGCGTGCGGATGCGGGGCGTCCATCCTGGCGGACGCCGGTGTCGCGGGACTCCATCGCATCATCGAAGAAGCCGAAACGCTACGCCATGTGGATGCGGTGGTGGTCGTGGCGGGCATGGAAGGCGCCTTGCCCAGCGTCGTTGGTGGTTTGACCGGTGTCCCGATTATCGCGGTGCCGACAAGTGTTGGATATGGTGCGGCGCTTGGCGGCCTCACCGCAATGTTCTCCATGCTAAACAGTTGCGCCAACGGTGTCACCGTAGTCAATGTTGACAATGGATTCGGCGCGGGATGCGCGGCCGCCAGAATTGTCTTGACAAAAAAACACATCCCCATTCCCTGATTAATCCCACACCCCACCGCCACTCCGTCCGCAAAATTATGCGACACAAGCGCCATATCGCTCTTCTTCTCTTTCCTTCTTTTCTTTCCTGTTTATTTTTCTGTTTATTCCTGTTCTCCTGTTTAGGGACGGGTTAATTATCCTCAAACTTCCGTTGAGTTCGCTTAGGGACTCGCTTAGGGACAGGTTAATTAGGGCCTTTTTCACCAGGAAAAAACGCTTGCATGAGAACCAAGTGGTTCGACCGCGCGAAGCGCGGGGGGCCGACCCAACGCGGTCGGCAGCGGACAAGACTCTATACACCTCGTCAACCATGTGCTAACTTATTGAAGTGCTTGGACTTAGATGGAGCGGACTGGAAAACGTGCGGCCGTGGCAGAGGAGGGCAAAATGGGTGAAAACGTTGTGAAACGTTTTTCCGGGGATGAGGTCTGGCGCATGCGAAGGGGCATGAGCTCGGCGCTGAGTGTGCCCGCAGAAGACATGGAATCCCCTCCCGAGGACATAGAGCTTCTTCTCGAGAATATGGAGTTCACTCCCGAAAACTTGGAGCGCCTCCTCGATGATAGGGACTCCCCTTCCGATGGCATGAGAATATCCCCCGTCGACCCCACCAAGGTGGCGGCAAAATTGAAGGCGTTGCGTCTCAAACCCGGATTGGTTCTGCGAGGATATCTGTTCCGAGAAGGAGGAAACGGCAGTGGATTCGTCTACGCCATGCCTGAGGACGCACCCTTCCCGGAACCCGAGGAATGCCCCACAGAAAAAGCCCCTCCCCTTGGCTTGTTCAATCCTCCACGCCCACCCGATGCTCTCGAGCATGTCATGGACGCTTTCGAAGGCGATGGATCGCCTCTCTCCTTTCTGGAGGCGTCGATACTGTTCCGCGAGCTGGAAGAGTTCGGCGCGGTATGGCACGGATGCAGTTGGAGCTGCCACACTATTTTATGTGATTACCCCGTCCGGTCGAAGATTTCTGGCCCATACGAAGTTGACACCCAACTTTTGAGCGGCTTCGAACACTGGCCATGGAAACAACCCCAACCGAATGATTGGCGTCCAATGGTCCAAATGGAGGATGACGGAAGCGCCCGCGTAGAATTCATCACGTTTTGCGGTTTGGGGTTGGCTACCATTTTCAAGCACGTGGACACCTACCAGCCTGCCAGCTTGCGCCTGGAGAGCCAAATTATCACTATGGCGCAGGGGGAAAAAGGCTATAAAGTATGAGCGATTGCTTTGGAACGGATTAATAATCCCTTTGTAGCGTTCCCCCCTTGTGCCGCTTTGGATTTCACTGACTCTATAATCTAAATAGGGCTCGCTGAATATTCGTGAAGATTCGTGGCTGAAACGCAGGAAACCCGCGCAATTCGCTTGCAAAACAGAAATTAATTTCTATTTTACAAAACATGATAAACCGAGCCGTTCAAAAACAGATAAAGGAGCGTCTGGGGGCCTATCCAGCGGTGGCTCTTCTAGGGCCGCGTCAATGCGGGAAGACCACGCTGGCTCAGGCCATAGGGGGGATTTACTTCGATCTCGAGCAAGAGTCCGACCGTTTGCGCCTAGACCTAGAGTGGGACAACCTAGTGTCTGGCGATGAACTCATCATTCTAGATGAGGCCCAGTCCTGGCCGGAAGTTTTCCCGAGGCTTCGCGGGACAATCGACGGTGACCGCGGCCGAAAAGGGCGATTCCTCCTTTTGGGCTCCGTGTCGCCATCGCTCATGCCCCACGTTTCGGAATCACTAGCGGGCCGTCTGTCTTTGGTGGAACTCTCTCCTTTCCTGTTCTCCGAGCTAACGACGGAGGAGTTCCGCCAGCGGCACTGGTTGCGCGGAGGCTATCCCGAGGGTGGCTTGCTCGATCCCAAGCGATACCCTCGGTGGCAAATCGACTACTTGGCGCTCCTGGCACAGCGCGATCTCCCAACGTGGGGACTCCCCGCCAAGCCGCAGGTAACGGATCGCCTGCTACGAATGCTGGCCGCCTCGCACGGGCAGATATGGAACGCGGCCCAACTAGGCCAGAGTCTGGGGATATCCTATCACACGGTCAACAACTACCTCGACTACCTCATAGGAGCCTTTTTGCTGCGGCAACTCCCGGCCTACCAAACAAACGTCAGAAAACGCCTCGTAAAGAGACCAAAGCTCTACTGGCGCGACACGGGCCTCCTTCACGCGCTACTGAGCACACCCGACGAACAAGCATTGCTCATGCAACCTTGGGTCGGCGCAAGCTGGGAAGGATACGTAATCGAGCAGGTGCTGGGAGAGCTTTCCTCGCGGGGGCATAGTTTTACCGCATACTACTTTAGAACCGCGGACCAATACGAGTTGGACCTTGTTTTGGACTTCGGGAAGGACATCTGGGCTATAGAGGTAAAGCTTACCTCGTCGCCCTCGACCGATGACATAGCGCGCCTGAACAAGACCGCCGACATCATCAAAGCCTCTCGGCGCTTCCTCCTCTCGCGGACCAAGAACCCGGCGGGAAACAATTACTGTCTTTCCTGCGACCTGCCAGACTTCCTCAACCATTTAGGGCCCGCTGAATAATTGGCAAGTGCTTTATTTTCATTGGGTTATCGGCACGTTTCCGGCTTTTTCAGTAAGCCCTAAATAATTGGCTTGCGGGCGGCGGGTTCAGCAGGTTTTAATCATAGTCAACATGTCTTTCAACGTGATTGCGGTTACCTTGTCCGAGAGTCTGTATGTCTCGTCGCCAGGATACACAATATAGGCGCTGTTCAGGTTTAGGTCTTTCATGATTTCGCTCAATCCCCTGGATGGTTTCGGAGCTGGAGAGCGCTTCACCTCAATGGCAGTTAGATTCGAGGAGTTTTCAATGAGCAGATCAACTTCCGCGCCGGCGTGCGTTCGATAAAAATAGGCTTGTTGATAATCAGAATCCAAGCTCGCGCATATTTGCTCGATGACCCACCCCTCGTATGAAGCGCCGACAATGGGGTGTCCCGCTAAAGCATCCATCGAGTCGATCCGCAAAAGGACGTGCAGCAACCCAGTGTCGCGAATATAGATTTTAGGTGTTTTAACCAATCGCTTAGCGACGTTACTGAAGTATGGCTTGAGTTGCCGCACTAGAAAGGTGCTTTCCAGAATCGACAAATACCGTTTTATAGTGTGTGGGCTGACGCCGAAGTTCGACGCGTATTTCGAGGAATTCAATATTTGACCGTTGTTGTGCGCCAACATTTCCCAAAAACGTCTTAATTGAATGGAGGGCACCTGAACTCCCAGAGCGGGAAGATCACGCTCCAGATAGGTGGCGATAAACGCGCTCGACCAACGATACGCCGCCTTATCCGTCCTTGCCAAATAGCTGTCCGGGAATCCCCCCCTCAGCCAAAGTTTACTCCAATCATCCACCTCCAAACATAGAAATGGCCCCAGTATTTCATAGTAAATTCGTCCGGCAAGCGTTTCGGAACTTTGTTTCAGTAACTCGGGGCTAGCCGATCCCAGCAACAGGAAATGCCCGTTGCCTCCATATTCGTCAACCAATCCCCTTATGACTGGAAAGAGCTCGGGTTTGCGTTGCACCTCGTCTATTATAACCAGCTTGCCTTTATGGTCGCGGAGATAATACTCGGGAGTTTCCAATCTGTTGTAGTGTTCGATGAGCTCCAAATCAAGGTATATGGAATCGGACTTGCTCAACGAGGCTATTCTTTTCGCCAAGGTCGTCTTCCCGACTTGCCTCGCCCCCAACAAGCCGACCACGGGAAATTCCGTCAACAATTCCGTAATCCTTGTTTCAGCTATCCGATTTATGTACATGGCACCCTCCAGAACAACGCAATAACGTTAAAATATTGCATTGTGAATGCAAAAATTCAAGGAAAATAATGGAATTTATTCCAAGGCTTGCCACTGGAAAAAACGCTTGCGAAACAGAAATCAACTTCTGTTTCGCAAAACATGATAAACTGGCCTGTTCAAAAGCGGATAGAAGATTACCGCCTTTCCCGCGAGCTGCCGACCTTCCTCGATCGATTGGGACATGCGGAATAAACTTTTGTGTGACTTAGCGTGCTTGGGGACAGGTTAATAATCCCTTTGGGTGGTTAGGGTTTTCTTTATGGCCCCGCATCCACTACGTCCACCTCCCCAAAAAACGCCGCATCATTACCAATGGGTCAACCTTGAAATGGTCCCGCCAAGGGAAGGCATAATCGCGGAAGCCCGCCCGCCGAAGCGTCCGTTGCAACATGGGCGCCAACCCGCACTTGAAAAAAATTCCTGTTTTTTCCTCTTGGCGGCTTGACCGTTTCAAAATGGCCCATATTGTTTAGTGAAAGTTTTCACAGTGTTAATCATATCACACGTCGGAGAATGCGCCCCATGAACAATCTAGACGGCATTTCTGAGAGGACGATCGAGCGTTTGGCGCTCTACAGGCGCCTTTTGTCGGGCTTGCTGGAGAAGGGGTTGGAGCACATATACTCCCATCAGCTGGCCGAGTTCCTAGGAAACACGCCTGCCCAAGTGCGCCGGGACATAATGAGCATCGGCCATGTCGCGAGGTCCAAGAAGGGATACGACATCCCCGAATTGCTAACGCACATAGACTCAATCCTCTCCTCTGGCGGGGACCATAGGATAGCGTTGATTGGGATAGGGAATCTAGGCCGAGCGATACTTTCGTATTTCAATCAGCAGCATTCGGCCTTGAGGATAGTTGCGGCGTTCGACAACGACGAGACGCGTGTGAACCGTGTAATTTCGGGGTGTCGCTGTTATCCGATGGATGAATTGAAGGAGAAGGTTGAGGGAGAGGAGATAACGCTTGGGATAATAACGGTTCCTGGCCCGAGTGCGCAAATAGTGGCCGACGCTCTGGCCGCGGCCGGAATAACCGGAATACTTAATTTCGCTCCCGTGCCGCTAAAAACACCCGAAGACGTTTATGTGGAAAGAATAGATATTACGACAGCGATAGAGAAAGTCGCCTTTTTCGCCGGCAAGTGGCGGCAAAAAGGAACCTAATATTGTAGCAAGTAGGAGGACGTAGAGGTTATGAAAAGCCAGACGGAAAAAATATTGGCGAAGTACAAAGGGGGCGGGCGAGACAGTCTGATTCCGTTGCTCCAAGAGGTACAGGAAGCGGAGGGCTACATATCCCGGGAGCGCGTGAAGGAGATTGGCGAATTACTGAATCTGCCTACGGGAAAAATCTACGGAGTCGCTACGTTCTACAATCAGTTCCGGTTCAGCGCTCAAGGGAAATACCACATCCAAGTATGCCGCGGAACGGCGTGCCACGTCAAGGGCTCCGCCAACGTCCTGCAGGCATTGGAGTCGGAAATCGGGATTGAGGCTGGCAACACCGACAGAGACGGATTGTTCAGCTTGGAGGTTGTCGCGTGTATTGGTGCGTGCGGTTTGGCACCGGTGATAAGCGTCAACGGACGGTTTCATGCCGGAGTCACGCCAGAGGAAATTCCTGAAATCATTGAAAGCTACAGAAAAGAATTCGGAGGTGCGGAATGAAAGACGCCGCTAACGTTAATTTGCTGCGGGAGTTGTCGCACGAATACCAATGCGGCGGAGCGGTCGCGACTCCGGAGATGATTGAGGCGGCGGCCAAATACCGTTACGAAACGGGCGCCGACGCACCAAGAATCCTTGTCGGCGCCGCTACCTGCGGCTTGAGCGCCGGCGCGGACAAGGTATTAGAGGCGGCGGAGAAATACGCCGCCGACACCGGGACGGAAATAGACATCATCCAGGTTGGCTGTATCGGCTTGTGCGCCGAGGAACCGATAATGGATGTCCATATCCCCGGAAAAAGACGCGTTTCGTTCAAACAAGTCACCCCGGAAGCAGTTCCAGGAATATTGTCGTCGATGATTGAGAAAAACGAGCCCGTCCGCGAAAACCTTCTCGGGCAGTTCGACGGAAAAGCCGAAGCTTGGGACGGCGTGCCTGGGATAACGGAACACCCGTTTTTCGCGCGCCAGACGCGGTGGGTTTTGGAAAATTGCGGAATAATCGACCCGGCGTCAATCAACGAATATCTCGCCGCTGGCGGATACAAGGCGCTGGCCAAGGCGCTCCACACGAAAGTGCCGTCGGAGGTCTGCGACGAAGTCGAGGAGAGCGGGCTCCGCGGACGCGGCGGGGGCGGATTCAAGACCGGTGTCAAATGGAAATTCGCGCTCAACACGCCCAGCGACCAGAAATATATAATTTGCAACGCCGACGAAGGCGATCCCGGGGCGTTTATGGACCGGGCGATAATAGAAGGCGATCCCCATCGACTCCTCGAAGGCCTCGCGATTGGCGCATACGCGATCGGCGCGTCCAAGGCCTACATCTATATCCGCGCCGAATATCCCCTGGCTATAGAAAGGTTAAAAACGGCTATAGCGCAGGCGGAAGAATGCGGTCTTATCGGCGACAACATACTCGACAGCGGTTTCAACTTGAGAATCGTCGTGAAAATGGGTGCCGGAGCGTTCGTCTGCGGCGAGGAAACCGCGTTGATACACAGCATAGAGGGCAAGCGCGGGATGCCCCGTCCACGCCCCCCCTTCCCCGCGGTCAGCGGGCTGTTCGGCAAACCGTCGATTATAAACAACGTCGAGACCTTGGCCAACGTTCCCGCGATTGTCGCGAAAGGCAAGGAATGGTTCTCCTCGCTAGGAACGGACGGTAGCAAGGGAACCAAGGTTTTCGCGCTTAGCGGTAAAATCAAGCGCACGGGATTGGTCGAAGTCGCTATGGGGACGAAGCTCCGCGAGATCATTTTCGACATCGGTGGCGGCATAGAGCACGATAACAAGTACAAGGCGGTGCAGATCGGCGGTCCCTCCGGAGGATGCATCCCCGAACAGCATCTCGACATCGAAATAGACTACGAATCCCTCAAGACAGTGGGCGCCATGATGGGCTCCGGGGGGCTTGTCGTCATGGATGAATACACGTGCATGGTTGACGTGGCGAAGTTTTTCATGGACTTCATCCAGCGGGAGAGTTGCGGTAAATGCATCCCGTGCCGCGAGGGAACCAAACAAATGCTCGCGATACTCGAGGACATAACCAGCAAACAAGGAAAGAGCGAGACGCACAGCCCCCTGAAAAGGATGAAGGGCGTGCTCCATCTGAACCGCCTAGCGGAAGTAATCAAGGAAACGAGCCTCTGCGGGTTGGGGCAGACAGCGCCAAATCCCGTCCTCAGCACCCTGAGGTGGTTCCGCGACGAATACGACGCGCATATTTACGAGAGGAAATGCGCGGCTGGCGTATGCAAGGAGTTGATCACCTATCAAATCGAAGAGGACAAGTGCGTGGGGTGCACGGTTTGCGCTAGAAAATGCCCCACGGGAGCGATCAAAGGAACGAAAAAAGCTCCCCATTACATTGTCGAGGACAAGTGTATTGGGTGTGGAGCGTGCATGGAAGCGTGCCGTTTCGGCGCGGTCGTCATCCGTTAACCACATAACCACAAGGAACGCTCATCATGTTTGAAATAGAAGCCAACAACAGGACGATAAAAGCGGAAAAGGGAGACACGATTCTAGCGGCCTTGAAAAGGGCTGGCATAAACGTTCCGACGTTATGCCACATGGAGGGCCTCCCGCCTAGCGGCGCATGCAGAATTTGCGTGGTCGAAGTCGAAGGCAAGGGCCTGATCCCCAGCTGCTCTTTCCCCGCCAGCGAGGGAATGAAAATCAAAACGAACTCGCCTAAATGCATCCAAGCGAGAAAAACCATCATCGAGTTGCTTCTCGCGAACCATCCCGACGACTGCCTCTACTGCGTCAGGAATCTCAACTGCCAGCTGCAAACCCTGGCGGAGGAATACGGAATCAGAGAACGCAGGCTAACCGCCAAACGCGAGGAGCATACCGTCGATCTGACAAGCCCCGCGATTGTCCGCGACCAGTCCAAGTGCATCCTGTGCGGAAAATGCGTCAGGGTCTGCGAGGAAATCCAAAATGTCAGCGCCATAGATTTCGCCGGAAGAGGAAGCAAAACCGTCATCTCCACGGCATTCGACGAGAACCTGAACGTCTCAAGCTGTATCAACTGCGGACAGTGCATACTGGTCTGCCCGACCGGGGCGCTCCGCGAGAAAAGCTACATAAAAGAGGTGCGGGCGGCCCTCTCCGATCCGGAGAAGCATGTGGTGATCCAGCACGCTCCCGCGATTTCCGTCACCATCGCCGAGGAATTCGGCGCTCCAAGCGGCACAGACGCGGACGGAATGCTGGTCACCGCGCTAAAACGAATGGGTTTCGACCGCGTTTTCGACACCTCGTTCTCGGCCGACCTCACCATCATGGAGGAGGCGTCGGAACTGGTCCACCGGATAACCAACGGCGGCAAACTGCCAATGATGACAAGCTGTTCTCCAGGCTGGATCAAATACGTGGAGCAGTTCTATCCCGAAATGCGGGAGCATCTCTCGACGTGCAAAAGCCCTCAACAGATGCTCGGCGCGGTGATAAAAAGCTATTACGCCAAGCGCAACGGAATAAAACCGGAAAACATTTTCAGCGTTTCCGTGATGCCTTGCACCGCTAAAAAATTCGAGATCCAGCGCCCGGGAATGGGACGAAACAACATCTTCGATGTCGACGCCGTACTCTCCACGCGGGAACTGGCCCGCCTTGTCAGGATGTATGGCATCGAGTTCAATAATCTCCCCGTCTCCTACGCCGACAACCCATTTGGGGAACGCACCACTGCCGGAAAGCTCTTCGGAGCGTCGGGCGGAGTTATGGAAGCGGCTGTTAGAACCGCCCATTTCCTTATCACCGGGAAAGAGATGGACGACCTGAAGCTCGAGGCCACGCGCGGCTTGGATGGGATCAAAGAGGCGAAACTCGACATCGGCGGGAAAACGGTCGGAATCGCCGTCGTCAACGGTGTCGGCAACGCCGCCAAGCTCCTCGATCAAATCAAAGACGGCCGCGACGACCTAGTTTTTATCGAGGTGATGACATGCCCCGGAGGATGCGTCGCCGGCGGAGGACAGCCCCTCGGAACCGACAACGCTAAAATCCGCGCGCGTCTGGGAGCGCTATACGCCATCGACGAAAACGAGGAAGTGCGCGTCTCCCACGGGAACACCGAGATCAAACGCCTATACGACGAGTTTCTAGGCGAGCCACTGGGACACGAAAGCCACCGTTTGCTGCACACCTCCTACGTCGACAGGGACGAAGTGCTAAAGTAACCATCCCCTTGGAGGGATTATGAGAAAGGTTTCCGAAGAGACCCTGGATAAAGCGGACAAGAGCTGTCTCAAGCTGATCACGACCATCGGCGACAGATGCAAAATGTGCTACACATGCGTCCGCGACTGTCCGGCCAAGGCCATTCGGATAATGAACGGCCAAGCGGAGGTCATCGCCGACCGGTGCGTTGGATGCGGAAACTGCGTGCGCGTCTGCAGCCAGAACGCCAAGCAGTATTACAACTCCATCGCGGCGGTGAAATCGCTCCTGGCCTCGCGCGGAAAAACCGCCGCGATTATCGCGCCGAGTTTCCCCGCCGAGTTCATGGATATCTCCCCTCCAAGATTTGTCGGTATGCTCAGAAAATGCGGGTTCGATATCGTTGGCGAAGTGGCGTTCGGCGCGGATCTCGTGTCGATGGAATACAACCGCCTCCTAGCTGACAATCCGCAGCGCCCGTATATCGGCAGCACCTGCCCGGGAATCGTCGCGTTCGTGGAAAAATACCATCCGGATTTGTTGGAGAATCTAGCGCCCGTGGCATCGCCCATGGTCGCCGCCGCGCGGGCCATCAAGCTCCTCCATGGCGCCAGCACAAAAGTCGTATTCATCGGCCCGTGCATCGCCAAAAAAGCCGAGGCCCAGCGCCATCACGATGAAGACCTTATCGAAGCCGTACTGACTTTCGGCGAACTTCGAACCCTCTTCAACGAATTGCGTATATCGCGGAAAACGACCGAGGACAGCGCCTTCGATCCGCCGCGCCCGGGATTAGGCGCGCTTTACGCGCTCAGCGGCGGGATACTACAATCCGCGGACATGCGCGAGGACCTGCTCGATTCCGAGGTTATCTGCGCCGACGGCAAAAACAACTTCGTCGAAGCGCTCGCCGAATTGGAGAACAAGTCTTTCTCGCCCAAATTGCTGGAGTTGCTCTGTTGCAAAGGGTGCATCGCCGGTGCCGGAATGAGCGCGAAAACCTCCGCCTTCGCTAGACGCAACGCCGTCAGCGCATACGTCAGAAACCGAGTCGCGGAAGACGCGCGCGGCGCGGAAGTCGCGGAAAAAACTTATGATAAAATACTCGACGAGATAAACATGGCAGTCTCTTTCGAGAACGACGACCACCGTTTGCCGGCGCCATCCGACGACGAGATCAAGGCGATCCTGAAACGTCTGGGAAAACGAACTCCGGAAGACGAGCTCGACTGCGAGGCGTGCGGATACAAAACCTGCCGCGAACACGCCATAGCCATCCACAAGGGCTTGGCGGAGAACGAGATGTGCCTCCCGTTCACCATCGAACGCCTCAAGGACTCCCTCGAGGAGGTTCGGGTCTCGCACGACCAGCTGGAAGAAACGAAACAGGCCCTTTTCAATGCGGAGAAACTGGCGAGCATGGGCCAGCTTTCCGCGGGAATCGCGCATGAGATTAACAATCCGCTCGGCGTGATCCTACTCAACGCCAAGATCATGCTCGACTTCATGGACAATAAGAGCGAGGATTACGAGGACATCAAACTTATCGTCGAGCAAGCCGAACGATGCAAAAAAATCGTCTCGGGCCTCTTGGATTTCGCCAGAAAAAACAAGGTTATACCCCAAGTCGTGGACATCCTGGCGTTTATCAAAAACTGCATGCGCTCGGTAATCACCGCCGACAATGTCATGATCAATGTCGATTCCTCCGCAATCAACGACCCGGTGTTCGAATTCGACAAGGACCAGATGACACAGGTCTTCACCAACCTAATCGTAAACGCCACCGAGGCGATGCAGCCCAAAGGCGGAAAAATAGACATCACCCTCACCGACACGCCGGACCAATTAAGGATTTCGGTCGCCGACAACGGCCCTGGAATCCCCGAGGAGTATAGAAACAAGATATTCGAGCCGCTCTTCACAACTAAGCAAATCGGCAAGGGCACCGGCCTCGGACTCGCCGTCACTTACGGCATCATAAAAATGCACCACGGACAGATAACGCTCAAATCCAACACCGACCCGGACGCCGGGCCGACTGGATCCGAATTCATAATCTCAATCCCTAGAAAAGGAGATAACACAAATGCGGGATGAAAAAATCAGATACGACGGCAAGCGGGCTCTGCTCGTCGACGACGACATCGATTTCCTCGAACAACACAAATTCGGCCTCGAAAGCATCGGATTCGATGTCATCACCGCCGAATCGCAGGCGGACGCCGAAAAACTCATCGACACCGAACGCTACGACATCGCCGTCTTAGACCTCATGATGGAAAACGAGGATAGCGGCTTCGTCCTAGCCTACAAAAGCAAGAAAAACAACCCGGACACGCCCGTAATCATCGCCACCTCGGTAACCAACGAGACCGGGATGAAATTCGATGCCGTGACCGAGGAGTCGCGCGACTGGGTCAAAGCTGATATAATGCTAGATAAGAATCTTCGATTCGAGCAACTCGAAAGGGCGATAAACACCCTTTTGCCGAAATAGTCCGTACGCGTGCGGTATATGGACACCGCGCGGACAATCGGAGAAAAATTTTGACGGAGGCCATATTATGACTACGCTAAAGGTGCTGGCCATCGACGACGAACCCGGAATGCGCCGGGGAGTTGTTAAGACCCTCAAAAGATTCTCCGTCGAACTACGCGAACTCGACATCACCGTTGGATTCGAGGTTGCAGAGGCCGAAAATGGCTCGGAGGCCCTCGAGGCCCTCGAAGCCAACGCCTTCGACATCGTCCTCCTCGACTACAAACTACCCGATATCAACGGTCTCGAAATCCTGAACAAAATAAAAGAGAAAAAATACGACCTCCTCACAATCATGATGACCGCCTACGCCTCGCTCGAAGTCGCCGTCAGCGCCACCAAAAACGGCGCGTTCGACTTCCTGGCGAAACCATTCTCCCCGGACGAGCTCAGGGCGGTAACCCGAAAGGCCGCTTCCGCCCTCATGCTCCTGCGGCACGCGCGGAAACTCGACGAAGAAAAGAAGCAAATCCGGTTCCAGTTCCTTTCGGTCTTGGCGCACGAACTCAAGGCCCCGCTAAACGCCATCCAAGGATATCTGGATATCATGGACGACCGCATCGCCGGAGACGACATCGAAAAATACGACAAAATGATCAAGCGCTCTCTTATTCGCATCAACGGAATGCGCAAACTTATCTTCGACCTCCTCGATCTCACCCGAATCGAGTCCGGAAAGAAAAAACGCGACATCCGCGAAATCGACATCCTGGACGCCGCGCACAGCGCCATCGAAAGCGTCGCGCCGCTCGCGAAGGAACGGAACATCACCGTCAATCTCAACGCGGAACCGCCCGTCCAGTTCCAAGGCGATATCGGCGAATTCGAAATCGTCTTCAACAACCTCGTGTCGAACGCCGTCAAATACAACAAGGAAGGCGGCAAGGTCGATATCGACATCACTAAAACCGACGACGACACGGTGGAAATCAAAGTCGCCGATACCGGCATCGGGATGAACGAGGAGCAGCTCTCGAAGCTTTTCAGGGAGTTCGTCCGGTTCAAAAACGAGAAAACACGTGGCGTGGAAGGCAGCGGCCTCGGACTATCCATACTGCAACGCATCGCCAAGCTCTACAACGGCGATGTCAAGGTCGAAAGCGAGGAGGACGCGGGCACGACGTTCACTTTCACCGCGAAATCCGCGGAAACACAGGCGGACAACAAGGAACAATCGACATGACAAAGCGTGAACTATCGGAAAAATGCGTCGATTTTATAAACGACGACAAACTTGACAGCCTCGCCGCGAAAACCGCGGAAGACCCGGCGCGCGTCAGGGACGCCATCGCCAAAAGTATGGCGAAAGAACCCCTCGACACAACGGAAACCGCCGCGCTTCTAGCGGTCCGCTCGGAAGACCTGCTCGAGGAGATTTTCGAGGCCGCCAGGAAACTCAAACGCGACGTTTACGGAAATCGAATCGTTATCTTCGCACCGCTCTATATCGGCAATTTCTGCGTCAACGATTGCAAATACTGCGCCTTCAGACGCTCGCTCAGGGAGACGGTCCGGAAAAGCCTCGACGACAACGAAATCCGCCAACAGGTCGAGGCCCTCGAAGATGCCGGGCACAAACGACTTATCCTCGTTTACGGCGAACACCCCGACTACACCCCGGAATACATCGCCCACACCGTCCGGGAAGTCTATTCCGTCAGAAAAGGACACGGCGAAATCCGCAGAGTCAACATAAACGCTGCCCCGATGGACCGCGAGGGATACAAAATCGTCAAGGACGCCGGAATCGGCACATACCAGATATTCATGGAGACATACAACCACGAGGCGTATAAAAAGTTCCATCCGACGAACACGCACAAAGGTGATTACCTCTACCGCTTGGACGGACTCACAAGAGCCTACGAGGCGGGATGCGACGACGTCGGCATCGGCGCCCTTTTCGGACTCTACGACTGGCGCTTCGAAGTCCTCGCCATGGTCGAACACTCGCGGTTCCTGATGGACCGTTTCGGTTGCGGCCCACATACCGTCAGCTTCCCGAGAATCAGACCGGCGCACGGCGTCCAACTCGATGAACGCTACATGGTCTCCGACGACGATTTCAAAAAACTCGTCGCCATACTTCGGCTGTCCATCCCATACACGGGAATGATCCTCACCGCCCGCGAAACCCCGGAAATCCGGCGCGAAGTAATGGAGTTCGGCGTCTCTCAAATCGATGCCGGCACTAGAATCGAGCTCGCGGGATACACAAAAGACACCCCGCAGAAACTCAACGAGGAGCAGTTCAGCATCGGCGACACCAGAAGCATGGATGAAATCCTCCGCGAACTCCTCCAAAACGGATACATCCCGAGCTTCTGCACCTCCTGCTACCGCCAAGGCCGTACCGGAGAGCAGTTCATGGAATTCGCCATCCCGGGATTCATCGAACGATTCTGCACCCCGAACGCCCTCCTCACCCTCGAGGAATATCTGCTTGACTACGCCTCCGACGAGACGCGGGCCATAGGCGAAAAACTCATACAGCGGGAACTCGAACGCTACGAGCATCCCAACAGGGACAAATTAATCGAGAACCTAGATAAAACTAAAACCGACAATCAAAGGGATCTCTACTTTTGAAACATATCGTTGAAATAGATAAAAAGGTCGTGGCCAGAGCCAAACAGCTCCTGGCGATGGACTCCGCGGATGCCGCGGCGGACCTCTTCCGACAGGCGTACGGCGTCAAACTCGACACCGTGGGCCCCACCGTCTATCTCCGCGGACTGGTCGAATTCAGCAATATCTGCTCCCGCAACTGCCTCTACTGCGGCATCCGGAAAAGCAATCGCAACACGCCACGGTTCCGCCTCTCAAAAGAGGAGATACTGGACGCGGCCCGGTGGACCTACCAAAACCAATACGGCTCGCTGGTACTCCAGTCCGGCGAACGGAACGACGACGAATTCATCGACTTCGTCGAGGATACCCTCCGCGAAATCAAAAAAATCGGCGGCGGCGCGCTCGGTGTCACAATCTCCCTCGGAGAACAGACACGCGAAACATATCAACGCTGGTTCGACGCCGGCGCACACCGATACCTGCTCAGAATCGAAACCACGAACCCGACCCTTTACGCCATACTACACCCGGACGGCGACAACCTCGAGAAACGAGCGCGCTGTCTGACCGCCCTCCGAGATGTAGGCTACCAAGTCGGCACCGGGGTCATGATCGGGCTGCCCGAACAGACTATCGACGACTTGGCGCGCGATATCGCGTTCTTTAAAGCCATGGATATCGACATGATTGGCATGGGGCCGTTTATTCCGCACCACGACACCCCGCTCGCGGATCTCGCGGAATCCTTCGACCCCGAAAAACAGTTCAACTTGGCGCTCAGAATGATCGCCGCCACAAGAATCATCCTCGAAGACGTGAACATCGCCGCCGCCACCGCCCTCCAAGCGCTGAAAGAGGACGGACGCGAACGGGCCCTCAAGGCCGGCGCGAACATCATCATGCCGAACGTAACCGCCACGAAATACCGGAGAGCCTACCAGCTATACGACAACAAGCCTTGCCTCGACGAGAATTCCAACCAGTGCAAGACATGCCTCGCCAACCGCATCCTCTCGCAAGGCGAATCCATCGGTTTGGGACAGTGGGGCGACGCCCCCCATTTCGCCGCGCGCGTGAACCCCGAAAAACGGAAGCTGTCATGAAAAATCAACGCGTCGAAAAAGACATGATTGGAGAAATGGCGATTCCGGAAAACGCCCTCTACGGCATCCATTCCGCCCGCGCCGCCGCGAATTTCGCGGCCGCCGGAAGACCTGTGGCGCCGGAGTTGATCCACGCGTTCGGATTCGTCAAACTGGCGTGCGCCATTACGAACCACGACCTGGGCTTCATCGACGACCCGACCTTCCAAGCCATACAACAGGCCTGCGAGGAACTCGCGGAAGGCGAACTCGACGAGCACTTCGTAACCGACGCCCTCCAAGGCGGCGCCGGAACCTCCACCAATATGAACGTCAACGAGGTCATCGCCAACCGAGCCCTCCAAATCCTAGGGAAAAACCCCGGCGACTACGACGCCATACACCCCATCGAGACCGTCAATCTGCACCAGTCCACCAACGACACCTACCCTACCGCGCTCAAAGTCGCCGCGATATTCGCGATTAAGGAACTCGAGAAAAAACTCGTCGCGCTCATCGAA
>WFSE01000052.1 GCA_015486135.1 Lentisphaeria bacterium
ACAGCAATAACGTAACCCGGGTTGGTTTTCGGGCACGAGAGCGAAAACGACTTGTGGCTGGAGAGTGAGTTTAGGGACAGGTTAATTATGGTTTCTATCTACATCCCCTACATTTCCTACATGGTAAAAAACAAACTATTCGTGGCTAACTGAAATCGGGGCTATGGCTCCGCCCGACTTGACAGCCCGCGGCGGCAATGTCTAGTTCCTAGGTTGTCGGGATGGAAAAATCGCAGACCACCAACCAATCTTGATTTTGTCGGACAAAACCAACAAAAAAACGATGTTGCGTAGCGCCGCCGGAGTCGCGGGGGCCACTCTCGCCAGCCGTGTTTTGGGCGTGGCGCGCGATGTATTGCTCGCCAAGATACTCGGTGGCGGAGCGCTAATGTCGGCGTGGGTCTTGGCTTTCACCATCCCCAATCTGTCGCGGCGGCTTCTTGGCGAGGGCGCGATGGGCTCGGCGCTCGTCCCGGCGCTTTCCCGCGATTTACGCGACGACGAGACCAACGAGCTGGCGGGACGGCGTTTCGCCGCGCTTATGGCGTCTTTGGGGGCGTTGCTTGGCGCGCTTTGCGCGATAACCGCGCTAGTGGCGATCATCGCCAAACCCCTTGTTTCATCGCCTATGGCCCGCCTAACCTTCCAAGTCCTCCCGTTGATAGTGCCATATGCGCTTTTCGCATGCTTGTCCGGGGTGTCGGCGGCGGCATTGAACAGTTTTCGACGTTTCACCCTACCTGCGTTGACTTCGCTCCTCCTCAATATCGCGTTAATCGCGGCGTTGCTGTTGGCGGATCCGCTGGGGCTCAACGGGGAGAATCTACTCGACGCCCTGGCGGTGGCGGTGCTAGTCGCGGGCGCCGCGCAACTCGCGGCGATGCTCCTCATGCTACGGGCGGCGGGCTTGCCTTTGCTACGGCCGAAGGGCTTGGGCGCGACAATCGCGCAAACGGCGGCGGACGCCAAGAGCGAATTCGGCAAAGAGGTTTGGAAACTAGCCCTGCCGGGTATGCTCGGAGCGGGAGCGCTGCAAATCAGCTTTTTTATGGATCGGTTATTGGCCTCCCTGCTGGGGCCTCGGGCGGTCCCGGCGCTCTACTACAGCGACCGGATCGTCTATCTCGCCATCGGAGTGTTCGCCGTCGCCATGGGCGGGGTGGTCCTCCCCGACTTGTCCCGTTTGGCCGCCGGCGGCGACAACGGAAAAATGGCCCGCACAATGACAACGGCGTTGAGACACCTTGTTTTCATCTGCGTCCCCGTGTCGGCCTTCACCTTCGTATGCGGTGAAGACATCATCAAACTCCTATTTATGCGGGGTGCGTTCGACACGGCGGCGCTCGACGCGGCGAAACAGGCGTTGATGTTCTATGTATGGGGAGTGCCGTTTTTCGCCACGGTGAAGATTCTCGTAGCCGGATTCTACGCCAGGAAAGAGATGAAAACCCCGGTTCGGATATCCATCCTTTGCGTCTCCGTCAACATCGTCCTGAATCTGATCCTCATGTGGCCATTGCGACAGGGAGGCATAGCCTTGGCGACTGTTCTCTCATCGGTTTTGAACAACACTCTTCTCGTCATCATGCTCCGCGGACGCCTTCCCGAGTTCAAACCCGCGCAAATCGCAGTTCCCGCGTTCCGCGCGGTTGTAGCGGCCGCCGTCGCCGGCGCGGCCGCATGGTATTCTCTCGACACCGCCCAGCGCCTAGTCGCGCCTTTGACGGAATCGCTCCGCATCCGGGGATTGGAAGTCATTCCGGCGGCCGCCGTCTTTGGAGCGGTCTATCTGGCCACAGCCCTGATCCTCGCCGCAAAAGAGCCCCGGGAATGGCTCGAAACACTCAAACCCAAAATTTGAGTCGTTTGCGCGCTTGCTTTTCGCGGAGTTCGCGTTAAATAATACACGCTCAACGCTCCGGCGTAGCTCAGCGGTAGAGTAGGTGGCTGTTAACCACTTGGTCCTTGGTTCGAATCCAAGCGCCGGAGCCATTTATGGCTACAAGACGCATCCCCGATCGGGGATGCGTTTTTTTTCTCCAGAAAAAAACGCTTGTATGAGAACCAAGTGGTTCGACCGCGCGGAGCGCGGGGGCCGACCCAACGCGGTCGGCAGCGAAGCGGCAATCCAAGCGCCGCACACGTTCGTGTGACTTAAGGGTGTCCTCGCTACGCTGGGACACCTATATCCACAGTAGGTGCGAACCCTAGCGTCCTTCCGCAAAGCCCGGAGGGTTCGCAAAACGAACAGAAGGAGCGGCTCATTGCCTTGCCACTAACCCGCTCTCGACTTTTTCAGCAAGCCCTTCCCGCCAGAAAAAAACGCTTGCATGAGAACCAAGTGGTTCGACCGCGCGAAGCGCGGGGGCCGACCCAACGCGGTCGGCAGCGAAGCGGCAATCCAAGCGCCACACACGTTCGCACACGTTCGCACACGTTCGTGTGATTTAAAAGTGTCCCTCACTTCGTTGGGACACTCCTCCCACATGATACCCAGAGTCAGTTCCGTACGTTGCCTGATACTCAGGCCGGTCGTTTCTCGGGTAAGCCCCCTCCGCGGACCCGGAACGCCGCCTGCGGCACGGGAGGAGCAAAAGTGTTGACTCCGCCCCCGGGCGCGTTTTTCACTCACCCGCCACAACGTTGCGCCATCCCCCTTGACAAGAGCCGGCTCCTAGCTATATTGCGCTCCCCTCGAATATGAAAGCGGAGCGGCTATGAGAGTGTTATCCGGCATACAACCGTCTGGAAAAGCGCATTTGGGCAACTATTTCGCCATGATGCGACCCGCGGTGGAGTCTCAGGCGAATGGAGAAACGTTTCTTTTCATCGCCGACCTCCACGCGTTGACGGTAACCCCCTCCCCTGAAATTCTGCGCGAACGCACAATGGATGTCGCGCTGGATTTCCTGGCGTGTGGCCTTGATCCGGAACAGACCGTCTTTTTCCGACATTCCGATGTGACGGAAGTCGTGGAATTGTCGTGGATACTGGGATGCCTAACCCCGATGGGCCTGCTGGAACGTTGCCACAGCTACAAGGACAAGGTGACGAACGGATTGAAGCCCAACCACGGGCTTTTCTCCTACCCGGTGCTGATGGCGGCGGACATCCTGCTCTTCAAAGCCGATTCCATCCCTGTGGGGAAGGACCAGAAGCAACATGTCGAGGTCACGCGCGATATCGCCCAAAGGTTCAACAACGCCTACGGCGAGGTGCTGGTGCTCCCCGAGGCCCGCATTCGGGAAGATGTGGCGGTGGTTCCTGGAACGGACGGCAGAAAGATGTCGAAAAGCTACGGCAACACCATAGAACTTTTCGAATCTCCGAAAAGCATGGAGAAAAAAATCATGCGCATGGTCACCGACTCCAAGGCGTTGGAGGAGCCAAAGGATCCGGAAACATGCCCGGTGTTCGCGCTCTATAAACTGCTAGTCTCCCAAGAGGACACCGCGGTCATGGCCGACAAATACCGTTCCGGAGGCTACGGCTACGGACACGCCAAAAAAGCCTTGGCCCAAGCGTTGATCGAATACCTCGAGCCCATGAGGAAGCGCCGCGACGAACTGGCAGCGAACTCGGACGAGGTGGAACGGATACTACGCGCAGGTGCGGGCAAAGCCCGTGAAGTGGCCGAAGCGACAATGCGCGAAGTCCGCGCCGCAGTGGGATTGCAAAAAAAATCCTGAATGGAATTTTCTGGCGGGGGGAACAGGGGACAATCGAAAATTAATTGCTGAACACCTAAAAAAAGGAAGACACAATCATGGAAAAACTGGAGATTGATTTCGAGAAGTCTGGAGGGCTCGTTCCCACCATCGCGCAGGACGCCGAGACTGGAGAAATCCTGATGTTGGCTTACATCAACGAGGAATCATGGGAAGAAACTCTTAAATCCGGATGCGCCACGTATTGGTCGCGTTCCAGAAGCAAACTTTGGAAGAAGGGCGAATCGTCCGGAAACGTCCAAAAAATCAAAGAGATCCTGGTGGACTGCGACAACGACACCGTTGTTTTCAAGGTCGAACAAATCGGCGGAGCCGCCTGCCATACCGGGCATCGCACATGTTTCTACCGTAGAGTGGTTGATGGTCAACTCGAAACGGTAGGCGAGAAGGTCTTCGACCCGGAAAAAGTCTACGGGAAATAATTCCGAGGCTGGATATTTCTCAACCGGAATCTGCGGAAAAACAAGGAATGAAGGGGTCGAAACCAGCGTTTCCGCCCCTTCCGTGCCACAGGCATCGTCCCGGCTCCGCGGAAGGGGCCTACCCGAGGAACGGTGGACCTACAACGTGCGGAACTGACCCCAAACACACACAGCAAGCCCTAGCTTAGCGGTTGTACTTCAACAGCGTGTCGGTTCGGCGCACATGCGAACCGGCCAGATTCCTGAAGAACTCCGCGCTTCGTTTTTGGCTTCTAGTTTCCGGGTCGGGGGATTCCGCTCGGACATAATCGCCATTGGACGTCATCCAGCGGCCTTTCAGCTCGTCGTTCCGTTGGTAGTTCAGAAGCGTCAAGAGTATTTCCCGGGTGCTGTCGTCCTCGACGGGGAAAAGCGATTCGATCCGCTTGTCGAGGTTCCGGGGCATCCAGTCGGCGCTGGACAGATAGCATTCCTCGTCGCCGCCGTTACGGAAGTAGTATACGCGGCTGTGCTCAAGATAACGATCGATCACACTCAAGACCCGTATCTTTCCCGGCCCGGGGGCGGCGTCCGGATTGAGGCAGCATATCCCGCGGACGATCAAGTCGATTTCCACGCCCCTCTTGGTGGCGTCATAAAGCGCCTCTATCACTTCCGGGTCCACGAGGGAATTCATCTTGGCGATTATCCTGCCAGGCGCTTTCGGTTTCGATAGGCGGCTTTCCCGGGCTATGAGCGAAAGGAAAGTCCTCCTCAAATTGAATGGCGCCGCCGCCATATGGTTGAATTCCTGGAATTCGGAATACCCGGTCATGATATTGAAAAGCGCCGCGGAATCGGCGCAAAGGTCGGGGTCGTTTGTCATATATCCGATATCGGTGTAGAGCTTGGCCGTGCTGTCGTTGTAGTTCCCGGTGGACAGGTGGAGATAGCGGTCTATGGCGCCGTCGTCGTTTTTTCTTATAATCAGAAGCGCCTTGCAATGGACTTTCAGCTTGGGAATGCCGTATATGACATGCGCTCCAGCGCCCTCCAGGCGTTTCGCCCAGGCGATGTTCCGTTCCTCGTCGAATCTGGCCTTTATCTCCACGATGACCGTAACCTGCTTGCCGTTGCGGGCGGCTTTGAGAAGCGCCTGGACCACGGGGGAGTCCCCGCTTACCCGGTAGAGGGTCTGTTTGATCGCCAGCACATTCGGATCGTCGGCGGCCTCCTCCATCATTTTCACTACTGGAGAGAACGATTGGAAAGGTAAAAACAACGGGATGAACCCGTTTCGGTCTATGGCTTGGAAGACCGTTTCATCCTCTCCGATCAGAGGCGATTTTGAAACGGGCCAAGGGGTCTCCACGAACCGCATATTCCGCGGAATCTTGAAAAGCCCCATTATGAATGTGAGGTCGAGCCGCGTGTCGGTTTCGTAGATGAATTGGGCGTCCAATCCAAGTTCGTCGAGTAGCCAGCGGCGCAGCTTGGTCGATTCCCCACGGATTATCTCGAGCCGAATGAAATCGCGCTTTACGCGGGAACTCAACTCCTCCTCGATATGCGCCAAAAGGTCGGACGCCATATCCTCGTTCAACTCGAAGTCCATGTCGCGGGTGATTCTGAAAAGGAGATGTCCGAGAATCTTTTGTCCCCTGAAAAGGTCGTTCAAGTGGTTGATTATCAGGTCCTCCAGCATCAATACAGCCTGCGGATCTTTTGTTTCGGGATTGATGGTTTCCAGCGGAATCAACCGGGGCAGAATCTCCGGGGCCTCGACCAGCGCGTTTACCCTTTTCCCGTCCTCGCGGCGTTTCAAAGCCACGGCGATTTCCAACGCGCAGTTCTTCAACGCGGGGAAGGGATGGCTCGCATCCACCGCCACAGGAGTGAGAACTGGAAACACGGCATCCCTGAAGAACGCCGCGGCCGCCTTGGCGTCGGTGTCATCGAGTTGATCGAATTGAACTATTTTGGAACCGCCCCGCTTCGCGAGTTCCGCGAGCAGCTTTTCCGCCAGTTTCGCCTGACGCTCGGTAAGCCTCCCTACCTTCTTCCTTATGCCCGACAACTGCTGCTCCGGGGTCATTCCCGCCGGGCACGTTATGTTCTTTCCTGATTTCAATTGCTGGCGGAGCCCCGCCACGCGAACCATGAAAAACTCGTCAAGATTGCTGCTGAATATCGACACGAACTTCAGCCGGTCCAAGGCGGGGAGGGACTTGTCCTCCGCCTCGTCCAAGACGCGCCCGTTGAAATCCAACCAGCTCAATTCGCGGTTGAACAACCTTTTGACCTTGCCGTGTTTACTTTTTTCCGCATGTTTAGACACAGTTGACTTCTCCATTATTCGCTCGCGCCGGCAATCGCCGCCGCGGGGGCATTTCGACGAAACCAACCAAGATACCCTTTTCCCGCGAAAAAAAAAGCGGGGACACGGAACCCGGCACCTTTACCAAGGGGCTACCGAAAAAGCCGAGAACGCGCCAATCCCGCCCCCTTTTCGCGCTTTCCGCGGTTCCATCTTTGTCCCCGTCCACCCAGCCCCCCAATAATCCAAAGCGGCGTAGGACCGCCACACTCCAAAGAGCCTACGGCTCAAATGCGCTTTGCGCGATTTTATTCCTCGCGAAGACGC
>WFSE01000053.1 GCA_015486135.1 Lentisphaeria bacterium
GCGACGAGCCGACGGCGTATAAGCATACTCCGAGGCGAAGGCAACGTGATCAGCGGTGCGTTTCCGGCTTTCGCGGAATTGGCAAGTGCCTCAAATCGCTAGTCGGCTCCAAGGGTTTTGGGAAGTCCCCTCCCAAAACCTTGGAGATGACGCCATTGAAAAGACATTTAACCCGATAATTATTAAGCACTTGCCAATTATGCGGTGAGCCCTATGTAGGTGGTGGAGTTTCATTTATCATTCTACTAATTGCCCTATTGCATCAATAAGCGAAATTCTGCACCGTAAATAAATGGCAAAAGAAGCGGAGAGCTCTGGTGGAGATGAAGAAATTATTCAGTAGGCCCTTGTTAAGCTTTATTTTGTGTCAACAAATTCTCGACTACCCATAAGTCATTGATAATCAACGGTGTTGTTCTTGGAAAGTGTGAAAGATAGGCCTAGATGCCATTGGGATCAAAGACCTGTAGGGATATCGATGAAGATGGTATCGACATCGAATTCCGCCGCGGTTTTTTCCATCAAAGCCTTTATGCCCGGCATTTCCGTAAAGTAATGCCCACCCGCCAGCACCGTCAATCCATGCTCCTCCGCTGGATGCCAGGAAGTGTGTCCGAACTCGCCGGTGACCAGGCAATCGAGTCCCATTTCGGCGGTGGCCGCAAGTCCATCGATTCCAGCTCCGCCAGATATTACGCCCACGGTCGAAATGGTTTTGTCACGGGTTCCGTAAATGGCAGGCTTGAAGCCCAATTTGGTATTGACTAATTCCGCCAAGGCATCTGCCGCTATGGGGGTGTCTAGGTCTCCTGCCATTCCAATATTGGCACCTCCGTATTCGGCGAAAGCGCGGCGGTCGCGCAATTCAAGCTTTTCAGCGATAACCGCGTTGTGCCCAATTTCCGGATGGGCGTCAAGTGGAAGGTGGGCGGCATACAATGAAATACCATTAACGAACAGGGTGCGGATACGTGGAGTGTCGAGTCCGACTATGCGCTTGAATCCATTTCCCCAACTAAGGCCATGATGAACGAAGACAATGTCGGAGTCCGAGTCCGCCGCCGCTTCGAATAGAGCGAGAGAGGCATCCACACCAAATGCGATTTTCGCTATTTCGCTATCGCCTTCCACCTGCAAACCGTTGTTCGAGGGGTCGCCCTCAAAGCGTTTCAAATCAAGCAACTCGTTCCACCAAGACACCAATTTCCTTAGTTTTACCATAGTTATCAGCTCCAGTATCCCGTATCCGCTTCACGCTGCCAGGTTGTTTTGCACAAGTCTATCCATTAAGCGCCAATGTTCCGTGTTGGATTTCGCGGCGTCCCCGCAAGAATTCCGAGGCAGACATTTCCTTTCCGCCTTCGGGGACGAGGCGTTCAATTACGATCGCCCCCTCTCCGCAAGCGATTGTCCAGACATCTCCTGCTTCGAGTGTTTCTCCTGGCTTCGCATTGGGCGTGTTGTCCAACGGGCGTGCGTCAGCGATAATGATACGAATTATTCGTTTGGGGGTTTCGATTTTGAAAAACGCGCCTGGCCATGGATGGTATGCCCGCGCCATGCGGTCAATCCAACGGGCTGGACGCTGCCAGTCCACGGATCCAGCGCTTTTCCGCGTTTTTCGCGTAATTGTCGCCTCGGAATCGTTTTGAGGCATTGGAGTCAACGCACCGGACACCACGTCAAGCAGGATATCCACAACATGCTTGGCTGCGAGTTCAGCAAGTGCCATTTCCAAGGCATCCGCCTTCATTTTTCCTATCGGCATATCAAATTGAGCATAGACGGGACCGGTATCCAATCCAGCGTCCATGCGCATAAACGAGATTCCAGAGCGCTCGTCTCCGGCCAGGATCGCCGCCGCTATGGGCGAAGCGCCGCGGTATTTTGGCAGTAGCGAGGCGTGGATGTTTACACATGCCACGGACGGCAAGTCAAGAAAATGTGGCTTGAGTATTTGGCCAAAGGACGCTACAAGCACAATATCCGGGGCCAATTCGCGGAGGGCGCGAAGGAAATTTTCCGTATTGACCGATTCGGGTTTGAGAGGGTTAATTCCTCTTTCCTCCGCCCAACGAGCCACGGGGGTGGGGGTCGGCGCTCGTTTCCGTCCAGCTGGACGGTCGGGTTGAGTGGCTACGCCAAGCACTTCCACTCCATCGGTGTCCATTAACCGCTCGAATGAAGGAATGGCTATGGCACCAGATCCCAACAGGAAAACCGAGGGCGAATTCATGATTCGTCTTTGAATTGATCCAGTTCCCTCTTATTCTTTTCGGCGCATTGCGGGCATATTCCATGCGAAACGCCCGTGCGCCCCTTGATTTCCCATTGCTTCAATTGGTATATCTTCCCGCACCAAGCGCACGCTATGGGAATGGTTTTGGGAAGGTCGTCCGGGTTGCAAATCATTGTTTGCATGTTAGAACCGCGCCGCGGTGACTCTTTTTGCTTCTTTTCGCATTCCGGGCACATGCCGTGCGACACAGCGGTCTCTTTCCCCTCGGTGGCCTTCCAGTGTTTCAGGTGGTATATCTTTCCGCATACAGAGCATATCACGGGGACGGTCCGCATCAGGTCGTCCACGTTCATTTCCAAGGTTTTATCTGTTTTTTTAAGCTCTTTTTTAGACACGATTCAAATCATTCCCGTTTTTCTTGCATGCTCGAAGATTCCGCCGCTATCGATGACCTCTTTAACGTCTCCCATGTCGCGGAGGGCACACTTATCCCCGGTAGCGGTAATAGTTAGGATCATTTTTTCAAGGTCGATTTCCACTTTGTCTCCAGTTTTCAATATTTTATTCAGCGGTTTTTCGCTTTCGATTGGATAAATCTCTCCAGTGGCGACGCAGTTTCTGAAAAATATTCTAGCGAAGGAATTTGCGAGGACAACCTCCGCGCCTGAGGCCCCAAGGCATACCGGGGCGTGCTCCCGGCTAGAGCCGCAACCGAAATTATCGCCCGCAACGATAATTTTATACGGGGTTCGGGATTGCCCCTCGGGGACGAACCGAGGCGTTGAGTCCGTGGGAAGCCCACATAGCGCCAACGCCCCGAGTTTCTTGTATTCCTCCGAGATAGTGGGCACGAGATTCAGGTGTTCTGCCGGAATAATCTGGTCGGTGTCGATATTATCGCCCAACACGAATACTGATCCTTTTATGCTTTGGTTACCCACCGTAGTACTTTATCCTTTTATCTGTTTTATGTTCCAAGCGCCATCGATTAGACGCCTTTCAATCGTGTTAATCAGCGTTCCGTAGCCGCATAGCCACTTCCGCCACTCTTCGTCCGAGATTTTCCGCCGTCTCCATCCCAACGGAATCCGCCTCCACTCCCCCCTTGTCCGGCGTGTTTTGGAGCGCCGCGCCGAAATGCGCCGTCGGCTTGCCATCGCTGACACATATCATATCGTGGCATAGCAAAGCGGCCCTGACGGCATCTAGAGTCAATTCCTGGCCTCCGTTTCTCACCCCTCCCACGGCAACCACACCACCTATGCGGTCACGGAACAGCCAACTATTGCGCCTGAACATAACGCAACGATCAATAAAAGCCTTACATTGAGCTGTCATGGAGCCGAAATAAACTGGCGTTGCGACAATCATCCCCGCGATGTCCGCATCGGCCAAAGTCGGAATCAACTTGTTGAAATCATCGTTTATCGGGCAATCCAGCGTGTTCTTGCAGAAACCACACGCATTGCAAGGAGCGACGGCAAGCCCGGCGAGCTCTATTATTTCCGTCTCGATGGAGCCGTCCACTTTTCCCGCTGCCACTAGACAACGCTCCAACGCTTTGAAGGAACTCTGCCCTTTCCGAGGGCTGCAACAAATCCCCAATATTTTCACACGCCACTCCGTCGGTTGTCAATCCATAGTAGCTTTTAGTAATCGTTCCCGTATCGAATCCTTGGCGAATCCCGTTTCCGGATCAATATCCGCCTTGTTATTCTCCTTGAATCGTTTGTATTTCAAGGAGTTAAGGATGTATCCGCACTTTCCGCATAAGACCACCTTCCCAGTGGACTCCAGTACCCGGCGTTCTTCAGGGGTAAGCTCCAGCTCCTTCGCATGGTCGAGAAGCCTGCGTCGAAGATCCGCGCTCAACACGCAAGGTTTTTTCGCCCGCAACATGGCAATCTCATCCTTGCTCAGGGTGATGTTTTCATCGCCTGATGTCGTCAGGCACCCCTCGGCGCAAAAAAGGCCTAGCAACAACAACACGGCGAGAAACCTTCTACCCATAGCACCTATCTCCTTAGCGGAATCATAGCACATTCAAGTTGAACATCTCGTAACGATACCCCGACATCATTCCGTTGCAAGTGCGCGCTTCCGAAAAACCACCTGCCGGGATTGTTGGCGTTTTTGACTAGAATCCAATGAGGCAATATTGTACGAAGGTGTTTAATATCAAACTGAGCGGAGTGATTGCTATGGATAAAAATAGTCCTCAACCTGTGGAAAAGGGAAAGTTCCACTACCAAGACGACGAATTTGTTCATTACGAGGTTTACGGGGACGGCGATATTCCCCTCGTGTTGATTCACGGTTTCGCGTCTTCTTCCCGGAACTGGGACGATCTGCTCGTACGGCTCGTTCCATCCGGAGCCGATGGAAACGCCAAATCCCCATACAAAATCCACGTTGTGGACTGCAAGGGCTCAGGCGCGTCGTCCAAGCCGGCGAACTCCGACTACTCCATCCCGGCGCACGGCAAAATAATCGCTGATTTTGTCAGGAAAAAAGGGCTGGACGGCTATGTCCTCGCCGGGCACTCGATGGGAGGGGGCGTGGCCTTGATGGCCACGTTGGTTTTGAAGCGGTTCGCCGATTCCCCGAGACAAGGTGGCCTGATCCTTCTCGACACGGCGTGCTACCCAACCCGAGTGCCTAAATTCATAAAAATACTTGGAAATCCGTGGACAAGATGGATTCCCTTCTATTTCCTTTCTGCCAGGAACAAGGGGAAACGGGCACTGAAGGCGGGGTTCCACAACCCTGCAAAGGGCACGCAGGAGATACTTGCCAGGTACTCCAATCTCTGGAAAATTCCAGGATTCAAACGTGCTATTTCCGCTACTGCCGCACAGATTGTTCCCTCCAATCCCGACGAGTTGACCGAGAAATTCCACACCATCGATTGTCCGGTTCTCGTGATTTGGGGGCGGCAAGACAAAGTGCTCGATGTGGAATTGGGCGAACGCTTGGTCAACGACCTTCCCAACGCAGAGTTAGCAATAATCGACAATTGCGGTCATTGTGTCATGGAAGAGGAGCCAGACGAGGTGGCGATGCGTTTTATTGATTTCGCGGAAAAAGTCGTTGAACGTTCAGGGGACCTGAAGCTTATCAAGTCTTGAGGTGGAATTTATTGAGAGTTGACTCAAGCCAATTTTATTCAGGAGGCCCTATTGGGTTCTGAGTCTTGGATCCGCCCAAGCGCACGCGGCTTCCGCAGCCAGGTTTGTTACTACGAACACTCCGGCCGTTACGACCACCAACGCCTTTATCATCTGCAGGTCGGAATTTCGCAGGGCGTTGATTCCGGCATATCCCAATCCGGGAATGCCGAAGAAACTTTCAAGCAGGAGGCTTCCCGTGAACATGAATGGAGCGATAACGCTGAGACGGTTTATGATGGGTGCCGCGGCATTGCGCAGGAGATGGCGGAAGTAGATGGAGAACCCGTCGCCCCCCTTTGCGACGGCGGATCTGAGATATTCCCTTCCCAACTCGTTTACGAACACCGTTCTATAAAACCGGACACCGCCGCCAAGACCGGAGATGATTCCCAGCGCTACCGGTAACGCCAAATGCCACGGAGACTCGAATCCCCATATTGGGAACCACCCTAACCAATACGCGAAAAAGTACTGTCCAGCTATGAGAACCACGACATAGCTGACGCTCATCCCGACCACCGAAAGGATAGTGGCCAAATGGTCGGGCCAACGCCCGCGGAAAGCGGCGGCGATCATGGCGATCACAATTCCCCCCAGCAGCTCTCCAATCACTATTGGCACCATCAAGGCTAACGATGGCCATATCCCTCTAGCCAAAACCTCGGAAACGGGTTCCCGCGTGGTAAGAGAGCGCCCGAAATTGAGAAAGGAGACGTAGGGAAACGAGTCGCGGGGGGAAACGATTTCCTCGAGCGCCGCCACAACTTGCGAATCCCAAGGCGAATCCTGCTTACGGAAAAACTCGGCGGACGCGACTAACGCGTGGGCGTTCTTCGACGCGGAAATCGCGAATGCGTCGGGAGGAGGAGCTTCTTCTCCGGCGCCAAACGAGCGTTCAAGCGTTTCCCAGCGACCATGGGTGTCAAACCGATCTCCTTGCCACCATCCCGACCCGGAAACTACAATCTTGGCTAGAATCGCTGTTCCCGGCGCATCGAAATTACGGTGAAATAGCACTTTCCCATCATTCGACAATACAAGCGCTTCATCCTTGAATGAAACGTCCCCAGACGAGGAAACCCCCTTTGGAAGACGACCGGATGCGAAATCTGCGGACGAATACAACTCGGTGCGCCGCCACCATCCCCATAGCAAGGGTTTGCCCGAAGCCAATGTCATCCGAAGGTCTTCAACCTCTTTCGGAGAGGGTTTTTTGCCTAGCGCGGCTCTCGCGGGGTCTCCGGCGGCGACTCGGAAGAGTAGGAACGTCACAATCAGCACCCCCAGCATGACCAGGGCCGCGCCAATGATTTTCCTGATGAGAAAACCGATCATGCCATTTCCAATTCTAGCGGGGCGTACCCTCGGATGAATTTCCGTCCGGATTGGCCATCAAATCGCCAAGTTCGCTGAAAAGCTTTATCCGCTCTTCGGCCTCGGCCGTGTCAAGCCGCTCTATGGCAAATCCAGCGTGAATTATAACGTAGTCTCCCGGAGCGGGGTGTTCTATCAAAGAAACATTGGCCTTGGTTTGGACACCGTCAACTTCGACCTTGGCTCTCCGGCCGTCGGTTTCAACGATTCTCATTGGAATAGCCAAGCACATGGGGGCACTCCGCCATCACATGGTGAATTGTGGTCCTAGATAAAGTTCCCTGGCTTTCGGGTCTTTAACTAGGAACTCGCTACTTCCCTCGCACAATATCTGTCCCTGGCACATCAAGTATGCGCGGTCAACACACGACAGTGTCTCGCGGACGTTATGGTCGGTTATAAGAATCGCCAAATTGCGCTCTTTGAGCTGTCCTATGATTTGTTGGACATCGTACACGGCGATAGGGTCCACTCCGCTGAACGGCTCGTCAAGCATTATGAAGGAGGGATTTGTCACCAACGCCCGCGTGATCTCCAGCCTCCGGCGTTCGCCCCCGCTCAGCGTCATCGCTTTTTGATGCGCCAATGATGTCAATTCCAATTCGTTGAGTAGCTCCTCGAGACGATTCTCGCGCTCCTTTCTCCCCATATCCATCGTCTCGAGAATCGCCATGATATTCTCTTTCACGGTCAGCTTCCTAAAAATCGAAGGTTCCTGGGCGAGATATCCCATTCCGCGTCTAGCGCGCTGGTACATTGGCAGATGGGTCACCTCCTCGCCGTTGAAGAGAACCGTGCCCGAGTTAGGCCTTATCAAGCCTATCATCATGTAGAAGCTGGTGGTTTTTCCTGCGCCGTTGGGGCCCAAAAGTCCGACCACTTCGCCTCTCCGCACGGTCATCGACACCCCATCGACGACTTTTTTACCGTGATACGCCTTAACCAGATTTCTGGCATCTAAGATGAAGTCTTTTGTTTCGCTCATTTACGTTCGCCCTCTTTTTTGAATGTGCTGGACTTCAACTTCAACTTGCTGTGGTTCCTGACGCTTACCCGCTCGGAGTCGCGCCAGAAATAAATCACTTCGCCTTTCAGAGTGTCACTACCGCGAATAAGCGAAGGATTTTCCGACAACGTTATCTTGCCTGTTTTCACATCGTAGTGGGCTTTCCCGGCGAGAGCTTTCTGCTCCCCTTTCGATTTCTCTTTCTCGTCGTACAACTTACGTATGATTATCACGTCTTTCAGGCAAGTTATATCCTTGACCCTTGTCGAGCCGTTTTTTTTATCCATATCAAGCGATACGGCGCCTTTTTTATCGTTCTTTTTAATCGGGGATTTATCTTTCCCTTTGCTGTTGTCCTCTTTCTCGAACCGTATTATCATCCGTTGGCAAAATATCTGCATATCCTCGTCGTCAACCTGGACGTTACCCGAGAATACCGCGATATTTTGCGAGATATCGAAATCCATCGACTCCGCGGTAATAACCGTCGGCTTGTTTCCACGCTTCTTTTTGGCCTTGCCTTGTTCGAAAAGAGAAAATTGCCCATGGACACCCAACGCGCCCGTTAGCGTCATCATGACGCATAGAACTATTTTCCCTGCCAAGGAGAAGGCGTTACCACGCAAAGACTTCATCATTGATTCTCCTGTATGTGATTATTATTCAACTCCTGCCACTACGCCGGGACTTCACTTCGGACATCACCGATAAAATTACTAGCGCCACCGCTGCGACACCGAAAATCCACCAAAGTATAGTGGAGATATGGAGCCGTATCTTTTTTTGTTTTTCGGGCGATTTATTCTTGGAATCGATGGAGGGATTTTTCAACCCTTCCGCCATGGAGATCAAACGTTTCACCGTCTCCGGTTTCACATGTAGCTTCTCGCCTTTGGCGGCGCGTCGTTGACGCGTGGTTTCCAGTTTCCCCTTTATGACAACTTTCACTTGGCTTCTCACATGAATTATCTGCTTCACCTGATCTATGTCAAATCCCACCCCGTCCAAATCCAGCGCGTCGGACCTGTACTTGACCCATTCACTGCCATACACCTGTTTTGTCGCGCGATTACACACGGCGGATGGGGTGGTGACAACTCCGCGCACGTCGGAGATAGCATCTCCAATCCAATTCAGCTTGACACCTTTCAGCTCTATCTTTGTTCCAACGGGGCGAGCCTCTTCGGCGGTCAGGATGGAAGCCGGAAGGACCGAATTTCCCTGGTATATGGGCACGCGTATATTGTCCGCCGAAAAATCGGCATCGCTTTCCTTGCCCGAAAGGGACCCGCACGACAAGGCGGCCCCTAGTGCCATAGCGAAACGAATTATCAAACAACGGTTCGACATTATGACCATCCAAACTCTCGACATCCGCGGAACGGAGACCCCATCCACAGCCGAATCAAGCCCTACAATCCGACTCAAAAATCAAAAAACACAATAACACCTTTATCAAGGAAAACACCTCGAGGAGCGCGTTTTCCCCGGAACACTGCGGCGCTCATGACATCAAGGCTTTTCGCACGGCCAAACATTCCTTTACAATGGTTTCCGCCAAATCGAAATCGACCGAGTTGGGTCCGTCGGATTTGGCTTGGTCCGGAACAGGGTGGGTTTCCAAAAACAACGCGTCCACTCCAACAGCGGCGGCGGCGCGCGCCAAGGGGCGTACGAATTCCCTGCGTCCTCCCGAGGATTTACCCTGGCCTCCAGGAGTTTGAACTGAATGGGTGGCGTCGAAGATTACTGGAGCCCCTAGCGATTTCATCTCAACGAGAGAACGCATATCCACCACCAGATTGTTATAGCCGAAAAATGTCCCTCGTTCGGTCAACGCCACCTTGGCGGTTCCAGTCGACCTAACTTTCTCCAGCGCCCCCGCCATCTCGCGCGGAGACATGAACTGGCCTTTTTTAACGTTGACGGTTTTCCCGGTTCGCCCGGCGGCGACCAGCAGATCTGTTTGCCTGCAAAGAAACGCCGGAATTTGCAGAATATCGACCACCTCGGCCGCCCGTTCCGCCTGTTCCGGAGTGTGAATGTCGGTAAGTAACGGGACACCAATTCCGCGTCCGACCTCTTCGAGTATCTCCAACCCCCTTTCAATACCTGGCCCGCGGTAAGAGTCCACCGACGACCGGTTCGCCTTGTCGAAAGAAGCTTTGAACACGTAGCCCGCATCGAGCCCGGAGCACATGGCGTTCATTCGCTCCGCCACCTCCATGCATAAATCCAGGCTTTCGGCGACACAAGGGCCAGCTACAACTACTAGACGATCCCCGCCTATTTCCACACCCCCACCTATTTCGAAACACATGACAGCATCCTCCTGGCGTTTTCCAAATCCTCCGGCGTGTCTATTCCAAACGCCTTCTCATTCGTTACGAGCGCCGTTATTCCAACGCCGTTTTCCAGCGCCCTCAACTGTTCCAATTTTTCACAACGTTCCAAAGGCGACTGCGGCAACGCCACAATCCTGCTTAGCACCTCGGGCCGATAGGCGTAAATCCCCCAATGAAGAAACATTCCAGCTTCCTCTCCCCCCTCGCGTAGAAACGGCGCCGCGGCGCGAGTGAAATAGAGAGCCTTTCGAATGGACGCATCCCCCCCGGAGGAAGGTAAAGCCAAAACGGCTTTCACTTTTGACGGGTCGTTTTCCACCTCCACCCTGGAAACGGGTGTTGCCGCCGTGCCTATTCCGATCGACTCGTCCCGCTCCATCATCGACACGATACCGTCCACCACCGACGTAGAAATAAACGGCTCGTCGCCCTGGACGTTGACTACGAGATCGTAATCATTCCCGCTGGGAATCTTCTCCAACGCCTCGTGGACGCGGTCCGTCCCGGAAGGATGGTTAGGCGAAGTCAGAACCGCGTTTCCTCCAAACTCCTCGACCGCTTTGAGCACGCTGGAATCGTCGGTGGCCACGAAGACATCCGACGCGCGCGCCGCCAGCGCCGCCTCGTAAACCCATTGCACTACCGGCTTGCCGCCTAGGTCCAACAGAATTTTGCCTGGCAAACGGGTGCTCGACAATCTTGCTGGAATTATTACCACGGTCTTCATAAACTCCCTCCAATATAGGGCTCCCTGAATAATTGCCAAACCCCGCGCGCCAAGTTGATTATCCGGTAAATTCAGTCCACCGGCGCGAAATCATCCGTCATCAAAGTGGACTTCCGAGCCAGGGCTCGTATTTTCTCTTGGGAAAACAACGAGTCAAGGTATGGCGCCAGTTTGAAATCCCACTTGAATTTGGCATCGAACTCCCCAGCCGCCTGTTTCCATTTCCGCGGCTCGAACAAGAGGGTGTCCGAGGCGAATAAAACATCGTTGGACGCTTGGGGGCATTCCACCACCGCTACATGCTTGAATATGGTGCCGACGGTTTTAATTTCGTTCCCCAAAAATTTTGGATCTCCCAAATTGGCAATATTGGCCGCCAGTGCTCCCCCGGGCGCTAGAGCGTCACGGACCTTTGCGTAGAACTCCTGCGTCGTAAGCTGGAAGGGAATGCCCGTGGCGTTGAAGGCATCGAGGAAGATGATGTCGTATTTCTTCCCTTTGAACTTGTTGAGGAACACCCTGCCGTCTTGGATGACAACGTGGATATTCCTCTTGGCATCAAAACCAAAAAATTCTTGCGCTATCGCTGGAATGTCCGGGTCTATCTCCACAACGTCTATTTTTAGATTCCCGTACTTTCCAGCTAAAAAGCGCGGCATTATGCCGGCCCCTAAACCAATGAAAAGGACATGGGCGGGCGGGTGATTCAACGCCGGCAACGCGAGAAACGCGTACTTCATGAAATTGTCAACAACGACATCCGGCCTGGAAGGGGCTATAACCCCCTGCGAGCCGTGGTCAGGCAGGAATACAAGATGCCGGAATCCAAGTTCGTCGTCTTCCACCGCAACCGTGTGATATTCGGTCTCTTTCTTTAGAATAGTGTGTCTAGCAGGACGGTGCGGTAGGAAAAAGTCCCTCAGAGCTATCCAAAAACCTTTTTCGGGCGGGGCCAAGGGGGGAATCGTCGCTTTCTCAGATTTCTCCGCCTTGGCATTGGCGTTGTCAGCCGCCATCGTGGTGGTTGGCGACGCGATAATGGCGCACAATAAAATGGCCAGTAGCCAAACCGCAAAAACTGGGTGGCGGAGACCTGAGGGGATCACGATTGCCCCCTGCGCCTGCTCGACACATCCCTGAATACAGCCAACGCTTCCCCGTTCTCGCTGGCTACGAAGATGGCCTCAACCGTCATCCTTTCTTCTCCCGCGCCTAGCGAGGATTGAAAGGTCACGGTTTCCGCCTTGCCCGACTCGAACGCCCGGCCTAGAGTCGTCATTGTCTTGTCGGCTATATCTTCCGGCCAGACATCGGCTATTTTGTTGTGCAAGACCTCTCCAGGATCAAAAAATGGCTCGAAGTTGAGTGGCTCCTTGTAATCAACAACCCTGCCGTCGCGTTCGATGCGGAGTATCATATCAGGAATGGAATCGAGAAGTTCCCGGACCTTCGTCTCGGCTTTGGAGAGCTTTTCGTAATCGACACATCTTTCCCGTTCGAGGCGACGGTACTGCTTGAGACTCCGCAGAGCCAATCCCAAGAGAAAAAGGAAGGCACCACCACCGAGCGCTATGATTTTCCACGAAAGCGATCGCGCGTCGTCCTCGATATCGTTCACGTAGGCGCCCGTTCCCACAATCCATCCCCAGGAAGGAAAAAATTTCACGGAGGCTATCTTTCTTTCCAAACGGTTAGGGTCGTCGTTCCACTGCCATTTGTAACGGACGAATCCACTCCCCTTTTGAGTCGCCACTTTCACGAAATCCAGCAGAAACTCCTTCCCGCCGGCATCCGTCAATCCCAAGCTTTCCTTCCCTTCCAAGTCCGGACGGTAAGGATGCGCCAGCACGACTCCATTCTTATCCACAACCCAAAAGTAGCTACGACCGTCCCTTCCGTAGCGCATGCGCCGGATGTTTTCCAACGCTCGACGTTTCGCCTCCTTCTCGGAAACCAGCCCCTTGCCCGCCAACGCGGCCTGGTAATCTATCACGTTCCATGCCGTGTCCACGAGACTGCGAAGCATCGTCTCGCGGTTCCTGAACGCGGTATCGCGGGATGATCTCGCCAATATCAAGGCCAATACTAGAGGCAGACACGCCACGGCAATAAGGGCGGGAGCAAAGAATCTTCGTAAGATTCCATACTGGACATATTTGTCGTCCATTGGCGCTCCCTCCCTCCCGTTGCGGTGCCCCGGGACATCGTCATTTCTTCTCGAACATATCCCGAATGCGTTTGCCGGTTTTCTCTATCTCGTGCTCTCCGAGCTCCGCGCGTTTTTTCAGAAGGTTCGGAGCGCCTGCGTGGCTCTCCTCTATCCAGATTTTTGCGAATTCTCCATTCTCGATAAGCTTCAACGATTCCCGCATACGCTCTTTGACATCAGGCGTGATGATCTTGGGGCCATTGAAATACTCGCCCCACTCGGCGGTGTTGGAGATGACCGCATTCATTTTCTGTATGCCACCTTCATATATCAAATCCACAATGAGCTTGAGCTCGTGAACACATTCGAAATAGGCCATTTCCGGGGGATAGCCAGCTTCGACAAGCACCTCGAATCCCGCTTTCATCAGATCAACGCACCCTCCGCAAAGGACATTTTGCTCGCCAAAGAGATCCTCGTAGGTTTCCTGCTCAAACGTGCATTCCAAAACCCCGGCACGCGTGAAACCCATAGCCTTCGCCATCGCCAAAGCGATATCCTTGGCTTGCCCGCTGGCGTCTTGATTGATAGCCACCAAACCAGGTACGCCAAAGCCCGCCAAGTACGCCTTCCTCTCCTCGGTGGCAGGGCTCTTAGGCGCAACCATGATGACATCAACATCTTCCGGGGGGACAATCTGCTTGTAGACAATGTTAAATCCATGGGAACAGGAAAGCGCTTTTCCCGCTTTCATGTGCTGCTTGATCTCTTTCTCGTATACTGGACCATGGAACTCGTCCGGAAGAAGGATATGGATCACGTCGGCTTTTTCGGCGGCGGTGGCAATGTCCATGACTTCGAAACCATCGGCCGCGGCCTGGTCGTACGAAGCATCCTTGATCGAACCTATGATCACGTTCACACCGGAATCCCTCATGCATTGCGCTTGGGCGGATCCCTGGCTGCCATAGCCTACAACCGCGATCGTCTTGCCGGAAAGAACATCCAAACTGGCATCTTTGTCGTGCAGAATAGTAACCATCTCTTACCTCCTGAAAATTCGGTTTGGCGGAATCCCGCCATACAAATCAAAACAACGGAACAAATACGATACGGCTCAACTTCGTATTTGTCAATTCCGCGAAAACCACGACTGCGGTCTTAATCTCTTTGCCTGCGCCTAAGAGCGTTCTTCCGTAAAGCCCAACATGCTTCGCCGTGGCTTATACAGAGGCGGAAGAGGGGGCGAGCAAACGGATCGGCTCGCCACCCACTTTTAAGCGGACACGAATTTGGCGCCACCGCGGCTTGACCATTCGTTTCACCGCGTTATCTTACGCCTCGCTCGGCGCGTCGACGGTCGTCGGGGATGTGCGCCCGTAGCTCAATTGGATAGAGCGTCTGGCTACGGACCAGAAGGTTTGGGGTTCGAATCCCTGCGGGCGTGCCATCTATTGGAAGTTGCGAACCCCGTGGCGGGGTAGCTCAGTTGGTAGAGCAGAGGACTGAAAATCCTTGTGTCGCCAGTTCGATTCTGGCCCCTGCCACCATCTTTCCCTTTAGCGTTGATGACTATCCGGGATGTCCCCACATGGAATCCGTGAATCCGCACCCGCCTTCCGCTATTAGCTCCACTATAGCCCCGGCCACTATTATGGGAATCGAGCTTGAGGCGAGCTTAGGGACAGGTTAATAGTGGATTCAGGGCTCGCTGAATAATAATCAGGCGTTAGTAGCCATCTCGAAGGTTCCGGCGATTCGCAACAAGGCTTCGTCTTGCATTGGCGGGGCCATGAGTTGTAGGCCGACGGGAAGGCCATCGGCGCCAGGAGTTGGAGTCGGGAGGCTCAGCGCGCATCCACCGGTAAGGTTGACGGCGATGGTGAAGACATCCGCCAGATACATTTTCAGCGGGTCGTCGGTGCGGTCTCCCAATTTGAACGCTACCGTGGGGGAGGTCGGGGAAAGCATTATGTCGCAACGCTCGAATGCCGTGTCGAAATCTTGCCGGAAGAGGGTCCGAGCCTTTTGGGCCCGAAGGTAGTAGGCGTCGTGGTAGCCGCTGCTCAAGACGAACGTGCCTAGAAGAATTCTCCTTTTCACCTCCTCGCCGAAGCCCTCTCCCCGGGAACGAAGATAAACGTCCATTATGTCCTCGGGATTCGCGGCGCGGAGGCCGTATCGGACACCGTCGAAGCGGGCGAGGTTGGCGCTCGCCTCAGCGGTGGCAATCACGTAATAGGCGGCCACCGCGTATCTCGCATGCGGCAGCGAGACATCCACCATTTCCGCCCCGAGTCTTTTGAACGCGTCGATCGCGTCTTGGATTGACGCGCCGACATCCGCATCCAATCCTTCCATCTCGAAATACTCTTTAGGAATGCCTATCCTGATTCCCTTCAAGTCGGAGGGAAGGTCTTCCAAAGCGTTGGCGCACGAGGTTGCGGAGTTTTTCAGCGACGTGGAGTCCTTGGGGTCATGCCCCGATATGATATCCAACAAGACCGCGGAATCTTCCACATTGTTGGTCAACGGTCCGATTTGATCCAAGCTAGACGCGAACGCCACGAGCCCGAAGCGGGATATACGGCCGTATGTTGGTTTCACACCTACGACACCGCAAAAAGCGGCTGGTTGGCGGATGGACCCGCCCGTGTCGGAGCCAAGCGCCGCAGGCGCCATTTCCGCGGCGACCGCGGCGGCAGCGCCACCACTTGAGCCGCCTGGAACCCGGTCCAACGACCGCGGGTTGCGCGTGGGATTGAACCCGCTGTTCTCGCAAGAGGATCCCATGGCGAACTCGTCCATGTTGACGCGTCCGAAGGGAATCATCCCAGCGTTTTTCAGGCGTTCAACGACAGTGGCGTTATAGGGGGAGATAAAGGATTCGAGAATTTTCGAGGCGCAAGAGCAATGCTGGTTTTTGACGGCGATATTATCTTTAATGGCTATTGGAATACCGTCCCACGTGGAGAGGGTTTTTCCCGCCGCTCTACGCTCATCGGATTCCTTGGCGTAGCGTTCAATATTGGCGCGGTCCACTCGCAGGAAAGCGCCGATATCGCCATCGAGCGAGTCAATTTTGTCGAGCAGAGCGGAGGATAGTTCGACAGAGGACACATGCCCCGTATCGAGGTTTTTGGCGAGTTCGGCAAGTGTCGGTTTTGTCATTTTCCGAGTCCAACGGGGTTATTGTTCTATTACCGCCGGGACTTTGACTAGCTCGCCGTCCACCGTAGCCGGGGCGTTGGCCAGCATTTGTTCCCGCGGGAAGGGAGCGGTCGCGATATCATCTCTGAGTACATTGGACAACCTCACCGCATGCGAAGTTGGCTCGACATCCGAGACATCGAGCTCGGCGAGCATATCGACGTATCCGACAATCCGTTCCATATCGGAATAGAGGCGGTGTTTCAATTCGTCCGGGAGGGCGATTCTAGCGAGTTCCGCGATTTTATCGACATCGAAGCGTCCGCCGTGGTCATTATTACCCATGAGGGACTATCTCCCTGGCGTGTGTTTTCACAGAGCGCCGCACCTATTTTTTCTTGGGCGCTTTGTAATTCAGCAATCCTTCAGCGATTTCCAGCAGTGCGATGTCGAGAAACTCCTTGTCGGCGGTCTTCACCATTCTTTTCGCTCCTCGGGCCAACTGTCTTGCCCGTTTGGATGCGACCACCGCCAAGACTTTCGGATTTTCGATCCGCTCCTTGGCGCGTTCAAGATATCTGTCGTTCATAAGACTTTCTCCAACGAGGCTCAAAAAGAAGCCAGCGTTTTTCAGATATTAATATTCCGTTATTTCCCAATGCCTGTCTATGGTGGTATTGTCGCCACTCATAGCAAGTAGGCGCCGAGCTTCGAATTCCGGTTCGGCATCGATTACAAACTTCTCCGCCAGCGCCTCGCGTCGTCTATCTTTGAGGGCATCCCGGGTCATAAGGTATCCGACCAAGACGTAGATCTCCATTTCCACCAAGGCTCTCGCCATCAGGTTTTGGTAATCCGAGTCCTTTCTAGCTTTGACGAACTCAACGGCTTCTCCAAGCTTGGTTCTCATATCGGCCAATTTGGATGTCATTCTATCCAAGGCGCCATCGTACGGTAAAGCCGCCAGTTCATCGTAGGTAGGTTCCAAAACTCTTTGAATGACACCGCCGATAGCGGCGACAACTTGGAGTTGCGTGGTGCCTTCGTATATGTTGGTGATCCTGGCGTCCCTGTAATAGCGTTCGGCGTTGAAGTCGCGCATGAATCCGGTACCGCCGTGGATTTGGATACCATCGTATGCGACTTGGTTGGCGATTTCCGTGCAATAGGCCTTGCTCATCGGAGTCAGGACTGCCGCCAGTTTCGAATATTTCTTTTGCGCCGCTCTAGCTTCCTGCGGGATAGCCGCGGCATCCTTCGCATGTTCGACAATGTGCGTGTATCCTTGACGCAGATCAACCACCTTCGTGGTATGATAGAGAAGGGTTCTCGCGGCCACGGTTTTGACTTTCATTCTAGCGAGCATGTCGTATATGGCGGGGAACTTGTCGATGGTTTGCTTGAACTGCTCGCGTTCGGCCGCGTATTTCCTCGCTTCGCGGTAGGCGGCCTCGGCGATTCCGAGGGCTTGGCCGGCGATGGCCACCCTGGCGCCGTTCATAAGGGACATGACATATTTCGTCAGACCGCGTTTGCGTTGGCCACAGAGTTGTGCGGGAACATGATTGTACTGGAGTTCGCACGTGGCGACACCGTGTATGCCCATTTTGTCCTCGATACGCCGCACAACCAGCTCGGGGCACGACTCGCATATGAACATGGACAGTCCTCGGCCATCAGACGTGCCCTCTTCGGAGCGGGCTAGGACGAGGTGTACCTTAGCGCAACCGTTAGTAATGAATCGCTTCATCCCGTCGAGATGCCACTGGCCGGTTTTTGGGTCTTGTGTCGCTTTCAATCGAACGGACTGCAGGTCGGAGCCTGAATCGGGCTCGGTCAAGTCCATCGAACCGTCGTATTCTCCGCTAGCGAATCCGGGAAGATAGCGATCTTTCTGCTCCTCGTCCCCGAACTCGTATATCGTTTCCGATATGTCCTGTAGCCCGAAAAGGTTTTGCAGGCTGCCATCGGCGCGGGAAACCATCTCGGTCATCATCGTGTAGATAGTGTTCGGGAAGTTCAGTCCACCGTACTTGTGGGGCAACATAACGCCCATGACGCCAGCGTTCCTGAGATCCCTCAAATTGGCTTGGGTAAGAGGATGGTAGGTGACCACGCCATCCTCGAAATGGGGGCCTTCAGCGTCAACCGTACGCGACCTAGGCTCGATCCGCTCTCCAGTGACATCGCCTATCTCTGTCAGAACTCGGCGATAGTTGTCTATCGCATCGTTGAAATCGACCGGTGCGTGCGGGAATTCCGCGGCGTATTTGTAATCATCTTCCTTTAGCGCTGTGACTTCCTCTAGTTCCAGGTTGTCCAACGCGAACATCAAATCCTCGTTATCCGTAAAAAAATTAGACATTCTGTCGTCTCCGGTTTTTTTTTCAGCGCGCTTCAGTTGCGCCGGCCACTCACACCTTGGCCTTGAACGCTTTTATCATCTTCGGAATGACCTCGTTGAGGTCCCCGACTATCCCGTAATGGGCGCACGAGAATATGGGCGCCTCCGGATCTGTGTTTATAGCTATAATCTTTCCACTTTCCGACATGCCGGCTCGATGTTGGATTGAACCGCTAATACCGCATGCGATATAGAGTTTCGGCCTTACCGTCACCCCGGTCTGGCCCACTTGGTGGTCGTGGCTGATCCAGCCGGCGTCCACCGCCGCCCTGGACGCCCCGACATCCCCGCCGATCGCCTTGGCCAATCCTTCTATAAGCTTGAAATTATCCTTGGATCCGACTCCGTAACCGCCGGCGACGATAATCTGGGATGCTTGCAGATCCACGTCCTTTTCTTTCCGGATGCGCTCGATGACCTTAACCACTTTTTCGGTGTCTGTTATTTCGGGAGCGACTTTTTCAACTTCGCCCTTTCTGGATTTATCGGGAGGGGCAAGCTTCATAACGCCGGGGCGCACCGTGACAATTTGGGGGTCTTCCCAAGTGTTCACGATGGTGGCGATGATGTTCCCGCCGAAAGCCGGACGGATTTGCATGAGCTTGTCTTTGTAGCTCTTCTTGTTGATTTTATCGTCGAAATCATCAATTTTCAGGTCGGTGCAGTCGGCGGTTAACCCGCACAACAGCTCCGATGCCACTCTCGGACCTAGTTCCCGGCCTTTATTGGTGGCTCCAAAAAGCAGGATATTCGGCTTGTGTTTTTTCACCAAGTCAACGATCGACTTGGCGTAAGGGAGCACCGTGAATGGCTCCAACGCCTCATCCTCCACCAGGAACACCTTGTCGCAACCGTGATGGATTACCGTTTCAGTCGCATCCGCGACACCGTTGCCGAGCAACAAAGCCTCGGTTTTGACGCCTAGCCGATTGGCCAGTTCCCGCCCTTTACATACCAGCTCCAAGCTGACGTTGGCAATTTTTCCGCCTTCCTGCTCGATAAATATCCAAACATTTCCTCTTTTTTCAGCCATCAGTGCCACCTTCGCGTTTTCGATCCTGGGGTTCAACCCAGCGTGTGATCTTCGATAAGTTCGTGCATGAGCGCGTTGATCCCGTCCTCGCTAGGATCGATTCGCTTGAAGTCCGCACCCCTCAGAACGACGCTTTCTATTTGCTTCACTTTCGTGGGGGACCCTTTCAATCCGATACGGCTTTCCTCGGCGCCAACATCCGCCGCGGACAATTCCTCTATCCACAGGCCTTTAGCTTTGAGCTTCTCCTCCTCGTCGACGAGCATCTCGGCGTCCGTGTAGTTGGCATCGGCATGTGCTTTTCGCAGTTCGGATCTAGTCATGGACTTTTTGCGCCGCATGATGTTCTTGGCGTTGGCGGGTCTGGGCTCGTTAGCCTCGACCACAGTCAACAGACAAGGAAGAGGCCCCTCGACCACTTCGTATCCACCTTCTATGGAGCGCCTGGCGCGTATTTTCTTTTTCGACAGCGATTCCACGTCCTCGACATAAGCTATCTGTGGCAGCGCTAGCTTCTCCGCCAGCTGCGGCCCGACTTGGGCGGTGTCGCCATCTATAGCTTGGCGACCGCAAAGAATGAGATCGAAATTGCCAATTTTCTCCGCGCATTTGCTTAAAGCGTAGCTTGTCGCCAACGTATCGGCTCCAGCGAACGCCCTGTCTGTCAGCAAAATAGTGCTGTCGGCTCCTCGGTACAGGGATTCCCGCAACACCTCGGCGGCGTTTGGCGGTCCCATCGTACCCACAATCAACTTGGCCCCGAACCGTTCTTTCAGCTGGAGCCCAAGTTCCAACGCATTCAAATCCTCAGGATTGAATATAGCCGGCAACGCGGCCCTATTCACGGTGCCATCCGGTTTCATTGCCTCGCCAGTTATATTTTGGGTGTCTGGCACCTGTTTGACGAACACTAGTATCGTGTATCCCACGTCTCACCTCACACTTGACATTCAAAACCACAAAGGGAAAGGTGGTAAACTAGCGCGAAAATCGAAATTTCAAACCTATGCGGAAAGATTTTCCCCGCGGGACATTTTGGAGGCGCTATCGTAGCGGCGACGCCTTAGTCGATTTCGTTGTTTTCGACGAATGCGGCTTGAACCATTGGGGAGGTGGGGTAATAGATGTGGAAGGTAGCATAGGGAAGCGATGTCCGTGATTCCGAGCGGACGGGCAAGACAACTAAGGAGGCATTCGCGAATGAGCATCGTCCCATTACCATGGCCCGAGTTCAAAATTCTAGTCTTGTGCATCACCGTCCTATCTCTAGGAGTGACGCTTTCAGCGCAGAAGCCGGACATCCCTGAGAGCTTGGTGTTGGAGGCCAGGTCGTCCGTGCAACGCGGAGCGAATTTTCTTGTGGACAAGCAGTTGCCGGACGGGTCGTGGGTGCGCCAGCCGTCGGTGACCGCTCTTTGCGCCATAGCGTTGAGCAACAGCAGCGCCAAAGGTGGCGGCCCCATTGTCAAGGACGCGGTCGAGAAGGCGCGGAAATACATCCTGGCGCATGTCCGTCCCGATGGATCCATCACTCCGGACGATGGCGGTTACGTCAATTACACCACTTCAATTTGCCTTTCGGCGTTGGCGATATTGGGAAATCCCGCGGACAAGGAGGTTATGCGCGCCGCTCGTCATTTTCTGCTTGGCGAGCAGATAACGGAGAAGAGACTTGGATTTCTCAAAAAAAAGTACGAGTCGTATAGAAAAGTGGTTGATATTCTCATGAAAGAGACCGACAATCCCTTTATAGCGGGCCTGAGAATAGACCGGAAACGCCTCGAAGAGGTATATGCGAAATACAAGGATTACGGGGGTGGCGACTCATCCAAGAAAAACCCTTTCGTCGGAGGCATAGGGTACGGGGCCGGTGGCCCCACCGTGCCGGACTTGAGCAACACCGCGTGGGCCTTGGAGGCGCTGTACCTGACGGAGCAACTCGACTCGGAGGCGGGGGGTGGCGACGCGGAAACCGCGAAAAAGTCGGCGTTGGCGTGGAAACGAGCCGTGAGTTTCCTGCGCAAGGTTCAAAGAATTCCAGAGTCGGCCGACGCTTCATGGGTGGTTTCAAAGGATTACGATGGCGGATTCGTGTACCAACCAGGATACAGCAAGGTCAACGACAAGGCCGCGAAAAAAGGCGTCGACATGCCCAAGAACAATCTGGGCTATCCCGACACCCCGGGCCTCCGCTCTTACGGCACGATGACCTACGCCGGACTCAAAAGCATGATATACGCCAACTTGAAAAAGGACGACTTCCGCGTCAAGGCCGCCGTCGAATGGGCGAAAAAGCACTACACGCTCGACGAAAACCCCGAGATGGGGCCGGAGGGGCACTACTACTACCTGCTCCTTTTCGCCAAGGCGCATGCCGTCCTCGGTGACGACTATGTCGTGACCCCTGACGGCGTTAAGCACAATTGGCGCGTCGACCTCCTCAAAAAACTCCTGGAATTGCAGAAAGGCAAGGGGGAATGGTACAACGACAAGAGCGGCCGTTGGTGGGAAAGCGTCTCCGAGCTTAGCACCGCGTACGCGCTAATCGCGATGGAAATAGCCTTGGGACCAAAAATAGCGGAGTAGCGCCACAATGCGAACGGTAACCGCCAAGCAATCACGCATCCTTGATTCCAGAACCATGGACGAGGCGGGAATCCCCGGCGAGACACTGATGGAGCGCGCCGGAATCGGCGCGGGACGCGAGATACTTCGTTTTTCCAAACGCTTGAGGCCTTGGACTCCCGAGCGCTTCGTGTTGCTGGCGGGAAAAGGCAACAACGGCGGGGACGCGTATGTCGTCGCCCGTTTTTTAGCGGGAAAAACCGATGCGGAAATCGCGGTTTTCTCGGCATGTCCGTTGTCCGAGCTGACCGGCGACGCCAAGCTTAACGCCGAGCGGCTCCCCGCGGAAGTCGCGGTTTCCGAATCCACGGCCCCCCCAGTCTTCCGCCAGGGCGACTTTATAATCGACGGTCTTCTAGGCACCGGTGTCAAGGGCGCTCCCCGTTCCCCTTTCGACAAATGGATCGAGTCTGTCAACGCCGCTAATTCCCCCGTGGTGGCGCTCGACGTGCCGTCGGGTCTGGACTGCGACACCGGCGAGGCGACGATAGCCGTGCGGGCCGACATGACGGTGACTATGGCCTATCCCAAACGGGGCATGGTGTTGCTCGACGGCCCTGGAGCGTGTGGAACGATCCGGGTGGTTGACATCGGCGTTCCCGCGGAATTCGCGGAGGAACTCGGCGAAAGCGATCTGGAGCTGACCGTCGCCGCGGATATCGCGCCGATGATAGCAAAAATACCGCGAGACACCCACAAGAACGCCCGCAGGAAAATACTGGTTCTAGGAGGGAGCTTCGACTATCCCGGAGCGCCGTTGCTGGCTGCGGAAGCGGCCGCCCGAAGCGGTGCGGGAGTCGTTACCGTGGCGGTTCCCGAAAGCGCGGGGATTCCACCGCCCCCCAACGCCAGGCATCTTGTTTTTAGACGGCTGCCGGATAATGGCGGCGGCGCGTTTTCCGCGCGTTCCGCGGAATTCGCGGTCGAACTGGCGAAACGGTCGGATGTCGTGGTGTTGGGACCGGGCGCGACCACCGCGGAAGGGGTCGAGAACGTATTCTCCGCGGTTTTCGCGCTTGGCAAACCTATGGTCGTGGATGCCGACGCGCTGAATCTTTTGGCGTTAGGGCGTTTGTCCCTTCCCGATAGCGCCCAAGCGATCCTCACTCCCCATCCAGGCGAGGCGGGACGACTCGCCGAAAGCCTCGGAATCCGGCCAGGAAGCAAGACGGACAGAATCGACCTGGCGAAGACTTTGTCGGAACGCTTCAACGCGGTTGTCGCGCTGAAGGGCAACGGCACTGTGGTGGCGGATCCCGAGGGCCATGTTTCCGTCAACGGCAGTGGCGCCCAATCATTGGCGACCGCTGGTTCCGGCGATGTCCTCGCCGGCGCGATGGCGGCGTGGGCCGCCAACTTCAACTCCCTTTTCGACGCCGCGAAAACCGCGGTCTTCCTTCACGGATTGGCGGGAGAACTCTCCCAAAGCGGTGTCCGCGGCCTCGTTGCCGACGACCTCCCCGCGCTCCTCGCGGAAGCCGCGAAAACAATGTCCCCGTCGGCCTGACAACTCCACTTCCAGAGCCGCCCGCCCCGCTTGACTTTTCTCCCGCCACACGCCATATTCCTACTCCAAGGGCAAACCGCAGCCGCGACATCTTGGCATTCCGCCGGGGAAAAAACATCAATCCCCGACAAATAACAGCATGTTGCATGATAATTGTTAAAATGAAGAGAATACCACCTAGATTGTCCATAATACTTGCCCGGCAAAAGCCTATAGCTGTTATTCTCAGTCGGGGACCATCAAGTTGGTATCACGTAATTCTATGGGATACAAGCAAGGATACTTTTGAACATGGAGCTTGGTTTAAAGGACGAATTTACGAAGATAGATGTGGTTTGTCTTATGATGGCAAGCTTTTTGTGTATTTTGCCCTACAAGGAAACAAATGGAACTCCAGTTATCAAGGCTCTTGGACGGCGGTAAGCAGGCCCCCATGGCTTTATGCTCTTGCTTTATGGCCGGAAGGAAGTACATGGTCAGGTGGCGGTTACTTTCTCGGCAATCGAATTCTGGCCTTGGAAACTTCTGCAAAACCACATCCTGAGCATCCTTGTGTTGGATTAAAAATTATTAAAGGAGAGGGAAGAGGAAAAGTTGAATATCCAGATATCCCGGAAGCTGAATGGAAGGGATTCGACCAAAAAGGATATCCTATTTATACTTTAAATGGTAAGTTATTCAGGAAATATAAAGGTCAAGATATTGAACTAGCAAATTTCAATGGACTTTCTCCTAATCCGCAGGAGGCTCCTTCATGGGCTAAAACACCTTTACAACAAAAAATTTGAACAAGGTCGGTCGAGCTAACTGATAAATCGCTTTTCGATTTTCAGTAGCTCACCTCATTGTTCTGCATGAGAGCATAGATGAAACACGCGGCAATAATCAAAGCGCTGCTAGATGAACTACGAGTCCGCCACGACGACTTTGGCAAGAATCGGCTATCGGCAATCATCCGCGCCGAGAACGGCTCTGATGTTATGGTTACTATTGAAGAGCCCGTCAAGTTTGGCTCCCTTTTTGTCACTGAGTTCTGGGGGCTACTAGAGTTCTATACCGAGCGGGAGATTCGCAAGCAGGCTAAGAAGGGTGGACTGCTTGATTACTTGCTCGAGGACAACGTTTCGTGGCCGATGGGGCATTGGGCGATTCGCGACATGGGTGACGCAAAGGGCGTCTCCTTCTCAATTAAGCTTCTCTCGGATGGTGATGCGTTCGACCTCACCGCCGATGAAGTCAATATGGCCCTCACAGGGGTGGTGCATGTGGTTGCGACTACACAAGAGCACCTGGGCATTGAGTAACGGCACAATCAAACGTTGGAGAGGGCTGCGCGGCATGCGGCCTTTATCCCTAGGGTTATACTAAGCAGGAAAACATGAAAAAACCGATTCAATATTTGATGCCAGCCGCAATTATATTCGTGCTGTATTATATTGGCAACTTTCTATTAATCATTAGAGCTCCTGATAGAAGCTGGGCTTCGTATTTGTCATTTTTTGATATTATCCAAGTGGGGTGGATTGAAGCTTGGGTTGTCCTAATCATCACGATAGTCTTATCCATTATCGCAATAAAAAAATATTCTACGAATATTATTATCATGAATATAGCCTTAGTTATGTCATGGGGCTATATTCAAGCATTAATCATATGGCAATCGGAGCCAGGCCCCAAAATTGATGCAAGATTGACTAATGTGTGGTGTGGTGCCTGGTTTGTCTTTGCCGATTTGCTTGTTTGCCTATTATGCTACATTCTCGTGCTGGTGCTAAAGGAGAAGAGAGCAAGCAATCGAACCACCTAACCGGGAAACCGCCCCGCTTGACTTTTCTCCCGCCACACGGCATATTCCTATTTCAAGGGCAAACCGCAGCCGCAACATCTTGTCATATCGCCGGGGAAAAATATCAATCCTCGACAAAAAGCAACATGTTGCATGATAATTGTTAAGTCCATAGGAATATATATCAAGACAAAAAAATTGCGAAATTCGCAAAGTGGAATATATTGAACACTGAGGAAGGAGAGATAGCAGAGAAACAACTTTTGCTTACTGCTTTCAATCTTGAATTAAAATTATAATTATGTTGCTTGAGATGGTATTCTGTTCATAGTCGTGAGGTGCTCTTAGAGTCAAGCATAAAAGGATGACATGAAAATATACGCAGACACATCAATATTTGGCGGTGTTTTCGACAAAGAATTTTCCGCTCCAAGCAAAAGTTTCTTTTCGATGATTGATTCCGGGAGAATCGCTCTAGTAACTTCAGCCATTGTTGAAGGAGAAATAGAGTGTGCTCCGGAAAAGGTGCGCACCTTTTTTAAGGATTATGCTCAGAATGCGCAAATAGCGATCATCGACGAAGATGTTCTGCGATTGCGAACTAGATATATCGACGCTGGAATTGTTACAGAAAAATCAATTGATGACGTTCTGCATGTCGCAGTTGCGACCGTATCAAAATGTGATATGATTGTTAGTTGGAATTTCAAACACATCGTGCATTTTGATAAAATACCAAAATACAACGCTGTTAATGTTCTATACGGTTATTCGCATATTAACATATTCTCGCCACTGGAGGTAATTGATTATGACAACGAATGAACCAGAATGCGTACTTTTGAAGCGAAAAGGCGCATCCCATATAGCCTCTCTTTTAGGGGGCAAATCTCTTGAGGAAGAATTGCTGTTCTGGCAAAAACGAACCGAAAATCTGAAAAAAAACTTAACGAAGTCGCTTCAGCGGACGGCTAACCGCCGCCACTGAACTCATTGTTAAAAGGAGAAAAATGAAAATCACAATCATGTCGTTTGTGCTACTAGCATCGTTCGTTCTCAACGCAAAAGACACCAAGCTCCAAATTACAATGGATGAAACTTTTACTATTAAGGAAAATCCTGATTGGGTAGTTAAAATAGAGCGATATATGCCGTTGAGATTGGCAGATGTATCTATTTTCTCCCAAAAAGGATATGATTTTGACCTAAAGCTATATTTTAAAAGTGACACAAAAGATTTATCTAATTTTAACACTCCTGACAAAATTAAAAAAAGTATTATTGATTCATCAAAACAATACCTTCCATACTGCACTGAGAAAACGATAATATTGAAAAAATTAAAAGTTAAGCGCTTTGGTTTCTATGCACAGCTAACTGACAAGCAACTAATAAATCAAAAAACTATTCCAAGAGGAAAGTATAAATATATGACTAGAGGCTTTTATAGAACGGGAAGCGGTTCTGTTTTGGGATTTAGCCTTATGACAAATGATCTTGACACTAAAGCTTACAAGCAGATTCTAGCTTATATATTGAGTTTTGAAAAATGAACAAAACTTTTAACAAGGTCGGTGGAGCTAACTGAAAAACCGCTTGCGGTTTTCTGCGGGTGAACTCTGTGGTTAGGTTAAAAAATGAAAGACATACTGGAAAAAATTGAGGATGTTTTAACAGATGCCATAAAATTTTGGGAAATAGGTCGCTTGATCTACAATGCTGTTCTAATTCTCATTGTGTTAGGATATTATGTCGCGGCAATTACACGGGGCATAGAAATTGACTATATCGGAACTGCCTTGGGGCTTTTTATCCTGGCGGTGATAGCGAACATATTGTATTGCATCGTATATTTTGTCGATTTTTTTGTACAATTATCCGCTTTTCAGGTTTTTTGGAGGAAATATAGATGGGTGCTATTGGCAATAGGAATGCTTCTAGCCTCTATCTTGGCTTGTTTGGCGTCCGACCACATGTTCCTGTGGGTAGGCGATTGACCCAGGTACTTACAGGTTGATTCAGCGGACGGCTAGCCGCCGCCGCTAATTTTTGAGTTAAGAGGAGGAATAAAAAATGCGAAATCTAATTCCCATCTTTCTGTTGGTGGGCTTCATCGGCGGATGTAAATCAGACCCTGATGCCGAATGGCTAAAGAATTCTTCTATCGCAACAGAAGCCTCTGAGGCAACTCTAAAAGGAGCCTGTCGATTGTTTAAAAACAATTATGAGATAAGTGGAAAAGTAGTAAAAGTTGAAGAATATCCAGTTTCAATGATTTCGTCATCAGGGGTTCGTTATATAGTTTACCATATTGAGTACCGAATAAATTCCCCTTTGTTGGGCATAACACGGGATAAGGACGGCAGGATGAAGTGTGTTGAAAGCCCGAAATACTTACTTCAAATCCCCAAATTAAGCCGTTCGCCAGAGTTTAAAGTTGGCGATGAGGTTTTGATTACAGGTTGGGTTAATAAAATAAATATCGATAAGGTCGCATCACCTAGCTCGGATACCGTTGACGCGGAATCTGATTAGGCGATTTTTACGTTGGAATTATGAAAAAAAACGACATACTGCTTTTAGGGATATTGTTTGTCTGCTGTATCGGGTTCCTTTTTATATATGACATAAAAAACCCGAAAATTAGCGTAAGAAATCAACAATACACTATTCGATTTGATACCAGCGAGGAAGTTGATAGAGCCACTATACTGATGGCGCTCCCCACCAGGATGCTCACCGGGCGCACTGAATCTGAAATCAAATACCAAATACAAAAACATACGCCGCCAATAGAAGGGAAAAAAATTGGGAAAAACACGTTCGTTTTTCAGTTGCCCGTAAAAAGTGAAAAATATATTTGTTTTTCAGGAGAAGAATATGACGAATTCGCTACATCTATCATAATCTATTTGAAATCTACAATCGGGACTTGCAGCTTGAACATAGCACGCAATAAATATGAATATACAATACCTAGAGAGAACATAAAACTATGTGAAAATGGCGACTGCGATCGGGAATCAACTACGAACGACATGTCGCCACCGCCGTAGGTCGTCGACAACAAGTAAAACATATACTAGGGGCTCCCGCCTTGAGCATCCCATATTCGTGCCCATTCGTGAAGATTTGTGGCTATTTTCTTCTCCCTGCTCCCTCCGCTTGACTTCCCACTCTCACACGGCATATTTTTACTCCACCGGCTAACCGCAACCGCGGCGCATTGTCGCCGCGCCGGGGAGAGAGAATGTCAAGCCTAGGAAACTTGCGACGTGTCGCATGATAGACATGGTGATGGAAAATGAATCCTTTTGATGAATTTCAGGTGCTAGTGGGCGATTTAGAGGCAGGCAACATAAGGTATGCCCTTGTCGGCGGGGTGGCAATGGCGTTTTATGATGAACCGCGCTTTACGGAAGATATAGATATGATCGTTTTCCCCGATGATTTAGCAAAATTCAAAACATTGCTTACCGCGAAGGGTTTTTTTGAATCGGCGAAGCCATGGACGTTTCAGAAAATTGAAGTCACTTTGCATCGTTTTGTGAAAATTGCGGATGAGGATCGTATGATTATAGATGCGCTGGTCCCTTCGCTGGAGATAGCCAAAAGAATTATTGGAAACGCGGTTATCGCTAAATCCAAGAACGGGCAGGTGAGAATAGCATCCAAGCAGGATATTGTTTGGTTGAAATCATTTCGAAACTCAAAGCAAGATCAGGCGGATATCGAGAGGTTGACAAATGACGAAAATTGACATAGTTCTTCGCAAGTTAAGCGCAATGTACGAATTCAACAAAAATATAAAAAAATATAAAATAAATGTGCAGCGCTCCAATAAATCGAGCAACCCTGCCGGGCCGCTCCATTGATTTCCCGTAGGCGATCTTGGCGGTGAACAACGGATGGACACGAATTTACACTGATTTCTTTTTTTGCCACTAATTCTCACTAATCAGGGCTTACTGAAAAAGTCGGAAACGCGTCGATGATTAGGCGGCGAGCCGCCGGCGTATAGACATACTCCGAGGTGAAGCCAACGTGATCAGCGGTGCGTTTCCGGCTTTCGCGGCATTGGCAAGTGCCTCAAATTGAGTAGAAAATATTAGTTGTCTCCAAGGTCTTTGGATGGCTTGCTCCCAAAACCTTGGAGATGACACCGCTAAAAAGAAATTTAACACTATGAAAATAAAGCACTTGCCAATTATTCAGCAGGCCCGAAGTATAATTTCACCAGATTTTCCACTGGTCTGTCTCTTAAATTTGCGAACACCGCAATCAGTGATATACTTGCGTGTCCGGAGGGCGGATCGATCTTTTAGATTGTGTGCGGTGTTTCGCCGCGCTTGCTTTACCACCCAGATGAGTAACTAAGAATTCGCTATGCGAATTTTTAGTTACTGTAGAGGCTTCGCCTTATGATTGTTGAGTAATTGCATCCGCCCTCCCGGACACTCTTTCGGAAAATTGGGACAAAAATAAAAAATATGCAGTGAGGGAATGCCTTGGGAATCTTGTCAGATATTTTAGATTTGTTCAGTGGTAAAAACAACGGCGATTACTCGCGTGATATTGATTCCGATTACTGTTCTCTGCCGAACGAGGATGGCTCCGGCTCAAGGCCCCAAAAAGTCAAAAAGAAAAAATCTCTACTGAGTCTCTTTTCTTCCAAACCGGTTTACGATGACATCTACCATAACCGCCTGAACCTTGAGCCGTCGAAAGCATTTTTTCTTATCCGCGAAATTCGCGAAAACCGCGCCTACACGCGGAAAGAGATTCCGCGCGAAGGGAAAGAGCCGCGGATAATTTCAATCCCGAATCCGTTTCTTAAAAATGTTCAAAGACGTATTCTGCACTGGATTCTCGACATGGAACCGCTTCATGATGCCGCACACGGTTTCGTAAAGAAGAGATCTATCTTCACCGCCGCGGAACCGCATACAAACAAGCGTGTTGTTATTGCCGTGGATATTCGCGACTTTTTTGGCACCATAACATCAAACCGTGCTTACGGAGTTTTCCGGCAGCTCGGTTTTGACAAGAAAGACGCCTCCGCTCTTGCCTCTCTCTGCACATATAAAAACTCTCTCCCTCAAGGGGCTCCGACCAGTCCCGCCCTGGCAAACCTAGTTTGCCGCAGACTGGACTCGCGCCTCGCGGGGCTTATGTCAAAATACGGACACTCCTACACCCGTTATGCGGACGACCTCTTCTTTTCCGGAGATTCAACAATCATCCGCCTGATTCCCTACATTAAAAGCATCGTCAATGACGAAGGTTTTGAAACTGCCGACGAGAAATTCAGAATTATGCGCAGCGGTGGATGCCAGAGGATTCTCGGACTTAATGTGAACTCAAAAGTTTCAATTCCACGCAAAGTCAGACGCGTGATTCGCGCAATGGTGTGGGAACAGCTGAATTCGGACACTCCGGATGATGCACTGCTCGATTTCCTATACGGGCATGTCGGACTGATGAAGCACACTCACCCGTCCCAGGGCCGAAAGCTTAAACGCAAACTGAATAAAGTTCGAAGACGGATATAGTCGTCCACATTTTCATGAAAAATCTAGTTTCATAGCTATGCATAAAGAAGATCCTTTCAGTAACTGCCGCTTCAAATACAACCCCCGCAAGATTCAGCGGGAGATTCTTGACGTTGCATTGAAAAGCAAAAAAGATGAGTCCCGCTTGTACTTTGTAAGTCCACCTGGTTCAGGAAAAACCATTGCGGGGCTGATGCTCGCAGTGGAAATGAATGTGAAAACCGTCGTGCTTGCTCCGAACACCGCAATCCAGGCGCAATGGATAGATAAATTCAGAGGATTTACCGATGGCAATGTTAACGATTTTGCCACGGTGGACCCTTTTGATTCAAAACCGCTTACGGTCCTTACATATCAAACTCTTGCAAGAACAGACTCGCTGTCGGAATCAGAGCGTGAAAAAATTATTGAGGAGTGGGTAAACGAGCTGCTTCTTGAAAGAGGATTCGGCGATGGAAATACCGAAAAGTCCAGCAATAATCCGGAACTGGAAGAAGCGATAAAGGATATACGGGAATGGCTGGATAAATACGAGAAACAGAATCCGGACCGATTTGACGCTTCCCTGATGAGACGCTGGAAAACCCGGCGTAAATCCAGAGAAAGCGGCGATCGGATTGTCAATGCTGAATCCATTGCAATAATGGAGTCTCTGAAGAGGCAAAATACGGGACTGGTAATTCTGGACGAATGCCACCATCTCCTCGGATACTGGGCTCAGGTATGCCTTAAATTTATTGAAATACTCGGCTATCCGCGCGTTGCCGGCTTTACTGCCACGCACCCTGCTCCGGATGAATTGACCGCGCAGGAGCTTGACTACTACAAAGGGCTTTTTCATGATGTTGACTATATCATGCCTACGCCCGCGGTAGTGAAAGACGGATTTCTCGCTCCGTATCAGGATCTTGTATATTTTACACGACCAAAAGCTGATGAACTCGTCTATATCCAACAGTGCTCAGAAAAACTATCCGAGGCTCTTCTGATGCTTGAGAGCCAGAAACTTAAAACAAAACTATCTGACTGGCTTCTTGCGGAATGCGCAAGAGTTGCGAAAAAATCCGGAACCAGCGAACTTCGCAGACGAACCAGATTTTTCAATGCCGCCGTACGCTATCTGAAAGCGTGGGACATAACTCCGCCTGGAATTCTTGCGAATATCGCGGAAGGAACTCCTTCCCTGGAAGAGAAAACGGATATCGCGGGACGTTTCGCCGCATCCATTTTGCTGGTCAGCGGCAATAGCGGTGATCGGGAAATGTTTGAACAACTGAGAGTCGCACTGCGGCCTTTGGGGTTTATTCTCACGGAAAAAGGCGTCAGAAAAGGAGAATCAACCGTCAGCAGAGTACTCTCGCTTTCAAATGCTAAAACAACAGGCATGACAGAAATTCTGCGAAAAGAGCAGGAATCTGGAGCGGATATCAGAGCGATTGTCATAACCGATTTTGAAAAATCATCCGCCACGGTTGCCAAGGATATATCGGACCTGATAACCGAAGAGTCGGGCGGAGCGATAGCCGCCATGCGCGCGCTAACAAGTGACGAGAAATGCGATGAGCTTGATCCGATTCTGGTAACCGGCCAGACAGTGCTTGTGGATGATGACCTGCTTGACAAATTCACCTCAACTGCGTTTGAATGGGTTGCAGAGAGAGACCTATCCATTGAAATGGAAGCGGTGCCGGAAGAAGGATTCTTTCGGATTCTTGGACATGGACGCGACTGGAATCCGCGTCATTACGTGGCGATGATTACCGAAATGTTTGAGAAAGGGGTGACGCGATGCCTTGTCGGGACACGCGGACTCCTCGGGGAAGGCTGGGACTCCCTATGTGCTAATACACTGGTTGACCTTACGACCGCGGCTACAGAAATGACAGTCAACCAACTGAGAGGTCGCGCAATACGCCTCAATCCGGCCGCCCCCGCGAAAGTCGCAAATATCTGGGATGTTGTATGCTTTGCTCCCGAGTTTGAAAAAGGGCTGAGCGATTATATGCGTTTCGCGCGTAAACACAGCCGTTATTACGGGATATGCGATGACGGAGCAATAGAGTATGGGCTTGGGCACATCCACCCCGCACTCACAGAAGCCGGCCCGGAAGATGTAGCCCTGAATGCGCATATCTTCAACGACGAAATGTTGGCCCGAGCCGCCGGCAGAAAACGTATCAGGGTATCGTGGAAAATCGGAGAGCCTTACGAAAACACACAAGTATCATCTCTTGAACTGAAACTAGAGAAAATAATGTTTGCAAACAATGCAGTTAGGACAGACGGCGTGAAAATCAAGGGGCTTGAACTTTCCGCGGATCGTCAGCTTTTCAATATTTGCAATGCGGTGCTGTTGACCATGAAGGAGCTAAACCTTCTGGCCAAGAAAAAAGCAAGCCTTAATGTTACCGCAAGAAATAACGGATACTACAGAATTTTCCTCGATAATGCCGCAAGCGAAGATATGGAAAAATTTATGCAGGCGGTAAACGCCCTTTTTGAACCGCTGACCGATCAGCGATACATTATACCGCGCTACGAAGAAGTTGTGAAAGACAACTGGCTATCAAAAATGTTTCCGGAGGTTGTCGGCAAATATCTGCGGACCCGCAAAAAACGGATTGCTGTTTATCATCCCCTTCCACGTTGCTTCGGCGATTCCAAGAGCCATGCTGAACTATTCTCCGACAACTGGAACAAGTATGTTTCGCCAGGCCGTGCGATATTCGCGAAACGCGGCAAAGGCGAAGAGGTGCTTTCTAAAGCAAAACAGAAAAAACAGTCCGTCAAAAATGCCCGCGCAAAAATAAAATCTCTTTGGAAATAGGGTTCGCTGAAAAAATCGATACTATCGACAGTGTCGATTTATCTTTTAAATCACACGAGCGCGCGCTTGCCAATTCCAGGAAAGGCGATCCTCCCGTTAGCTATGCGAACTCTCCAGGCTTTGCGGAAAGATTGGCGGCGTTAATTTCGCCTAGAAGTATGCTTATACGCCGGCGGCCCATTGCCTAGCCATTGACCCGTTCTCGACTTTTTCAGTAAGCCCTAGGCTTAGTGTCGCCGTCTTGGGAACAGCATCGGATATTTCTTGCTCATTTCGATAACGTTTTTAGGGGTGAGAAGCAAGTATCTTTCCTTAAAGGCCTCTTCAAACGAAGTAGGCTTGGGAGCATTTTTGTCGTATCTGTATTTGGGGTTGAATGCGACGGCGCCGACGACTAATCCGGATTGGATATAGGCACCAACAGCGGACACTTCTCCCGAGGCTAGCGCCAGCCTTGGTGTTTTGTCCTTATTCCTCTTATAGTTGTCCCATATCTTCATTTGTTCCGAGTTGAAAGGCAATCCAATGAGGAGGATGATCAATTTACAGTCTCTATGCTTGGCGAACACCCTGTCCAAGTCGGCCGCGGACAAAGCCGACATGGGGCCCGAGGACGGACCGTTACTGGAGACATTCTTTTTTGGGGGGGTGTCAAAGACTAGATTAGTAATTGCGGGATCCAATCCTTTCTTCAGCGCATCTATTTTCGCTTTTTGGAACGAACTTTCTTCGTTGGCGTTGTCCGTGACCACCAAGGCTTTGACTCCAGGCATGACGCTGGCTAGATGTTTTCCCAAGACGTAGGTTGAGGATGCGATGTACTGCTGTTCTACTTTTACTTCCTCCTTACCTTTTCCTCCTCCCAGATTATAGTTCAGCATGAGGATGGCGCAAACCACAACGGTAATGAGCAAGCCCACGGCTGCAGGTTTAGCCGCCGGAACATCGTGTTGCTTCTTGCTGCAAACAATCATGCCAACAAAAGCCGCCACCATAACGACACCAATCAGGATATTGAACATTTATCTGCCCTCCAAATTTAACCAAACTGTTCCTAGGCTTTCCCCAAGACACATTTCCATCCACAAACCGACTATATCATATCTGTTGAGAAAAATCAAGCGGGAATGAGAGGTGGCAGTCGCTTGGTCAATGGTGGGAAAACACTCTTTCCGGGGCGTGATACAGGGCCACTCCCAACTCGTTGCCCCTGGCCACCACTTCGGCGTCGCGTAGCGACCCGGCTGGCGATACAATAACGGCGACACCAGCCTCGGCGGCGACTTCGACGGCGTCGGGAAACGGGAAGAAGCCATCGCTGGACATCACCGAGCCCTTCAAATCGGCGTCGCCCTCGAATTTCTCCCGGTATTTGAGTATGGCCTGTTCCACGGCTCCGACGCGGTCTTGTTCGCCAGTTCCCACCGCCAAGGTTTGTCCGTTCTTCATGATCACCACGCCATTGGAACGGACGTTCAGGTTAATCCACCACGCCGCCAACAAGTCCTCCAGTTGTTCCGGAGATGCCGCCACTTTAGAGACTTGGGCGCCAACTTTCTTGTTTTCGCCTTTGGCTGGCTTTAGGTCATCAACGGTCCTCAAACTGGTTGTCAACGGGGCGGCCACCACGAGTGAGCCATCCGCCAGTACTTTGATTGTTTCATGGATGTCGTCGGACTCGCCTGAAAACTTGGGGATTCCAGCTATGTCCCCGCATTTAATCACCCGGATGCTCTTGTTGATTTTCCGCTGTTCGCCGTCGTTAAGTATTTCCAAGGCCTCGTCCGAGAATCTTGGCGCCACGACGCACTCCACGAACGTGGACATTATGGCGTCCGCGGTTTCCGCATCTACTTCCACGTTGAATGTTACCACGCTGCCGAAGGCGGCTCTGGGGTCGCAGTCCCGGGCCTTGACGTAAACGTCTTTCAGAGAGTCTCCGGAACGTGCCACGGCGGCGCCACTGGGGTTGACGTGTTTCATGACGGCGCAGGCGGGACAGTCGAAAAATTTGACGATGTTCAGCGAGTAGGAGATATCCTCCAAATTGGTTTGAGACAGCCCGTTCTTTCCGGATTTGAGGATTTCCATGCCGCCAATAGCGCAATTGGCGCCAACGGGGCGGTAGAAGGCGGCTGGCTGGTGGGGATTGGTGCCGTACCGCAAATCTTCGACCTTCTCGTATGAACGGCCGTTGATTTCCAATTCGGCGGGGAAATCGCCGACATTTCTCGACGTGTAAGCTTTTCTGTCCATTATGGCTCCATTTCATGTTCGCGGCGCTGGTTTACTCCGAGCGTCCGCTAGTTCAACATCACCTGCCCGCCGGTGACAGGTATGGCCTGTCCCGTCTCGTACGCCTGCTCGACGCAGTACATTATCGCTTTCGCGACATCCGCGGGGAAACACCCGCGTCCCATTGGAATCATGTTCTCGTAATATTTTTTGACATCCTCGACGTTTTTAGCGCCCGGCACTTTTCCACTCCGGAGGTATTGGACGAAAAGACCGTTTTCCGGATTGCTCCAAAGGGGGCCGTCGAAGAAGTTCCCCGGACACACGCTATTGACTTTTATTTGATGTTCTATCAGTTCGAGGGCGAAGCTTTGGGTGAGCCCTATGGTGCCGAACTTGCTACCCGCGTAAGCCGCGTTGCGTTTGCTACCTACGAGGCCGCTTTTCGAGTTGACTTGAACGATATCCGTCCATGGGCCTCCCGCCGCATTCTGCCTAGCCATCACCGCGGCGGCGTGTTTGACGCAGAGGAAATAGCCAGAGTAGTTGATTTTCGTGACGAAATCCCAGTCCTTTTTGTCGAAGTCCACAACGGGGCCGGCTTTGAGCACTCCCGCATTGGCGACCAGCAGATCCAACCCACCGACCGCGAGGACGATTTTCTCGAACATCGACCGCACGGAGTCCTCGTCGGAAATGTCCACCTTCAAAGCGAAGGCCGCCGTCCGTCCCGCCTTTTTAGACAGGGTTTCCGCGGCGGCTGCGGCACCGTCGACATCGAGGTCGGCAAGAACCACTGTGGCACCGTTGGCCGCTAGCTCTTCCGCTATCCCCAATCCGAACCCCCTAGCTCCCCCCGTGACCAAGGCGATTTTGCCTGTTAATCTGCCGGGCGCGCACGCTGTTTCCAGCGGCACCACATCCTCATCCACGCCGGAGGCGGCGACGCATGCCGCGGCGAGCTCTCTTCTCGCAGTGTCGATATCGCCCCCTCCCGCGAAAAGCGCGATATCTTTGACAGACACCACGGAGGGTTTTTGCCCGTGGTTCGCTTTGAATTCCTCTATTTTTTCCGCGACATCCGCGGTGTCTTTGGAGTCCAAAGTCAAGGCAGGTGGATATTCCGGCGGCAGTTCGAAAGGAGGGGCGGTCAGTATAGTCGCCCTGCGATTATCGTCGCCGAGCGCCGACCGCAACACCGGTGCAACCTCTAGAACCGTTTCCCGGTTTGCCTCATCCGCGTCGAACCGCAATTTCCCCGCGACATCCGCGCCGACAAGTTCAACCACTTCCGCCAAGGCGGTCATTCGTCATCCTCCGAGTAGATATTGAATCGAATTGTGCAGAGAGCTTTTGTCTTAATATTCGCAGTTCCGAAGTTCTCGCTCTTGCCTTTCACCACTCCATTGCTGATGGAGTCCACGTTGAGCGTGATCGCGCCCCCGTTTCCGAGTAGCAACTGGGCGTCTCCGGAGTTGCGGCGCGCCCGGCGCGCCCCTTTCTCCGACATCACTATACGCGCCACTCGTTGTATTGGAATTTTCAGTTCCGCGTAGTCGGTGGCGAACACCACGACCCCGTCTTTTATTGTCTTCAATTTGCCGGAGACCTGGTCTTTGTTGACAAACACGATGAAGTCCTCGTCCAGGGACTCTTTCGCATCGGCGGCATTGTTGGAGGGGAGTTTGCCGCTCCATGGCTTGATGATTATTTGGCTGATTTCGTACGAACCTCCTCCAGAGTTCGAGGCGAAACCAAAGAATGTCCCCCCCTCGCCGAAGTTGTCGCCGTTCCATTGTTTCGCTTTTTTACCGTTCACATACAGAAAGATATCTCCCGATTCCAAGTCGGAGTAAATGGAAATCTTTCCCTTCCTAGCCCGCAGGGGGCTCACCGGGCTGTTGCCGTAGGTGGTGGAACCATTGTTGATGCGTTTTTGCAGATACGCGTATCCCGGAGAGAGGACGAGGTAATACCCTTCTCTGCCTTTCGCACCTTTCTGATAGAGAATAACGCGCAACTGCCCGGAACCGTCGGTTTTATAGTGGAATTCCATGAGGGAACGTTTTCGCAAGTGCATGTCTCTGGTCACCGCGGCTCGGCGGGATAGGAACAGCACGCCGTTTTTGATTTTGACGAAGTCCCCTCCGCGGTTGTTGAGGACAGTCCAGTCGTTCAAGGTTGTCGGCCCGCGGTACAATGACCCTCCGTTACCCCCGGCGGGGACTATTCCGCTCACCATTGGGCGGGCAACGTTAAGAACTCCGGCGTATCCCGTCTTCAGCACGAGCTTGTCGGGAGTCAATTCAAGCAGTTTTCCCCGTAATATGTCGCCATTGGTTAGGGAGACGGCGGCGTCCACCTCCCCTTCCGGGCTTTGGACATGCCCTAAACCCACGGAAACTATGTGGTCCATTTTGAAGGTGATGGGCTTGTTCGATTCGGGAGTCGTCCATTTTAGTCCTTCCGATGGAGACATGGAGACCATGAGGCCGTGCAGGATGTCGTCGTTTTTGAATTTGACGATATCCGGGGCTGGATTTTCTCGATCCGCGACACCGTTCGCGTCCGCGTCGGATTCGCCATTTTGATCAGCCGCCCCCTGTATTTCGATTTCAGCCGGCGCGATTACAGCGCCGAAGATAGACAAGAACGATACAATTACCGCCACCGCGGCTCGTGTGGAGGGTAATACCACGACCTCCTCCTTTGTTTTGTGCTAGATTTCGTATCCGCGAGCGAAATGGCAATTTACACCTTGGGAGCGTAGGCGCAATTGCGAAAGAGGGGAAATTACGCATGGAGGTGTTAGCGTCTGCTTGCATGCGGAGTATGGAGAGGTATTTTCATCTCTGTCGCGGGTTTGGATGTGGAAATGGAGAAAGAGGTGTGTCGCATTATGGAACGTTCGAATGGTAGGAAGTTGGACGAGCTTAGAGGGGTTTCCATTCTTCCCCGTTTCCAGAGGAATCCCGCGGGATCCGCGTTGATAGAGGTTGGGGGGACCCGCGTGGTGTGCGCGGCCAGCGTCTCGGAAGACGTGCCGCCGTGGATGAGGGGCCGTAAGGAGGAGGGTGGTTGGTTGACGGCCGAATACCAGATGCTCCCCTCCTCCACCTCGGATCGGGTGCGCAGGGAGACGAAAAGGGGGCCTAGTGGCAGGACCCAGGAGATACAAAGACTTATTGGTCGCAGCCTGAGGGCGGCCTTGGATTTGAAGCTTCTTGGCCCCAGGACCATTACCATCGATTGCGATGTTTTGGATGCTGACGGCGGGACGCGGTGCGCCAGTATAACAGGGGGGATGGTGGCGTTGTCGCTAGCGGTGGAAGGTTTGATGGACAAGGGGCTTTTAGAGGCGAATCCAATCGTGCGGAACGTGGCCGCTGTTAGCGTGGGCATAGTGGATGGAACGCCTCTTTTGGACTTGGACTACTCCGAAGATTCCGGTGCGGAGGTTGACATGAATATGGTCATGGGCGACGACGGGGGAATCATAGAGGTCCAAGCTACCGCGGAAGGCGCGCCATTTTCCAGTCAGGAGCTGGAGGAATTGCGTACGCTGGCGGAAAAAGGGATTGAGAGTCTTCTCGGGATACAGAAAACCGTGTTGGGGCGTTGACGTTGGCGAGCCGGTTCCTCCGGCTTGTTTGTAATTTGGCACGCACTGGGAATTGATATGGATGCTAGAGCTGATTTTGGCAAGCGTGGTGGGTTGGCTTCCCTAGCGATAACCACGCCATATTCCACTTGCGAGTTGTTGCCGGAGCACGGCGCCCACATTTTAAGTTTTATTCCTTCCGGCGAATCTGATCTTTTATGGCTTAGTTCGCTCGCCGGTTTTGCCCCGGGGACAGCGGTGCGGGGAGGGATCCCGATTTGCTGGCCTTGGTTCGGAGATGATTATCCTCGTGGCGATCTGCAAAACCATGGATTCGCTAGAATCGCGCCGTGGGAGCTTGACCGCGTGGAGATAGCCGGGAACGGGGAGGTGGAAGTGTCCATGTCGTTGGCCCCATCCGATTGGACAAGGTCGATGTGGCCGTACGAGTTCAAGCTGGAATACCGAATTGTCGTGGGGCGGACTTTGCGCGCAACATTAACGACGACGAACATGGGGGATACTACGTTCGGGTTGTCCCAGGCGTTGCATACCTACTTCCAAGTGGGGGACATATCCGAAACCGTGGTGGAGGGATTGGACGGAGTCGAATATTACGATGCTCTCGACGATTTGAAGAAGAAGTGCCAGATCGGCGACGTGATGTTCGCGGAGAATGTTGACAGGGTATATATCCATTCCGGGAAGGAGTTGTTTATCCGCGACGGCGCGATGGACCGGCGTATATGTATTTCCAAGAAGGGTAGCGCGAGCGATGTCTTGTGGAATCCATGGACAGACAAGGCCGCGGCAATGGCCGATTTTGAAAACGACGGATATAAGAGAATGGTGTGCGTGGAGACGACTAACGCCCTTGACGATAAGCGCACCGTTGCTCCGGGCGATTTTCACGCAATGACGATGGAGATAGGGGTAGTGTAACGGCGGAGCTATCAGGAGAGACTCATGGACAACGCTGGATTGGATGTCGAGAAGGCCAAGGAGATGGGGGTCGAGGAAGTTGTCGGGGCTTTGGAGACATCCATCGACAAGGGTTTGACCGAAGACGACGCCAAAGCGCGGCTGGAAAAATGCGGGCGTAACGAGATAACCGAGGAGCGGGAAAGTCCGTTGTTGAAGCTGTTCAAGTTCTTTTGGGGACCGATACCTTGGATGATTGAGATCGCCGCCATTCTCTCCATTATCGCTTCCGATTACGACGACTTTACTATAATCATGTTCATGTTGGTGTTCAACGCTCTCATAGGCTTTTGGGAGGAGCACAAAGCCAGCAACGCGTTGGAGGCGCTGAAGAAGGGCTTGGCGATGCGCGCCCGCGTTTTGCGCGGGGGCGAGTGGACGGAAACGGACGCGGCGGAACTGGTGCCGGGCGATATCATTCGGATTCGCCTAGGCGATGTCGTCCCTGCGGACGGCAAACTCGTTGGAGGAGAATATCTCAGTATCGACCAGTCGTCGTTGACTGGGGAGTCGCTTCCCGTCAACAAGAAGGTTGGCGACCCGGTATATTCCGGATCCGCCGCGAAGAAAGGGGAGATGGAGGCGGTGGTTACGGCAACTGGCGTGAACACGTTTTTCGGGAGGACCGCGAAGCTTGTCGAAGGCGCTGGCAACGTCTCCCATTTCCAGCAGGCGGTGATGCGCGTCGGGAACTTCCTGATCGCCCTTTCCGTGGCGCTTTGCCTGGTGCTTTCCATGGTCATACTCTACCGCGACCACGTCGCCACCGGGCATATAGACCTGACCGAGATTGTGAGGTTGGTCAAATTCGTTCTCATTTTGGCGATCGCCTCGATTCCGGTCGCGATGCCCGCGGTGCTTTCGGTGACGATGGCTTTAGGTGCGCTGGCGATGTCAAAAAGGAAGGCCATTGTCGCTAGACTTCAAGCGATCGAGGAGATGGCCGGAGTGGATGTCTTGTGCTCGGACAAGACCGGAACGCTGACGAAAAACCAGTTGACGTTGGACGAATCGATTCCTTTCGGCGACTGGAAGTCCGACGATTGCGTTTTCTTGGCGGCTCTGGCAAGCAAAGCCGAGGACGACGACGCCATAGATTCCGCGGTAATCGCGGACGTGGAGGACAAAAGCCGATTGGACAAGCACGAGCGGTTGGCGTTTGTCCCCTTCGACCCCGTGAGCAAACGAACCGAGGCGACATTGCGGACCCCCGACGGGAAAACCATCAAATGCTCGAAGGGCGCGCCGCAAGTCATAGCGGAATTATGCGGATTGGAGGGCGCCGCCGCCGAAAAGGCGGAGAAAATCGTCGCGGAACTCGCGGGAAAGGGTTACCGGGCCTTGGGAGTGGGGACAAGCGACGACGACGGGAAATCCTGGGACTTCGTCGGGATTATTCCCATGTTCGATCCGCCTCGGGACGATTCAGCCGAGACTATACAACAGGCGAAGGAGCATGGGTTGCGGGTCAAAATGGTTACGGGAGACGATATCGCCATCGCGTCGGAAACCTCGAGGAAACTCGGCATGGGGACGCATATCCAGGCCGCCACCGACATTTTCGGAGACCAGTCCCCCGACCATCTCTCGGAACACGCCGCAAAATGCGTCGATAACGCCGATGGTTTCGGACGGGTGTTCCCGGAGCACAAATACGGCATCGTCAAAGCGTTGCAGTCGAGAAACCACATCGTGGCGATGACAGGCGATGGCGTGAACGACGCCCCGGCGCTGAAGCAGGCGGATGCTGGCATCGCCGTTTCGGGCGCCACGGACGCCGCTAGGGCCGCCGCCGCGCTCATATTGACGGCACCTGGATTGAGCGTCATAATCAAGGCGATAGAGACGGCTCGACAGATATTCGAGCGGATGATGAGTTACACCATTTACCGCATCGCTATGACGATGGACGTGATGTTTTTCGTAGTCCTAGCGGTAATAGCGGTTCCCAAGTTGCCAGGAATGGCGGTTCCGTTCAAGCCCCTCACCTCCGTGATGATTATTATCTTGGCGTTGCTGGACGACATCCCGATAATGACAATAGCGTATGACAACACCGTTATCGATCCCAAGCCCGTGAGATGGCGGATGGGGCGGGTAATCGCGGTGTCCACCGTGCTGGGGTTGTTTTCGGTGGCTCAAACCTTCGGGCTGCTATTTATCGGGGCGCATTACTTCAAGAAGGAGCTTTTCGGAGTAGTGTTGGATGCGGGCCATATTCAGACGATGATTTTTCTGCAATTGGTTGTTGGCGGGCATTTGATGTTATTCGTGACCCGCTCCAAAAAGTTCTTCCTGGCGCCGCCGTGGCCGAGCGCCACCCTCTTCTCGGCGATTGTAGGAACGCAGTTGTTCGCCGCGGCGATGTGCGGGTTCGGCTGGTTTGTTCCGGAAATCCCCTGGGCGCTTGTAGGGCTCGTCTGGATATACAACATTGTGTGGGTTTTCGTCCTCGATATAGCCAAACTGGTCACCTACAGGATATTGGAGCATCGCTCGATATTCCAGCGCAAATTCGCCAATGCGTTGCACGGTGCGCTACATCCGCATGGCTGGTAAGGCTTCCCGTTTTGGCTTCGCCGAAAACGCGGGTATAGTGTGCGTGTGATGAGGAGCGGAAAAAATTCTATTGCTGGAATGGCGCTTTTCATAGCGTGTGTTCTAGTGTCGTCCACGCTTTGCGGTGCGGAGCCCGAAGAGGCCACGCGCAATTTTCTCGCTATTTCCACGGGCAATCCCTTTCTTCCTGTCATAGCCCTGGTAGCCACCATCGTGGGGGTTGCCACGTTCCTGCGCCCCTCCATAGGTCTGATTGTAATGTTGTTTTTCATGTTGATTTCCACCGATATGCAACTCGAGCGCACCTCTGGAGATCGCGCGGTGAGCGTTAGAATGGAAGACATCATTCTTATAGTGGTGACAGTGGGTTGGCTTTTGAACAGGGCCAAGACGCGGACGTTGTCGATGTTCCGGAGTGTGCCTGTGAACAAACCCGTGCTGGCGATGGCCGCCGTAATCATCGTGGCTTCCAGTCTAGGCTATTTGCGGGGAACCCTCCCTCCAAAGCGGGGCATTCTATTCACCATGAAAAGACTCGAATATTTCTGGTTGTTTTTCATGACGCTGAATATTATCCAGTCAAACAATCAAGTGAAATTGGCGTTCAAAATTCTGTTGTGGTTGACAGTATTCGTAGCGGCGGTGGGAGCCGTGCAATTCTACCTCTATCCGCTATCGGGATTGACAAAGGGGGGAGCAACGGCCACAACGGGATTTGGGCGCGCCAACACCTTGGCCGACTTCTACCTCATAGTAGTGGGGATTTATTTGGGACTCCTGATATACGCCAAGGGAAAAAAGGAAAATGCGACCTATCTTCTCGTCACAACATTGAGTGCGATAGCCATTATCATGACGAAATCGCGCGGCGCCTATGTCAGTGTTCCCCCGCTTTTGGCCACACTGGTTTTAGTTTCCAGAAGCAAAAAGACGCTTCGCTACGTACTCATAGCTTCCGGGGTGGTGGCGGTCTACGTGTTTTTCACCGTAGCCATTGAGTACGCCTCCCCTGACACCGCGGCGGGGGCGAAACAGTTGGGGCAGAAGCATACGGGGGACATAGAGAACCAATTCGAATCCATTAAGGATGTGGCGACATTGGGGCCTGAAGCGGACTCCTCTTTCAATGCTAGATATTCGGGATGGATTAACAACAAGGACGAAATAGCCAAATATCCAATCCTGGGACATGGTGTCGGTTCCGTTCCATTGGCGACATTCGATTGCCAGCATGTTCGGGAGATGTACGAGACGGGATTGTTCGGATTTTTTGTGTTCCTCTATATGAATATTAGCATTTTCGTGGCAATGCTCAATTTTTTCTTTCACACTACGGATCGGTTTGAGAAAGGTGTTCTGTGTGGCTTTATGGGGGCCCATGTGGCCGTTATGGTCCATGGGGTCAGCATCGCTAATTTCTACACTATTATGAATATGGAGGTGTTTTGGTTCGTTATAGGGCTTATAATGGTGATGTGCCACAATCGGTCGATCAAGGAGCAAGGGTTGGCTTTGGAAGAAATTCCGGCAAATATGGTTCCTGCCGAGGATTTCGCAGCGGGAACGGAAGGATGACACCGTATGGCGATTTCAATAGTTCGGAATGATGATTTGATATTGGTGACTGGACTGGCGGGGGATGGCGACCAGTTGGAGAGGCTGTCGGCCAATTTGGAAGCGGTCGGGAGGGAGCTCGCCGGCGGAGCGGTCCGGATAAGATTCGATATGGATGGTGTTGGGCCGGCGAGCCACAATGCGATGGCGTTGATTGTGGCATGTGCCGAGTTGCCGGACGCGGACTCGGTTCTCTTCGAGTTTGAAAATGCGGACGAGCCGACAAGGGATTCCCTGCGCAAAATTGGATTCGAGGACGGCGGATTCAAAAAATTGGTGATTAATCCGAGGGAACCGTCGTCCGTCTACGTTTACGTTGGTAAGGCGGTGTTAGGGTTGCTTGTCGATATTAAGCGCCTTATTGGTTATGTGGGGGAGATTGTCCGTATGTTGGGGTATTATCTCCGGCATCCTGGCAAACTGGATTTCCGGGAGTGCTTGTACTACGCCGACAGAACTGGCGCGGACGCAGTGCCAATCGTGCTTCTTATATGCTTTCTCATGGGGCTCATTTTGGCGTTTCAGGGGTTAAGCGTGTTGTCTCGGTTCGGCTTGGGTATGTTCGTTTCAAATCTTGTTGGCTTGTCGATAGTGCGGGAACTGGGGCCGCTGATGGTGGCCATTATCTGCACTGGCCGAGCGGGATCCGCGTTCGCCGCGGAAATAGGCACCATGAAGGTCAACGAGGAAATAGACGCTATGAAGACCATGGGGCTGAAGCCAGTTAGGGCGTTGGCGGCTCCCAAAATCCTGGCGTTGATCGTCGTTATGCCCATGTTGACCGTTCTGGGGGATTGCGCAGGCGTTTTGGGTGGGGGGCTGATGACGGCATCGATTAGCGATATAGGATTTTCCGAGTACTTTTCCAGAACGCTGGGATCAATGATTCCCGCCAACCTCTTCGAAAGCGTCATAAAAGGATTTGTCTTCGCGTTTCTCGTGGCGGCGATAGGATGCTACCGTGGATTTGAAGCAGAAAACGATGCCAAGGGGGTCGGCGACGCTACCACATCCTCTGTGGTCAGTGGCATATTCCTCATCATATTGGCGGACACGGCGATAACGTTCGTGTTCCCGAGATTTATGGCGTTGTTTGGTGTCGTCTACTAGAAACACGGATATTTTTCCCTCGCAAATACGCGGAGACCGCGGAGTTTTTCTCCATGTAGGGAATGTAGGGGATGTGAATCCGTGAATCCGTGAATCTGTGAGTCTGTGAAGCCGTAAGTCCGTTAGGCCGCCAAGAAAGAGGGGAAGAAGAAGTGTGTAGCCACGAATCTTCATCCTGCCGTTTGCTTCGCAATCCCTTCGGGCTTCGCGGAAGGACTTCCAGCCTCCAGGAATGGTTCGTTCTTTGCGCTCAAAGAACAAACTGGGTTTATTGAATAATGCACGAATGGGACTTTCTCTGCGTGCTTTGCATCTCTGCGAGGCAATTTCTCCCCTCTTTCTCCGCGTTTTCCGCGAGGTAATCTCTTTTCCCTTACAATAGGGCCCTGGCCCGCCGGTTGACACGGAAGGGAAGCTGTATTAGGCTATGTAGGTGCTTCGCCGGGATTATGCGGCGTTGGCAAAGGGGGAGACATAAAACGGGAGGTTGGGAATGAGAAGTATTTCCAGTTTTGTCGGGGGTTCGCTAGTGTTGATTCTCTGGCTCGCCTGCGCCGCGGCGGGCGCCAAGGACGAGGGCTACAAGCATCCGGGGACGGGAATCGTATTTTCCGACACCATAGGAGAATTACGCCGTGGAGGCGTAACCAACTACGAAGCCGACCACCCCGGACTAGGCATAAGTGTCAAATACAGGGGCGATGGAATCATCGCGGATATCTACATATACGACATGGGACTCAAAAAAATCCCCTCCGATCCCACATCCCCCATCCTGAAGACGCATTTCCAAGCCGTCCTGAAGGATATATACATCATGGAGAAGCTGGGACGCTACAAATCGGTCAAAGAGATAAAGGAGGATGTCATCAATCTTGGAGAAAAATCTCCCGTCAAGGCGTTGCACTCCCTTTTCTCTCTCACCATGGGCGGGCATGCGAGTTACTCCCACGTCTTCCTTTGGGAATACGAAAACAAGTTCTTCAAGATACGCTATTCTTACGTAGTCCCGGCGAAAGCGGATGCGGAGAAGAACCTCAAAAAACTGCTCGAATACATGGCCAAGGCCTGCGGGAAAAAACCAGGGGAGTAATTCTATTAAAATTTCCGGGGGTGTAACGAAATGGTAAAACGACTTATACAGCTAATCCTAATAATTGCATTGTTTCTGTTTGTCGTCGCAGTTTTCTTGCCCGGCTTGATAATAGTCGCGCCGGATGAATCCATCCCACTACCACAATTTATAGCGAGGAACATTGTCGCCGCTTATGCGCGGCTTATTGATTTCAGATTCGCGGAGTTTTCTAGCAGAGATATGGCGAGGACCCATTTAGACAATACGCGTCGACTCATCATGTTGTTGGAAAAAAACAACGCCTTGGGGTTCGATGACGAGATGAAAAAGGATTTTTGTCCGGGAGATTATGTGTGTGGACTTATCGCTTTCGAAGAAAATAACAAAAAAATGCTAGCCTCGATATCGGGGTCTGCCCCCGCTAAATTTGACATATTTGTATTCAATTACTTGCGAAAAACAGCCCAAAATATAGATTAGCGCAAGGAAGTTAACCGAAGAAAATGACGCTAAGGATTTCAGCCCCGATTTTTTGAATGGACTTGCGAATTACGCGGGCAAATGGTAGGTTATCCCCACTATGGGCTGCAGGGA
>WFSE01000054.1 GCA_015486135.1 Lentisphaeria bacterium
ACATAATCGACAACGCCCCCTCCCCCCAGAAAGTCGGAGAGGCTATCCAAAACCACCTTCGTAGGGATGTATTCCCGACGACGAACGGTCAAATCCGTGGTGGGCCCGGACTCGCAGTAAACGCAATCCAACGAGCACGTCTTCCGCGGGACCAGATCGACCCCGAGCGAAAGCCCGAGGCGCCTCGAAGGCACCGGACCGAACAATGGCGGCTTCAATACTGTGCTTTTTCCGTCCATAGCCAACATTACGCCCATCCGCCCGGGAATCAATACGGAATTCGCCCAAAGGCCCTAAGGGAGGGATCCCGGAAAAAAATCAGAAAAATTAGGGACAGGTTGATAGTGGTTCTCCTTGGGGATGAAAAATTGAAAGCGGATCGGACAGATCGGTCAGATTGGACGGATCTTTTTTTAGGAGAACGCGAAATGCGGTGCCCCCGCACCGCTTTGCATTCACCCGAAGGGGGCTTCTCCCATACCTCCCAGAATCCGGAGGGCTGAAAGCCCGCGACAACAAGGGCTTACTGAAACAGTCCACCGGGAAAAACTATCTCGCCCAAACAGCCCCCTGTTGATTTTTCCTGTATTATGGAGTACCATATTGCTAGAGGAAGCTTTACTTGTTCACTTTGTTGCTTGTCTCCCCGCAGGGGCTTTTCTCATGAAAGAAGATCCGGCGTTAAAACAAATACGGGATACCGCTGAAAAATGGAACACATCAAATTACTCGCGACATTACTGCCGATATCGCTGACGGCCGGAATAAACCTCTACGCCACCATCGCCGTGGTAGGTTTGAGCGCCAAATTCGACTGGGTGGAAGGGATGCCCAAATCGCTGGACGCCTTCGACAACTGGGCGGTGATATCGTTCGCCATAGCCATGTTCGTCGTGGAGTTCGTGGTGGACAAATTCGAATTCTTCGACAACGCCTGGGACACGATATCCACATTTATCAGACCGGCTGGAGCGGCAATGATAGGCATGGCGGCCTTGGGCAAGGTTGACCCCCAAATCGCGATTATCGGCGCTATGTGCTGCGGCGCGGTGGCGTTGCAGACCCATATCGCCAAAGCCGGCACCAGACTGGCGGTCAACGTCGCGAGCCCGGGCGAAACCATCTCGAATTCGGCGATAAGCTTGGCCGAGGACGGATTCGTCGTCGCCTTCGTGTTCCTAGCCTTGAACCATCCGTATCTGACATCCATCATCGCCGCCGCCATCATAGTCCTGTTGGCGATATACACCCCCAAGTTTCTCCGCTGGATGTGGTTCGCGATCAAGGCGGTTTTCGCCTGGTTCCGTAGCTGGTTCGGCTCGGAGAGCGAGTTCGACGCCGTTCCGGCTGAGGAGATGGCGATTCTAGACCACGCCTCCGCGGACGGCGCGATACAATGCCGCTCCGCCGGGGGAATTCCCGGAGCGAAAGGAAAAGGTGGATACCTCGTCCTCGCCGACTCCGACGTGGTGTTTATCTACAAAAAATATTTCCGCATGACCATGTGGCGCGTTCCGGCGGAACAGATTCCAAAGGCCTACCTCGTGAAGAAATTTCTGGTGGACATCGTCGAAATCCCCTACACCGCCAAAGAAGGCAAGGAAAAAATCGCGAGATTCGCGGCGACCAAAACCAAATCCAACGCCACGGCGAGACTCGTGGAGAAAATCAACGAGTCCGCAGGAAAACGGGGTCGGGATTAATACTTCTGACTTATCCGCAGGAAAGTCCTACCCGAGGAACGACGGGCCTGAGAATCAGGCAACGTATAAGACTGACCCCGCAACATCAAGCTAAACAAATGATATCCAGCGACACAAACCAACACTTGGGAAAAGCGCATCGGGCTACAGGAACAAACCACCCGTCCAAAAAACGCTCGCTCTTACGCCACTCCCTCCTCGCCGCGATTTGCGCGGCGGCGGTCCTCTCCACGGTGTCGTGCGCGTCCAGCAGGAGGATGATAACGCTCTCGGCGTTCTCCTCCTCCGCAGAACTGGCGGCTAGGCGCTCCAAATTCGCGGGAAATGCGGAAAACGCGCCCCCGGCGGTGGACAAGACGGCCCGTCGCGTCAATATCTGGCCATTGTTCTACAGCCGTTCGGAATTCGTGTCGATACTGTGGCCCATGATCGACTACGACAAATACGGCATGGCGGTTAGACCGTTCTACAACCAGGAAGGCGACGAGTATTCCATCCTTTTCCCGTTGTCGGCATGGAATCCCGTCAACGGCGACGGCTGGGTCGCCACGGGGTACTGGAACAAGCACGATTGGGGAGTGGCGCCGCTTTTCGGATTTTTTGGAGATGACAGCGGCTATGTCCTTCCAGCATGGTGGAACACGCAGGCTTCCGGCATAGGGCCGTTTTGGGAGCGGGACCACTGGGAGGCTGTCGGCGCGTTTCCACTGTTCCAACATGTGCTACAGGGGCGGCAGGCCAAGAACTGGCTTTTCCCATTGTACATCTACACGAACGACCAAGACTCGAACGACAGTTCGCTTTACATTGTATGGCCCTTGAGCGGCTTCGAACGCGACCAGGAAAGAAAATCGAAAGCGAGCTGGATTTTTCCCCTCTACTACTACGCCACGTGGCAGGACGGCGCCTCGCACACACTGGCCACTCTGTTGTACATCACGCACAAATCCAAGCGTCAGTCATTGACTTGGACACCCCTCTATTCGGTATTCAAAAAACCGAGCCACACTTGGCGCGGGTTGCTGAGTCTGTTTTTCTTCCGCGAGGACTGGCGCGAGGGTATAGCCGTTCCGTTGCTTGGAGGATGGAGCGATTCCGACAGCTATTTCCAATTCAGCGCTCTGGGCCCCATACTCGCATATCAGAAAGCGAAAAAAGACTCGGTCGAGAACAAGTTTTTGCTATGGCCCTTGATCGACATCAACAGCAACTTCACGGCCTTGATCGACTACAACAATACCTACTACGGATGCTTTCCGCCACTCATATTCCAACATACACACCACGCTCCTTGGACCTTCTACGACTGGGACTACAAAAACATCCTCCCGAAAAAACGGTTGGAAAAAACCAGAGGCGATTCATCCTCAACCACCGCACTGCGTGGCTTATTCAATACAACGTCCCGGGAAACCGGAAAAATACTCCCCCTGGAAAGCCATCGGAAGAGCTCGGAAACGCCTAGGACGCCAAAAACGGAATCAAGTTTCTTCGCCCTCGCCTACTACCAAAGCCACACCGAATACAAAAAATGGGATGCGGACAAGATAAACCCCAAACTGGCAGCCGAAATACGCTCGGCGCTACGCAAGGCCAATAGTGCCGCAAACATGTTGGCGGCGGGCAAACGGGTCCTCAAAAACCAGGAAACTCGGGAAGAGCGGAAACGGATTGAAGAGCAAATCAAAAAGCATGAGGAAGAACGCGACGCGGAACTAGCGCAACTCCGGAAAAAGTTGAAAACGGCCGGTGTCGATCTCAAAGACGACTCTCCAGACAGCCTGTTCGACGCCATTTTGGAACTCGACAAACGGTTCACCACCACGGAGGAGGCCGGACGATACATGATCCCGCTCCTATTCGACTACGAATACGACCACGACGGGAAGGATATCGATTGGAACATCCTCCTCTTTCTGGCCCGCTCGGAAACACACGGAAACGCCGGAGAATTCAAAATACTCGAACACTTTTTCCGCTACGAATACGACGACAAGGGATACAGCATGGAGGTTTTCCCGTTTGTAAACGTGACAACCGCGACGGAACACGACAATGTCTCGTTCATGTGGCGTCTATTCCGCGTCGAGCATGAGAAACGCGACGGGAAACAATTGGGCAAGCTTTATCTGTTCTTCATCCCGGCATGGACCTGGTGATTCCACTACACCGTCAATAAGGACGAGACGAATTCCAGGAATACTCCCCATTCCAGTACTAGACGGGACCGGGAAAGTGGATTTTTTGCGAATTGACACTATACTTAGAAGTCAACTTCGGGGGCCTTGTTGGGCTATTTAATTGCCCCGAATTAGCCCTGGAACTGACGGGGCGAAGCGTCGAAAAACAAAGAAAAAACAGCCCCAGCCATTGCATCCGACTGAAAACCGCGGTTTTCGACAGGTGAACTCTGTGTTTACAAAAATAAACTTGGCAAATACAAAACTGGATGTATAATATTTCATTATGCTAGAAACATTACAGATAAAACAGATGAGTCGCTTGGAGCAACTTCAGGCAATGGAAATACTCTGGCGTGAGCTCTCTGCGAATGCGGAATCTGTTCAATCCCCTGAGTGGCATAAAGAACTACTAGACGCAACGGAAAATCGTTATAAAAATGGCCGGGAAAAACCATTGGATTGGAATATTGCCAAACAAAAACTCAGGGCACGCTGTCAATGAATATTCAAATTCTTCCTTCAGCACTTGAGGATTTATATTCAGGAAGAAATTTGGCTCTTCCGCAGTTTTAGTGGGTAAAAAGGCGGAATTTGTCGGAAC